>NZ_CP095045.1:2700000-3000000 GCF_022919155.1 Leucobacter allii
CGCCGCCTCGGCCGCGTCGCCTCCGGCGCCGTCCGTGCCGCTCGCCCACCGCGGATCCCGCGGGTTCAGCCCGAGCACGCCCAGCATCGCGACGACCTCGCGCGCTCGCGCCGCGGCCTCGGCCTCGTCGCCCTCGTCGATCGCGGCGTTGCCCGCGCGCACGGCTCCGTGCAGCGCGGCGAGCGCCTGCGGCACGGCGAAGTCGTCGCGCATCGCCGCCGAGAATTCGGCGGGCAGGTGCTCGGCGCGCACCGCGGTCTCCGAGACCGCCTCGCGCAGCTCCGCACCGTCCGCGGGGTCGCGGAACGCGTTCCCGAATCCCTCCGCGCGGTCGAGGAACCCCTCGATCCGGGAGAAGGCCGCATCGGCCTCGGCGAGCGATCCGTCCGAGAACTCGAGGACGGAGCGGTAGTGGGCGGATCCCAGGAAGTAGCGGAGCACGATCGGGCGGGCCCGTGCCAGGAGATCGGCGGCGAACAGCGAATTGCCGAGGGACTTCGACATCTTCTGCCCGCCGGTGCTCACGAGGCCGTTGTGGATCCAGTGCCGCGCGAAGGCCTGACCGGCCGCCTGCGACTGGGCGAGCTCGTTCTCGTGGTGCGGGAAGCGCAGGTCGAGGCCGCCGCCGTGGATGTCGAACTCCTCGCCGAGGTACCGGGTCGCCATCGCGGAGCATTCGATGTGCCAGCCCGGTCGGCCCGGCCCCCACGGCGACGGCCAGGCCGCCGACTCCGGCTCCCCCGCGCGATGCGCCTTCCAGAGCGCGAAGTCGCGCGGATCCCGCTTCCCGACCGGCTCCGAGTCCGCGGCGTCCTCCATCTGCTCGCGGCGCTGGCGCGTGAGCGCGCCGTACGCGGGCCAGCTGGCGGTGTCGAAGTAGACGCTCGCCGAGCCGTCGGCCGCCGGGTAGGCGTGGCCGCGCTCCACGAGCCGCTCGATGAGCGCGATCATCTCTTGGATGTTCGCCGTCGCCCGCGGCTCGTACGTGGGCGCGAGCACCCCGAGCGCGTCGTAGGCGGCGGTGAACTCGCGCTCCACCCGGTACGCCAGCGCCCACCAGGCCTCGCTCGCACCGTCCTCCTCCTGGGCGCGGCGCGCGTGGTCGAGGATCTTGTCGTCGATGTCGGTGACGTTGCGGATGAGCGTCACCTCGTGCCCGGTGACCGCGAACCAGCGCCGCATCTGGTCGTAGACGAGCGCGCTGCGCAGATGCCCGATGTGGGGCGCGGACTGCACCGTCGGACCGCACACGTAGAGGCCGACCCGTCCCGGTTCCCGCGGGACGAAGTCGACGACCTCCTGGGCGTGCGAGTCGTAGATGCGTTGCTTCACGCCCACCAGCCTACCGTTCGGCGGCGACGGCCCCCCGCCGCACGGGCCCGCTCAGTCGAGCGAACCGCTGAGGAAGTAGTGCATCTGCTTCGCGACGCTCACCGCGTGGTCGCCGAAGCGCTCGTGGTACCGACTCGCGAGCGTCGCATCGACGACCCCGGTGGGGTTGTCGGCGATCTTGTCGCTGAGCACCTTCTCGAAGACTTTCGCGTGCAGCTCGTCGAGATCGTCATCGAGGTCCCTGACCTCCTCGATCAGCGTCGGATCCTGGGTGCGGAGCACCTCGACGATCTTCGACGCCATCTCGACGTCGAGCGCGCCCATGCGGACGAAGATCTTCTTCAGCCCCTTCGGGATCGCGCTCTCGGGGTAGCGGTAGCGCGCCAGCTGCGCGATGTGCTGCGCGAGATCCGACATCCGCTCGAGCGAGGCGCTCATGCGCAGCGCCCCGACCATGAGGCGCAGGTCCGAGGCGACCGGCTGCTGGCGGGCGAGGATGTCGATGGTGAGCTGATCGAGCTCCCCGGCGAGGACCTCGATCTCGTCGACGCTGTCGATCACCTGCTCGGCCACGGCCACGTCCGAGTTGCCGAAGGCCGTCGTGGCGTTCTCGATCGCCTCCTCGACGAGCTCGGCGATCTTCACCAGTCGATCCTGCACCTCGGCCAGCGACTGCTGGAATACCTCACGCATGCGGTTCCTTTCCGTATTTCTGCGCCGACGCGCACCCTCATCAGTCTGGGCGGGGCCGGTGAACCGGGACGCACCAACAGGTGAACAACAGTTGAACTCTACCTGTTGCCGGAAACCCCTCCCCCTACGATGAGAGTCATGGATCCGACCCTGCTCGTTCTGGCCGCGACGGGCCTCGGCATCCTGATCGGGGCCGGAATCGCGTTCGGCGTCCTGGGCGCCCGCCGGGCGGGCGCGCGGCGGGCGGAGCAGATGCGCCCGGAGCTCCCCGAGGTGGCCACCGCCATCCTCGACGAGGTGGACATGTTCGCCGTCGTGCTCGACGCCGCACTCGCACCCGTGTACGCGAATCCGTCGGCACGGCGCGAGCCCCACATCACGGACGAGGAGCTGCTCGACCCGGGGTTCCTCGCGCGGGTCCGCCGGGTGATGTCGACCGGCATGCCCGACACCCACGAACCGGATCCCGGAGACCCCGCCGACACCGTCCGCACGCACATCGTGCGCCTGCAGCGGCGCTTCGTGGTCGTCCTCGCCGAGGATCTCGGCGAGGAGCAGCGGGTGAACGCGATGCGACGGGACTTCATCGCCAACGTCAGCCACGAGCTGAAGACCCCGATCGCCGCGATCGGGCTGCTCGCCGAGGCGGTGCAGCAGGCGGCGGACGAGCCCGCCCTCGTGCGCGAGTTCTCGAAGAGCCTCGTCAAGGAGTCCCGGCGGCTCGGCGAGCTGTCGCGCGACATCATCCAGCTCTCCGAGGCGCAATCGACGCTCCGCCCCGAGGATCGCGAGGCCGTCTCGCTCCGCGACCTGATCCGCGGCGAGGTCGACTCGCACCGCGCCTTCGCCATGCAGCACGGCGTCGAGCTGGTCATCACCGACGACTCCGCACTCGATCGCGAGGCCATGATCCTCGGCCGGCCCACCTCGCTGGGCGCCGCGGTCGCGAATCTGCTGAGCAACGCGATCCGGCACTCCCCGGACGGCGGCCGCGTGGGCGTCGGCATGGCCTTCGAGCGCAATCGTTTCGTCGTCACGGTCACCGATCAGGGCGAGGGGATCGCCCCGGAGCACCTCTCGCGGATCTTCGAGCGCTTCTACCGCGTGGACGGCGCCCGTACCCGCGGCGACGGCGGCACCGGTCTGGGCCTGAGCATCACCCGGCACACCATGCGGGCGCACGGCGGCGACGTCGACGTGTGGTCGCAGCCCGGTGTGGGATCGAGTTTCACCCTCGCCTTCCCGCTCTACGAGGCGCCTGGGAGCGGCAAGCGGGCGAAGAAGGCCCGCAAGGCCGCCGCGAAGACGGTGAAGTCCGCGAAGCCGACGAAGCCCGCGAAGACGGCGGAGTCCGCGAGCGCGGCGCGATCCGAGACCCCCCAGAAGACCACGAAGCCCGGCCGCGGCGCGAACGCCGCCGGTGCCGCCGAGAAGGGAACCCCGTAGTGGCCCAGCACATCCTGCTCGTCGAGGACGAGGAGTCGATCTCCCGCCCGCTCGCCTTCCTGCTGGAGCGGGAGGGGTACCGCGTGACGGTCGTCGACGACGGCGCACGCGCCGTGGCGTCATTCGGCGAGCAGCCCTTCGAGCTCGTGCTGCTCGACCTCATGCTCCCCGGCCTTCCCGGCACCGAGGTCTGCCGCACGATCCGGCAGACCTCGGCGGTGCCGATCATCATGCTCACCGCGAAGGACAGCGAGATCGACATCGTCGTCGGCCTCGAGCTCGGCGCGGACGACTACATCACCAAGCCGTACTCGACGCGCGAGCTCCTCGCGCGCGTCCGGGCGGCCCTCCGCCGCGGAGGCGCCGGCGAGGAGGAGCGCGAGGACGGAGTCGACGAGCTCGTGCTCGACGAGCTCGGGATCCGCCTCGACTCCGAGCGCCACGCGGTCGCCGTCCGCGGCGAGGAGATCTCGATGCCGCTGCGCGAATTCGAGCTGCTCGAGATGCTCATGCGCCACGCCGGACGGGTGCTCACCCGCGGCCAGCTCATCGACCGCGTCTGGGGCAGCAACTACTACGGCGACACGAAGACGCTCGACGTGCACATCAAGCGCATCCGCGCGCGCATCGAGGAGGAGCCCTCGAAACCCAAGCTCATCTCCACGGTCCGGGGGGTCGGCTACCGCTTCGGATGACCCGGCGAACGACGCGGCCCCCGCGATCCCGAGGGATCGCGGGGGCCGCGTCGCTACCGCGCGCCGACGGCTACTCGGTCTCGGCCTGCTCGACGTCGGTGACGTCGTCGCCGACATGGGACTGGTCGGCCTGCTCGTCCTCAGCGGCCGTCTTCTCCTGCGCAGCGGACTCGTCGGCGCTCTGGCTGAAGTCCGCCGGCAGCACGTAGTCGCGGTAGTCGGCGAGGGTGCCGTCGAGCACGGGCACCTCGCGCTGCAGCTCCGAGGCTCCCGCGGTCTGGAAGTAGGCAGAGACCGTCGCGCCCGGCTTGAGATCGGGGATCGTGACGAGCACGGGGGCCTCCTCGCCCGCCGGATTGCCGAAGAGCGTGTTGCCGGTCGGCACCGTGAACTCCGCTGCGGCCCGCGACGAGCCCTCGCCGGTGAAGCTGATCGTCACGTCCTGCGGGGCGCCGGTGGAGTTGACCGCGCCGAAGACGACGTTGAAGTTCTCCCCGGTCTCATCGGCGATGAGCATGATGTTGCGCACGTGCACGCCGCCGACGCTCACATCGATGCCGTCGCTGGGGGCGTAGGGCTCCAGAGTGCCCTGCGGTGCGATCAGGCTGCATCCGGTCGCGCCGAGCGCGAGGGCCGCCGCGAGTGCGATGGACGAGGCGATCCGAAACTTCAAGGTGGTCCTCCGAGCCGAGTATCGATACCGGGGCATGCCGCTGCAGCCGCCGATCACGGTTTGGAATCATCATATCCGGCTCCGCGCAGCCGTCGCAGCTTAGGTGAACCTAAGCTCTCGAACGACAAGTGTGGTATTTTAGTGGTTGGACTGTAAAGGAGCCACTCGATGCAATTTGAGGTCGGAGAGACCGTCGTCTACCCCCACCACGGCGCAGCCAAGATCATCGAGGTGAAGAAGCGCAAGCTCGGCGGCGAAGAGAAGATCTTCCTGAAGCTGCAGGTCAACCAGGGCGATCTGACGATCGAGGTCCCTGCGGAGAACTGCGACCTCGTCGGCGTGCGCGATGTCATCGATCAGGAGGGCCTCGAGCGCGTGTTCGAGGTGCTGCGCGCGCCGTTCACCGAGGAGCCGACCAACTGGTCCCGCCGATACAAGGCGAACCTCGAGAAGCTCGCCTCGGGCGACGTGATCAAGGTGTCCGAGGTCGTCCGCGACCTGTGGCGCCGCGACCAGGAGGTCCGTTCGCTCTCCGCCGGCGAGAAGCGGATGCTCGCGAAGGCCCGTCAGATCCTCGTGTCCGAGCTCGCGCTCGCCGAGAAGACCGACGAGGAGCAGGCCTCCGAGGTGCTCGACCAGGTGCTCGCCTCCTAGCGACCGCCGTCGGCTCCCCGGGGCATCGCCCCGTGCGCAGGGCGTCCCGCCGATGGCGGGGCGCCCTGCGCGTCTTTCGGAGAGCGGCGGCGGGTACGCTGGCCCTATGCGCAGCTCCCCGCCTCCGACCGGGCAGGCGCCGGTCATCCCGCCCCATGCCCTCGCGACGCTCGGCGTCGTGCTCGTCGCCGCCGGCCGGGGCGAGCGCCTCGGCGCCAGCGTCCCGAAGGCCTTCGTCGAGCTGCGCGGCCGCACGCTCGTGGAGTTCGGGATCGCGGTCGTGACCTCGCTCCCCCACCGCGGCCATCTCGTCGTGGTGGTGCCCGAGGACCGCGCGGCGCAGACCCTGGATCTCGTCGATCGCATCCTCCCCGCCGAGACCGGCTGGGACGTCTCGGTCGTCCCCGGCGGCCGCACGCGGAACGAATCGGTGCGCTTCGGCGTCGATGCGCTCCCCGGCGCCATCGACACCGTGCTCGTGCACGACGCCGCGCGCCCCTTCGCGAGCGCCGAGCTCTTCGAGCGCGTCATCGCGGAGGTGCGGGCGAGCGGCGACGCGGTCGTGCCGGCTCAGCCGGTCATCGACACGATCAAGCGGGTCGCTCCGGGGGGTCTCGTCACCGAGACCGTGGATCGCGGGGACCTCGTCGCCGTGCAGACCCCGCAGGGCTTCCCCCGCGAGCTCCTCGCGGCCGCGCAGGCGGCGCCCGACGACGCCGAGCACGCCCCGCCCACCGACGACGCCGAGCTCGTGCAGCGGGCGGGCGGGCGGGTCCGCGTCGTGGCCGGCGAACTCCGCGCCCACAAGCTCACCGGCCCGGCCGATCTCGTGCTCCTCGAGCACGTCCTCGCCGCGAAGCTGCTGGAGATCGGGGCGGAGGCGTGATCCGGGTCGGCACCGGCGTCGACGTGCACGCCTACGACGCGGCCGTTCCGCTGCGCCTCGCGGGCCTCGACTGGCCGGGCGAGCCGGGTCTCGCGGGCCACAGCGACGGCGACGCGGTCTGCCACGCCATCGTCGACGCGCTGCTCTCGGCGGCCGGCCTCGGCGATATCGGCGGCCTCGTCGGGGTCGACGGCACCACCACCGCGAACGCCGACAGCACGGGCTTCCTGGAGCTGGCGCGCGCCCGCCTCGCGGAGGCCGGCTGGGCTCCGGTGAACGTGTCCGCGCAGCTCGTCGGCCCGTCCCCGAAGCTCGCGCCCCGGCGCGCGGAGGCGCAGTCGACGCTCTCTGCGCTCCTCGGCGCCCCGGTGTCCCTCGGGGCCACGACCACCGATCATCTGGGCTTCACGGGCCGCGGCGAGGGCCTCGCCGTCATCGCGACGGCCCTCATCGAGCGGTCCTCGGCGCCGCCGACGGATCAGCCCGCGTAGCTCCCGACCAGGCGCACCGCGCCGCCGTCGACGCCCTTCGCACCCTGCTCGAAGCCCGCGAGATCGCGGGAGGAGGTCGACACGGCTCCCACCACCCACGTGTCGAGCCCCTCGGCCGTGAGCGCGGCGGCCAGCTGCGGCGCCTTCGCGGCGTCCACGACCGCGAACATGCCGATCCCGAGGTTCCACGCGCCCTCGAGCGACTCGAGCGAGTGCGCCCCGAGCTCGGCGAGGTGTCGGAAGACCGGCAGCGGCGACCAGGAGGCGCGATCCACCTCGACCCACGCCCCCCGCGGCAGCACCCGCGCGAGGTTCGCCGCGATCCCGCCGCCGGTGACGTGGCTGAGCACGTGGACCGCGCTGGTGCCGTCGGCCCCCGCGAGCTCGGGGTCCTCGAGCACGCGCAGCAGCGGGGCCGTGTAGAGCGCGGTCGGGGTGAGGAGCGCCTCGCCGTAGCTCGCTCCGAGCTCCGCGCTGCGGTCGGTGTAGGCGATGCCCCGCTCGGCGAGGATGTGCCGCACCAGCGAGAAGCCGTTGGAGTGCAGGCCGGAGGCGGCCATCGCGAGCACGACGTCGCCGTCGCGCACCCGGTCGGGGGCGAGCATCCGATCCGCCTCGACGACGCCCGTCGCCGCGCCGGCGACGTCGTACTCGTCCGGGCCGAGGAGCCCCGGGTGCTCCGCGGTCTCGCCGCCGACGAGCGCCGTTCCGGTCGCCTCGCAGGCGCCCGCGATGCCCCGCACGATGTCGGCGATGCGCTCGGGGACCACCTTGCCGCAGGCGATGTAGTCGGTCATGAAGAGCGGCTTCGCGCCGACGACGACGATGTCGTCGACGACCATCGCCACGAGGTCCTGGCCGATGGTGTCGTGCTTGTCGATCGCCTGGGCGATCGCGACCTTCGTGCCGACCCCGTCCGTCGAGGAGGCGAGCAGCGGCCGGCGGTAGCCGAGCAGCGCCGAGGCGTCGAACATGCCGGCGAAGCCGCCGACGCCGCCGAGCACCTCGGGGCCCTGCGTGCGGGCGACCGCCGACTTCATCAGCTCGACCGCGAGGTCTCCGGCGGCGGTGTCCACTCCGGACTGGGCATAGATCGACGCGTTTTCGCTCACGGTTCCAGCGTACCCTGCCCCGAGCGGGCCCACCCGCGGCGTGTGGGACACTAGAGGGTGCGCCTCGTCGGGCGCTCCACCCACTTCGCAGGGAGCAATCACAACAGCATGTGCGGCATCGTCGGTATCGTCTCGTCCGAACCCGTCAACCAGCGAATCTACGACAGTCTGCTGCTCCTGCAGCACCGCGGCCAGGACTCGACCGGCATCGCGACGCTGGAGGGCGACTTCTTCCACATGGTGAAGACGAAGGGCCAGGTGCGCGAGGCCTACCGGACGCGAGACATGCGCAGCCTCATGGGCAACGTCGGCCTCGGCCACGTGCGCTACGCGACCCGAGGCTCCGCGGCTCAGGAGGAGGAGGCGCAGCCCTTCTACGTCGGCGCGCCCTACGGCATCATCCTCGTCCACAACGGCAACCTGACGAACACGCGGGAGCTCACCGCCGAGCTCTACAACGTGGATCGCCGCCACCTCAACACGCATTCCGACACCGAGCTGCTGCTCAACGTGCTCGCGAACGAGCTGCAGGCGGGCATCTCGGGGCTCTCCCTCGATTCCGAGCAGGTCTTCGACGCCGTGGCTCGCGTGCACGAGCGCGTCGAGGGCTCCTACGCGACCATCGCGCTCATCGCGGGGCACGGCCTGCTCGCCTTCCGGGATCCCTTCGGGATCCGCCCGCTCGTGCTCGGCCGCCGCGATGGCGCGAACGGCCAGGACGAGTGGATCGTCGCCTCCGAGTCGCTCGTGCTCGAGTCCGGCGGCTACGAGACCGTGCGCGACGTGGAACCGGGCGAGGCCATTCTCATCTCCCCCGACGGCGCGCTCGAGTCCCGCCAGTGCGCGCAGCGACCGCGGCTCGTGCCGTGCGCCTTCGAGTACATCTACCTCGCGCGCCCCGACTCGGTGCTGAGCGGCATCTCGGTGTACGACGCGCGGCTCCGCCTCGGCGACGTGCTCGCGGAGGAGATCCGCGAGCAGCTGCCCGACGTGGATATCGACGTCGTGATGCCGATCCCCGATTCGGGGCGGCCGAGCGCCATGCAGCTCGCGCAGAAGCTCGGCATCGACTACCGCGAGGGCTTCTTCAAGAACCACTACGTCGGCCGCACCTTCATCATGCCGGGCCAGGCCGTGCGCAAGCGCAGCGTGCGCCAGAAGCTCAACGCGATGAGCTCGGAGTTCGCCGGCAAGAACGTGCTGCTCGTCGACGACTCGATCGTCCGCGGCACGACCTCCCGGGAGATCGTGGAGATGGCGCGCGCCGCCGGTGCGAAGTCCGTGATCTTCGCCTCCGCCGCGCCGCCCGTCGTGTACCCGCACGTCTACGGCATCAACATGCCGTCGCGCAAGGAGCTCATCGCCCATGGCCGGACGACCGAGGAGATCGCCGCGGAGCTCGGGGCCGACCATCTGGTGTATATGAGCGTCGAGGGGATGCGCCGGGCGATCCTCGCCGGGCAGGATCGCGTCACCGAGCTCGAAGACAGCTGTTTCTCCGGCAGCTACGTCACCGGCGACGTCGACGAGGAGTACCTGTCCTGGGTCGAGGCCACGCAGGAGAGCTGAACGAACCGGGCTCCCCGCCGCGGCGTCGCGGCGGGGAGCCCGGTTCGATTGCCGGTCAGTTCGCCGGCTTGTCCGGTCGTTCCGGATCGTCGTCGGGGCGCTCGGCCCGGGTGCCGCTCGACGCCGGCCGATCCTCCGGGGCGCTCGCGCGGGGCGCGGTGTCCGGGGCGGCTCCCGACTGCGCGGCCTCATCGGCGCCCGCGTCCGCTTCGCCGTTCTTGCCGCCGACCTCCTTCTTGAGGATGCGCATCGACTGGCCCAGGCTCTTCGCGAGCCCCGGGAGCTTCGGCGCGCCGAACAGCAGGAGGACGATGAAGAGGATGACCAGCAGCGTGGGGCCGGACAGATTACCGAACATGCGGGTGGGCTCCGATCATTGGCGTCCGACCAGTATGGCAGGTCGGACGCATCGCGCTACTCCGACTTCGCCGGCGGAGTGCCCTCGCCGTCGGAGCTGACCTCCTTCTTGAGGATGCGCATCGACTGGCCCAGGCTCTTCGCGAGCCCCGGCAGCTTCGGCGCGCCGAACAGCAGCAGAATGACGAAGAGGATGACGAGCAGGTGCCATCCGCTGAGGTTCCCGAGCATGGGGTTCTCCGATCGAGTCGTGTACGTCCGCGATTATCGCACGTCGGCCTGGATGGCGACGCCGCCACCGCTGCGGCGCTTCGCGACGCGGCCGAGGACGAGCGCGAGGACGCCGCCGAGGCAGAGCCCGATGGCCCCGCCGACGAGCAGCATGAGGCCCATCGCCTGGGCCATCGTGTACTCGGCGTCCTCGTCGATCGGGAAGAACAGGCAGGCGAGCGCGGCGAGCACGCCGCCGAGGACGGCGCCTCCGATGAGGACGCGCCCGTAGCGCACGGAGCGCTGCAGCACGACCTCCCGCTCGACGGTCTCGACGATCGGCTCGCGCGGTGCGTCCTGCGAAGCCTCTTCCGGCGCTGCCGCGGCCGCGGGGGCGGGCTCGGCCGCCGGGCGATCCGGCTCGGCCGCGGCGCGGCGCTCGGGCGCGACCGGCTCCGCGGGATCGACGGGGGTGTCGGCGGGATCCTGCCGCGGCGTTCCGGACGCGGCATCGGGCGTACTCATGCCTCCATTCTCGCAGCCGTTCGCTGGACGATTCACCACAGTCCCGGCGGCCCGCCTGATCCGCCCGCCCGATCCTCCCGCCCGACCTGATCCGCGCGCCCGATCCTCCCGCCCGATCCGCGCGCCCGACCTGATCCGTCCGCCCCACCTGCTTCGCACGTCAGTAGGTGTGGCTTATTCGGCTCCAGAGTCGCAACTCCTGGCGTGCGACGGGAGCGGCCGCCGGAATCAGACGCGTACGAGCGGGAGCAGACCGACGAGTTCCGCCCGGGACCCCGAGGCGCGGACGCGAGCCTCGGCGATCGCGGTCTCCCAGTCGAGCTCCCCCGTGGCGAGCGCGATCCAGGTCGCGGGATCCGTCTCGATCACGTTCGGCGGCGTGCCGCGGGTGTGCCGAGGCCCCTGCACGCACTGCGTCGCGCCGAACGGAGGCACGCGCACCTCGACGGTGTTGCCCGGAGCGCGCTCCGCGAGCTCCTCGAGCAGGTAGCGGACGGCCGTGGCCAGCACCGCTCGCGCCGCGCCGCCCGTCCGCGCCTCCGCGAGCGCGGCACGGCCGTCATCGATCGGGATCCTCCGCTTCGCCACCCTCCCAGCCTAGCGACGCCGGATCCCCGGGCCGTTCAGGCGGCGCAGAACTCGTTCCCCTCGGGATCGCGCATCACGCACCACCGGCCAGCCGGCCCCTGGTCCACACGTTCCACGAGCTCGGCGCCGAGCCCTTCGAGCCGGGTGACGAGCGCCTCGAGCTCCCCGTCGCCATGCACGTCGAGGTGGAGCCGGTTCTTCCCCCGCTTCTCCTCGGGCACCGCCTGGAACAGGATCCGGCGACCGCGACCGGTGCCGCTGAAGTCGTCGAAGGGATCGTCGGGGTGGCGCACCGCCGCGAGCCCGGCGAATCGGCGCACGCCGCCGTGCCGGACGGTCGCGGCCTCGGGAAGCTGACCGGCGCCGAGCAGGTGCTCGACGAGCCCGCTCGGATCCTCCACCGCGTAGCCGAGGGCCTCGGCCCAGAAATCCGCGAGAGCATGCGGATCACGGCAATCGATCACGAGCTTCCAGTGCAGCGCCATGACGCCCATCGTACGTCGGCCGCCCCACCCGCATCCAGTACCCTGGAACGGTGAAGATCCTCGTACTGGGCCCGGGCGCCCGCGAACACGCTCTCGTCCTCTCCCTGATCTCCGAGGAGGCCGGCCACGAGGTCGTTTGCGCCCCGGGGAACGCGGGCATCGCCGCGAGCGGGGTGGAGACCCCCGAGCTCGCGTACACGGATCCCGCGGCGGTGGCGGCGTTCGTGCGCGAGCGCGGCTTCGACCTCGTCGTGGTCGGCCCCGAGGCGCCGCTCGTCGCCGGCGTCGCCGATCCGCTGCGCGCCGCGGGGATCCCGGTGTTCGGGCCGGATCGCGCCGCGGCGCAGCTCGAGGGCTCGAAGGCCTTCGCGAAGCGGATCATGGATGCGGCCGGCGTGCCGACCGGGCGGGCGACGCGCGTCGCCTCCGTCGCCGAGGCCGGCGCCGTGCTCGACGACTTCGGCGCGCCGTACGTCGTGAAGGCGGACGGCCTGGCCGCGGGCAAGGGCGTGCTCGTGACCGAGGACCGCGACGCTGCGCTCGCGCACGTGGCGGAGTGGGCGCCGCACGGGGAGGTGCTCGTCGAGGAGTTCCTCGACGGGCAGGAGGTGTCGCTCTTCTTCTTCGCGGACGGGCACGATGTGCTCCCGCTGAGCCCGGCGCAGGACTACAAGCGCATCTTCGACGGCGACGCCGGCCCGAACACGGGCGGCATGGGGGCGTACTCGCCGCTGCCGTGGGTCGCCGACGATTTCGTCGAGGAGATCACCCGCACCGTGGCGCTGCCGACCGTGCGGCAGCTCGAGGCGGAGGGCACGCCCTTCGTGGGGCTGCTCTACTGCGGCCTCATCGTCACCGCGACGGGCGTGCGCGTCATCGAGTTCAACGCGCGCTTCGGCGACCCGGAGACGCAGGTCGTGCTCGCGCGCCTCGCCTCGCCGCTGAGCCGGTACCTGCTGGCCGCCGCGCAGGGCGGACTGGCCGAGCTGCCGGCCCCCGAGTTCTCCGCAGACTCCGCGGTGATCGTCGTGCTCGCGAGCGAGGGGTATCCCGGCGCGGTGACGACCGGCCGGGAGCTCACCGGGCTCGACGCCGCGACGGAGGTGCCCGGCGTGCATCTCGTGCACGCCGCGACGGCGCGAGGCGCCGAGGGCTCCTGGATCGCGACGGGCGGACGGGTGCTCGGCGTCGTGGCCCGAGGCGCCGACTTCGCCGAGGCGCGCGAGCGCGCCTACGCGGCCGCGGACCGGATCGGGCTCGAGGGCGGTCAGCGGCGTTCGGACATCGCGGCGCGGGTCGCATAGGCGCGGGATCGCGCCAGCGCAGGATCGACGCGCAGTACGCGCGAAGCCGGCGGCCGAGCGCGTCGCGGCCGGAGCGCGGCCGCGGCGGACCGGCGCTCGACACCGGTGGCGAGCCGCCCGATCAACGGCGCCGCACGCCCGTGCAGGCTTCAGCTGCCGCGGATGAGGGTGTCGAAGTCGGGCTCCTCGGGCTCGCCGGGAGCGTCGTCCTCCGCACCGAGCCCGAGGTCGTGCATCGCGTCGTCGATGGCCTCACGGCTGATCGCGATCGTGTCGTCGGCATCGGTCGCGGGATCGGCTCCGGTCGCGGGATCGGCCTCGGCGATAGGATCCGCGGGGGCGTCAGTCTCGGCTTCCGCCTCGGCCTCGGCCCCGGTTTCCGCGTCGGCTCCGGCTTCCGCGTCGGCTCCGATGCCGGCGTCGCTCTCGGCGGTGTCGTCGCTCTCGGCAGTGCCATCGCTCTCGGCGGCCTCATCGCTCTCGGCGGCGTCATCGCTCTCAGCATCCACAACGTCGGCCGACTCTTCGTCAACGGCCGCGGCATCGGCATCGGCATCGGCATCGGCATCGGCGGCATCATCGAGTCCGCTCTCAGCCGCGCCATCGAGATCGCCGCCGGGGCCGCTCTCGCTCCCGGCGCCGGCATCGGCATCGGCATCGGGCTCGGCGGCGACACCGGCCGCGGCGGCGGACTGCTCCCCCGAGGGCTCCGATCCGGGATCCGCGGGCCCCGTCCCCGGCTCGGCCTCCCCGGCATCGACGACCTCCACGGACCCCGTATCCAGCTCGAGGCGCTCGCCGAGCTCGGGCTCCGGATCGACCTCGACGTCGACCTCGGTCCCCGAGGCCGCATCCTCCGGAGCCGCTGCGTCGTCCACCTCGCCGTCGACCTCTTCGGGGGCGACCACGAGCTCGGTCCCCGCGGCGCCGCTCGGATCCGCCGCGGCGACGCCGACCCCGGCCACGACCGTGTGAGCGAGCCTCCCGGCGGCGCCGGCGGCATCGATGGCCGCGACGAGGTCCCGCAGGAGCACCCGCCATCCCTCCTGCGAAGCCGCGGCCCGCTCGGATGCGGCGGGCAATGCGTCGAACCCCGTCTCGGTCACGGTGAGCCCGGTCTGGTACCCCTGCGTACGCAGCGTGATGAGCACGGCGGTGTCGCGCTCGTCGCCGGCCTCGCGCCAGGTGAAGCCGATCGCGTGCCCCTCGACCCAGACATCGACGGTGCCGCTCGCATCGCGGCTGACCGACTCCTCGCCGTCGCCCTCGCTCCAGCGCTCCGCGACGGTGCCGCCGATCCCGGGCTCGAGCTGGAGCTCGGCCCACCATTCGGCCCGGCGCTCCGGATCCGCCAGGTACGGCCACACGTCGGCCCGCGCGGCGTTCATCCGGCTCCTCGCCACAACCGGTCCCAGCGGGATCATGGTTCTCCTCAGGTGTCGAACGGGCATCCCGTCGGCCGCCCGCGACGCTCCGCCGCAGCAGCGCCGGCTCGGCGGCGATGCCACTGCGCGGTCCGCGCGGGAGGGGCGACGGCCTCTGGGACAAACTCTAGCCGCACCCGCTGACAGTCGGCCCGAGGCGCGGCGGGTGTCAGGCAAGCTCCCGTGCGCGCTCGGCCGCACTCGTGCGCGCACGGACCCGCCAGCCCGCCGCGCGCGTCCGCGGCCCGGGAATGGGAGAATGGGCGGGTGACCGAACTCCCCGCTCCCCCGCAGCTGCCCGGTTGGACCCACACCTACTCCGGCAAGGTGCGCGATCTGTACGTCCCCGCCGACGGCGACGACCGCTTCCTCCTCGTGGTCGCGAGCAATCGCGTCAGTGCCTTCGACCACGTGCTCGAACCCCCGATCCCGGGCAAGGGCGCGCTGCTCACGACGCTGTCGAACTGGTGGTTCTCGCGGATCGGGATCGCGAACCACCTCGCCGAGGCCGGAGACGGCGCCCCCGTCGTCCCGGCCGAGGTCGCCGACCGCGCGATGCTCACCCGCAGGCTCGAGATGTACCCGATCGAGTGCGTCGTACGGGGCGCGCTCACGGGCTCGGGGTACGCCGAGTACCGGCGCAGCGGCGCCGTGTGCGGCATCGAGCTGCCGGCGGGGCTCGAGGACGGCGACCTCCTCGAGGAGCCGATCTACACGCCCGCGTACAAGGCCCCGCTCGGCGAGCACGACGAGAACATCACCTTCGAGCGCAGCGCGGAGCTCGTCGGGCCCGAGGTCGCGGCGGCGCTGCGCGACGCGTCCCTCGCGATCTTCACCGCGGCTCGGGATCAGGCGGCCGAGCGGGGCGTCGTGCTCGCCGACACGAAGTTCGAGTTCGGCCGCGATCCCCGCACGGGCGAGCTCGTCCTCGCCGATGAAGTGCTCACGAGCGACTCGTCCCGATACTGGGACGCGGAGGCGTACGGGAACACGGGCCTCGACCGTGCAGCCCGGCTCGCGTCCTTCGACAAGCAGATCGTGCGCAACTGGCTCGCCGCGCACTGGGACCGCACGGGGACGCCGCCCGAGCTCCCCGCTGAGATCGTCGAGCGCACGCGCGAGCGCTACCGCGAGCTGCTGGAGCGCCTGACCGCTTGACGGGCCTTGCGCCGCGCCGCGGGATCGGCGAGGCTGAGATCGTGGAGCAGCGCCTCAGCCTCATCACCCTCGCCGTCGCGGACGTGGCCCGCAGTCGCGCCTTCTACGTCGACGGGCTCGGCTGGGCACCGCTCTTCGAGGCGGAGGACGTGGTGATGCTGCCGGTCGGCCCGCAGCTCCTGCTCTCGCTGTGGAGCGTCGAGGGCTTCACCGCGGAGATCGGCGAACCGCCGGCAGCGGGACTCGCGCCGATCACGCTCGCCCACAACGTGCGGACCGAGGCCGAGGCCGACGCGGTGCTGGCCCGCGCCGCGTCCCTGGGCGCGACGACGCAGGCCGCGGTGCGCCGGGACTGGGGCGGCTATTCGGGCTACTTCCAGGACCCCGACGGCTTCCGCTGGGAGATCGCGGTGAACCCGGGCGATACCGGCGCGTATGTGCTGCCCTGAGCCGGGGAGCCCCGCCCCGCGTCCGCCGTCCCGCGCAGCGCGGGGCGCCATCCGACGGCACGACGCCGCGGCGGATCCGTGCGAGAATTGACGGAGCTTCCACGAGAAACGGAGATCCCGGGTGCCCACGATTGTCGTTGATGTCATGCCGAAGGCCGAACTGCTCGATCCCCAGGGCAAGGCCACCACGGGTGCGCTGGATCGCCTGGGGCACGGCAAGTTCCAGAACGTGCGCATCGGCAAGCGCTTCGAGTTCGCCGTCGAGGGCGAGGTGACCGACGCGGTGATCGCCGAGGTGCGCCAGGTCGCCGACGAGATCCTGTCGAACGCCGTCATCGAGGATGTCGTCGCCATCAGCGTCGACGGCGTCCCCGTCGCGGACGGCGCCGCCCGATGACCACCCGCATCGGCGTCGTCACCTTCCCCGGCTCGCTCGACGACCGCGACGCGCAGCGCGCGATCCGGATCGCGGGCGCCGAGCCCGTCGCCCTCTGGCACGCCGATCACGAGCTGCAGGGCGTCGACGCGATCGTGCTGCCCGGCGGCTTCAGCTACGGCGACTACCTCCGCCCCGGCGCGATCGCCGCGGTGTCCCCGATCATGACCGAGGTCGTCGAGGCCGCGAATCGCGGCCTGCCCGTGCTCGGCATCTGCAACGGCTTCCAGGTCCTCGTCGAGTCGCACCTGCTGCCCGGCGGGCTGATCCGCAACGCGCATCAGCAGTTCATCCGCCGCGACCAGCGCCTCGTCGTCGAGAACGCCGACACCGAGTGGACGAACGCCTTCGCGCAGGGCGAGGAGATCGTCATCCCGCTGAAGAACGGCGACGGCGGCTACATCGCGAACGAGGAGACGCTGAAGCGGCTCGAGGGCGACGGGCTCATCGCCTTCCGCTACGCGGGCGTGAACCCGAACGGCTCCCTCGAGGACATCGCTGGGCTCACAAACGAGCGCGGCAACGTGGTCGGTCTCATGCCGCATCCCGAGCACGCCGTCGAGCCCGGCTTCGGCCCCTCGACGCCCGAGGCGATGAGTTCGGGCGTCGACGGCCTCCGCTTCTTCGAGAGCGCCATCGCCGCTCTCCAGGCGCGCGTCTGAGACGTCGCGCCGTGCGAACGGCGGGGCTCCCGGGCGGCCGGGGTCCCCGCCGTTCGCGCATCTCCGGGGCCGCTCCCCTCAGGCCGGCACCCGCACCCCGGTCAGGGCGAGCCCGTAGGCGAGGATCCGCCGGGTCCCGCCGAGCACCTCGATGTCGAACTCGCGCTCGGGGATCCGGGTGAAGCCGAGCCGCTCGTAGAGCCGCTGCGCCCCGGTCATGATCTCACCCGTGTGCAGCACGACCCGATGGCAGCCGCGATCCCGCGCGACCCGGAGGCAGTGCCGCACGACCGCCTCGCCGATCCCTCGACCACGGGCGGCGTGCGCGACCCCGAGCAGGCGGAGATCCATCTCGCCCGGCTCCGTGTCGTCCTGGAGCCGCTCGCCCGGGCGGGGGATCGTGACCGTCGCGAGGATCCGCTCCCCCGTCTCCGGGTCCGCCTCGACGGCGACGAGCACCTCGGAGCTCGTCGCCCGCCCCGCGACATCCTCGATCTCCGCGAGGTACTCGGCTCCGAGCGCGAAGTCTGCCGCATAGGCGGCGCGCACGAGGGCGCCCGTCTCGGCGTGCTCTTCGGGGCGGGCGGGGCGGATCCGGATCGACGCGTTCACCCCGGCAGCCTACTCCGCCCGGGCGGGCACGGGCGAGCCGGGTGGGCGGGCTGGGTGGACGGCGCGGGTGAGCGGAGGTGCGCAGAGGACGCGCAGAGGGCGGCGCGGGTATCCCGTCGGGAGCGAGCACGCCGCCGGGCGTCCTCGCTCGGGGCGGAGGGGTGGCGGCACCATCGGTCAGAGCAGCGCTGAGGTGCCGGCACTGTCGGTCGGGGATGCGGCTTCGGTGCGTCGGGATCGCGGGATCCCGGCTCACCGAAGCCGCATCCCCGACCGGACGTGCTGGTCCCGCGCCGAAACCCGGCGGCGGAGCCGCCGCCTCAGACGCGGGCGGCGGCTCGCGCCGCGTGCGGCAGCACGGCGAGCACCCGCTCGATCGCCGCGTCGTCGTGCGCGGCCGTCGCGAACCATGCCTCGAAGGCGCTCGGCGGCAGATTGACGCCCCGCGCGAGCATCTCGTGGAAGAACGCGCGGTGGCGGCCCACCTCCTGCCGCTGCACCTGCGCATACGTCGTCGGGGCCTCGGGGAAGTCCCCGAACAGCACGCTGAAGAGCGTGCCGGCGCGCTGCACGCGGTGCGGCACCCCCGCGGCCGCGAGCGCTGACCCCGCACCCTCGGCGATCGCCGCGGCGGCGCGACCGAGCCGCGCGTAGGCCTCAGCGTCGGCGTGCCGGAGCGTCGTGAGCCCGGCGGTCACGGCGAGTGGATTGCCCGACAGCGTGCCCGCCTGGTAGACCGGGCCGAGCGGCGCGAGCAGCTCCATGACCTCGCGCCGGCCGCCGAGCGCCGCGAGCGGCAGCCCGCCGCCGACGACCTTGCCGAACGTCACGAGGTCGGGGAGGACGGCGGCATCCACGAGCCCGCCCTCCGCGGGAGCGCCCGCCGCAGGCCCGCCCTCCGCGGCAACGTCCGCCGCCGCCATCTCCGCGGCCGCGATCCCCCAGTAGCCCGCGGGCCCCGCGCGGAATCCGGTGAGCACCTCGTCGAGGATCACCAGCGCGCCGTGCCGGTGGGCGAGCGCGATCATCGCGCGGGTGAAGCCCGGCGCGGGCGGCAGCACCCCCATGTTCGCGGCCGCGGCCTCGGCGATGACCGCCGCGATGCGGTCGCCGTGCTCGGCGAAGGCGGCTTCGAGCGCGGGGAGGTCGTTGTAGGGCAGCACGAGGGTCTGCGCCGCCGTCTCGGCGGTGACGCCCGCGGACCCCGGCATCGCGAGCGTCGCGAGGCCCGATCCGGCCTCGGCGAGCAGCCCGTCGGAGTGCCCGTGGTAGTGCCCCGCGAACTTGATGAGGAGCGGGCGGCCCGTCGCGCCGCGGGCGAGGCGGATCGCGGTCATCGTCGCCTCGGTGCCGGTCGAGACGAGGCGCACGCGTTCCACGAGCGGGACCGATGCCGGCGCGCCGGGCACGGGCAGCGTGAGCCGCGACACGATCTCCTCGGCGAGCTCCGCCTCCTCGGGCACCGATGCGCCGAATCCGAGGCCGCGCGCGGCGGCGGCCTGCACCGCATCCACGACGGCGGGGTGCGCGTGGCCGAGGAGAGCCGGGCCCCACGAGGCGACGAGGTCGACGTACTCGACCCCGTCGGCGTCCGTGACGTACGCTCCGCGCCCGGCGACGAGGAAGCGGGGCGTCCCGCCCACCGAGCCGTAGGCGCGTACGGGCGAGTTGACGCCGCCGGGGATGACCCGCTCGGCGCGCTCCGCGAGTGCGGCGCTGCGCGCAGCGGTGCCGCCGGGAACGCGCGGCGCGCTCATCGGATCCACCCCGCGAGCTCCACGGCGAAGTAGCTCAGGATCGCGTCCGCCCCCGCCCGCTTGATGCCGAGCACGGACTCCTCGATGACGCGGCGGCGGTCGATCCAGCCGTTCGTGGCCGCCGCCTCGATCATGGCCGCCTCCCCCGAGACCTGGTACGCCCACACCGGCACGGGGCTCGTCGCCGCGACGTCGGCGAGCACGTCGAGGTAGCTCCCCGCCGGCTTCACCATCACGATGTCGGCGCCCTCGGCCAGATCGAGCTCGGTCTCCCGCAGTCCCTCGCGCCGGTTCGCCGGATCCTGCTGGTAGCTGCGGCGGTCCCCGCTCGCCGCCGGATCGGCGCCGAGCTGCGAATCGACGGCTTCGCGGAAGGGACCGTAGAACGCGGAGGCGTACTTCGCGGAGTAGGCGAGCACCCCGGTGTCCTGATGCCCGGCGGCGTCGAGCGCGTCGCGCACGGCCGCCACCTGGCCGTCCATCATGCCCGACAGCCCGAGCAGCGCGGATCCCGCCTCGGCCTGGGCGACCGCCACGGCGCGATAGCGCTCGAGCGTGGCGTCGTTGTCGACGGCGCCCGTCGGCGAGAGCACGCCGCAGTGGCCGTGGTCCGTGAACTCGTCGAGGCAGAGATCCGTCTGCACCACGAGCGCGTCGCCGACCTCTGCGACGACGGCGCGCGTGGCGACGTTGAGAATGCCCTCGGGATCATCGCCGGCGCTGCCGTCTGCGTCGCGCCGCTCGGGGATGCCGAACAGCATGACGCCGCCGATGCCGGCAGCGGCGGCGTCGACCGCGGCCCGTCTGAGGGAGTCGAGCGTGTGCTGCCGGACGCCGGGCATCGAAGCGATCCCGCGAGGCTCGGAGAGTCCCTCTCGGACGAACATCGGCAGGATCAGCTCGGCCGGGTGGAGGCGGGTCTCCGCGGTGAGCCGGCGCATGGCCGGGGTGGTGCGCCGGCGGCGCGGACGGACGGTGGGGATCATGCGGGAGTTCCTTCGGCGGTCGGCGGGAGGTCGTGCGGTGAGTCGGCGGCGTGCGGCGGGTGCGGATGCTGCGGCGGGTCGGGATCGGGGAGCTCTCCAGGCGGGCGCGCGGCGACGGAGACGAGCGCTTCGACGAGCCCGAGCGCCGTGTGCGATCGGGCGACCGCGGCGACGTCGAGGCCGCCGGCGCGCAGCGCACGCGCCGTGGGTTCGCCGATCGCGACGACCCGCACGGCCGCGGGGATCGGGGCGGCGCGCTCGGCGAGCACGCCGGCGGCCGATGCGCTCGCGACGAGGATCGCGTGGACGCCGGCGGGCGACGCAGCGGCGCCGGGATCCGAAGCATCGGCGCGCGGAACTGCGACGTCGGTGCCCGGAGCCGAGGCGTCGGCACCGGGCGCGCCGGGACGCCGCGGGTCCGTGCCGCGAGTCCGAGCCGCGAGGGGGAGATCCCGCGGCGGCGCCGGGAACGTGCGGTAGGCGGTGACGCGCTCGACGGCATGCCCGGCCGCGGCGAGCGCGCCGGCGAGTTCGCCGCCCGCGAGCGAGGAGAGCGGCAGCAGCACCCGCTGCGCCGCCCCGCCGCCCGCGGGGCCGGGGTGCTCGGCGAGAAAGGCGGCGGCGAGTCCCCCGGCCGAGAAATCGTGATCGGGGACGATGCCGACGGGGATGCCCGTCTCGTGCAGCGCCGCCGCGGTCGCGGGGCCGACGGCGCCCGCACGGCCCGCATGGATCCGTTCGGGGGTCCCGCCATCCCTCGGCGCGAGCGCCCCGCGCACCGCCGCGGCGCCGCGCGCGCTCGTGACGAGCATCCAGTCGAAGCCCCCGGTGCACCAGCGCGCGACCGCGGCCTCGAGCGCACCCGGGTCCTCCGGAGGCGTTGTCCGAGTGAGCGGGAGGGGCACGGGGGTGCCGCCGCGCTCTGCGACCGCCCGGGCGATGCGCTCTCCCGAGGTTCCCCCGCTCGTCACGAGCACCCGGAGGCCCGCGAGCGGCGCGGCAGACCGCCGTCCCTGCGACCCGGCAGACCGCCGGTCCTGCGGATCGGGAGCGCGCCGTTCCTGCGGCGCGGAGGACCGACCGCCGAGCGTCGCGGCGTCCGACCGGGATCCGGTCCCGGTCACGCCGATCCCCCGAGCGGCGCGAGCCGTGCGGCGCCGCCGTCGAGCAGTTCGCGCGCGGCGCGGCGGCCGAGTGCGACGGCCGCCCGGTCATCGGCTCCCGCCCAGGCGCTCGCGGCGGAGGCGCTCAGCTGCGCACTGCCGTCGAGTCGGTAGACCGTGCCGCTGAGCTCGAGGCGCCCCGCGGCGACCGCGGCGCGCGCCCCGACGGGCGCGGCGCATCCGGCCTCGAGGGCGGCCAGCAGCGAGCGCTCGGCGAGCGCGGCGGCGCGGGACTCCGCGTGATCGAGCGCGGCGAGCGCGGCGGTGTAGGGCGCGGATCCCCGATCCTCCTCGCGCACCTCGATCGCGAGCGCGCCCTGGCCCGGAGCCGTGGGGACCTCGTGGAGCGGGAAGCGCTCGGCGATGACCCCGGCGCGGCCGAGCCGGTCGAGGCCGGCCGCGGCGAGCACGACGGCGTCGAGATCCGCGTCCACGCGGGCGAGCCGCGTGTCGACGTTGCCGCGGATGTCCTGCACCGCGAGGTCCGGTCGGCGTGCGAGCAGCTGCGCGGCGCGGCGCGGCGCGCCCGTGCCGATCCGCGCCCCCGCCGGGAGCTCCGCGAGCACCCGGCCGCCGCGGGAGCACAGCGCATCGCGCGGGTCGGCGCGGTGGGGCACCGCGCCGAGGGCGATCCCGGGGCACGGTCCGGTCGGCAGATCCTTGAGGGAGTGCACGGCCAGGTCGCACGCCCCCGCGAGCAGGGCGTCGCGCAGGGCGCTGACGAACACCCCGGTGCCGCCGAGCTGCGCGAGCGGGGCCCGGGAGGTATCGCCGTGCGTCGTGACGATGACGAGCGCGATCTCGAGCCCCGTCGCGGCGGCGACGGCCTCGGCGACCGTCGTCGTCTGCGCGACCGCGAGCGCGCTGCCCCTCGTGCCGATGCGCAGCAGCCCCGGACGCGCGGCGAGCGGGCCGGGGGCGCGGAACACGCGTGCGGCGGCGGCCCCTCCCGGGGCGCCTGTCGAGCCGGCGGGGGCCGCGGAGTCCGGGACAGGAGGGGCCGCGGAGTCCGCGACAGCGGCCCCGGCGGCGTCGGCGGGTGCAGCGGTATGGGCCGGGTCGGCTGCGCGGGATGACAGGCGGTCGTTCATGCGGGGTTCTCCGGAGTCGGGGCGGGGAGGTCGTGGGGAGCGTTCCGGATCGCGGCGGACGCACGCAGCGGCGCACGGCCGGGACGCGTCCCGCCGCCCTCCCGGCGCGCCGTCCGGATCGCCGCGCCCAGCGCGGTGCGGCCCTCGGCGCAGGCGCGTTCGGCGGCGCTGCGGGCGCCGGGGACGACGGACGCGAGGCCCGTGCCGCTCACCCAGTCCCCCGCGCAGACGACGCCGCCGGGGGCCCGCTCGGCGATGGAGGCGCCCGCCGGCGGCCCGCCCGCATGCCAGCCTCGGCGCGCCATGCCGCGCACCGAGCGCGGATCGAGCGCAACGCCGAGGATCCGCGAGGCGTCCGCCAGGGCGAGCGCGCACGCCTCGGGGTCGCTCAGACCGGCCGTCTCCGGATCGCGTCCCGCGCGGCCGTAGGACAGCCTGAGGATGTGCCGCCCGGGAACGGTGCCCGCTGACGCCGTGCTGCCAGACGCCGTTCGGCCGGGCCACTTGGCGGTGACGTGCGTGAGCGCCTTCGCCCGGATGGCGGTGCGCTCCGCTGCGACGGCTCCCGGTACGACTGCCCCCCGTGCGGCGATCACCGATCCGGCGGACCGCGCGGCGGACCCCGGCGCGGCGGCCGGGGCGACGAGCGCGCCGGTGCCGCGCGGCGCGCGGTCGAGACGGGGGTCGTCGATGGAAAGCGCGACGATCTCGACGCGGTCGGCGGGGGACGCCGCGGGCGCCTCGCCGAGCAGCGCCCGCGCCGCCGGCTCCGGAACCGCGAGGATCACGGCGTCCGCGGGCAGCACGGCGTCGAGGGCGAGACGGCGCACTCGCGGATCGGCATCGCCGGGGGGCGAGGCCTCGACCCGGCGCGCCGCGCGGCGCGATCCGGTCACCACCCAGCCCCCGGTACGAGCCGGGGCCAGCGAGGTGGCGCGGACGCCCGTGACGACCTCGACGCCCAGTTCCGCGAGCTCGGCGCGCAGGCAATCGACGAGCACCGTCATCCCGCCGCGGAGACCGGCGACGGCACCGCCGGCGGCGCGGGAGGACGCGCGCAGCTCGCCGGCGGCGGAGAGGAGCGATCCCCGACGGGAGAAGGCCGCGGCGAGGCCGGGCACGGCCGCGACGGCGAGGGCGCCGGGATCCCGCGAGTACACGCCGAGGGCCACCGGTCGCACGATCCGATCGAGGACCCGCGCGCCGAGGCGCGCCCGCACGAGCGCGGCGAGGGTGTCGGCGTCGCGCCCGATCCGGCGCGGCAGCACGCGGTCGCTCCAGGCCCGGGCGGCGCCGGCGAAGCCGAGCACCCGCAGCGCGCCCCGCGAGAAGGGGCGGGAGGGGATCCCGAGCACCCCGGCCGCGGGCAGCGGCACGGCGCGGTCGCCCCCCTCCGGCGATGCGGAGACGACCCAGGAGCCGAGCGGTGCGGGCCTCAGGATCTCCTCCGCCAGCCCGAGCTCCTCGAGCAATTCCCTGACCCCGCCGCCCCGCGTGGCGAAGGCCTCGGCGCCGAGATCGCAGGCACCGAGATCGTCGGCGCCGAGATCGTCGGCGCCGCCCTCCTCGGCACGGTGCCTCTCGACACCGTGCTCTTCGGTGCCGTGGTCTTCGGTGCCGTGGTCTTCGGTGCCGAGGCCGCCGGCGCCGCCCGCTTCCTCGGCGGCCTGCTCGGCCGCGGCACGCCCGTCCGGCGTCGTCGGCTCCGCCCGTGCCGCGCCGTCCGACCCGAGCGCGGCTCCCGATCCGCTCACCGGCGCCACGGGCGCCAGCGCGACGCGCTCCAGCCGCCCGCCGAGGCGTTCCTCGGCCTCGAGCAGCACGACGCGGGCACCGGCGAGCGCTGCGGTGCGCGCCGCGACGAGCCCGGACACGCCGCCCCCGATCACCGCGATACGGGTCGCGGCGTCGACGCCCGGCGCGCCGGGAGCGCCTGAGCCGCCGCGCGGCCGGCGGAGAGCCGGGTCAGCGGGCATGGGCGAGGTCCACGATGCGGCCGAGCACGTCAGGGTCGGTCTCTGGCGGCACCCCGTGCCCGAGGTTCAGCACGTGCGCGGGGGCGCGCTCGCCCCGGCGGAGCACCGCATCGAGCTGCGCGGCGAGGACCGCGTCCGGGGCGCCGAGGAGGGCGGGGTCGAGGTTCCCCTGCAGCGGGACGGCGTCGCCGAGGCGCCGGCTCGCCTCATCGAGCGGGGTGCGCCAGTCCACGCCGAGCGCGAGCGGCTCCCCCGGTGCGCCGAGCGCTGCCAGCTCCTCGAGGAGGTGCCCCGAGCCGACGGCGAAGTGGATCACGGGGACGCCGATCGGCCCGGCGGCGTAGCCCTCGGCCTCCGGATCGGCGTAGCGGAGGGCGCGCACCCCGCGCAGCGCCGCGCGGGACGCCGGCGCGACTGAGGTCCGGTAATCTGCGGCCGAGAGCGATCCCGCCCAGGAGTCGAAGAGCTGGACCGCGCTCGCGCCGGCCTCGAGCTGCGCCTCGAGGAAGACCCCGCTCAGCTCGGCCGCCCAGTCGAGGAGCTCCCCCCAGGTGCCGGGATCGGCGTGCATCAGCGTGCGCGCCCGCAGGTGGTCGCGCGACGGCCCGCCCTCCACGAGGTACGCGGCGAGGGTGAACGGGGCTCCGGCGAAGCCGATGAGGGGCGTCCCGCCGAGCTCGGCGACCGTGAGGGCGACGGCCTCGCGCACCGGATCCAGCGCGGCACGCAACCGCTCGGGGCCGTACTCGGCACGGCAGCGCCGCACGTCCTCCGCGGTGCGGACCGGCTGCGCGAAGACCGGGCCCCGGCCGGCGACGAGATCGACGTCGACGCCGGCGAGGAGCAGGGGGACGACGATGTCGCTGAAGAACACCGCGGCGTCCACGCCGTGCCGTCTGACCGGCTGCAGGGTGATCTCGCTCGCGAGGCCGGGGTCGAGGCAGGCGTCGAGCATGCGATGCGCGGCGCGGATCTCCCGGTACTCGGGGAGCGAGCGCCCCGCCTGGCGCATGAACCATACCGGGGTGCGCTCGGGGCGGTCGCCGCGGAGGGCGCGGATGAGGGGCGCGGAACTCGTACGGCCGTCGACGAGCGGGTGCTGGGCTGGGAGGAAGTTCATCGTTCGAGATGTTAGCTTATAGATCTGATGTGACACATCAGATGTGCTCAGCTCGGCGCGATCCGCGCGATCCGCACCGAGTCCGGCACCGAGACACCCGATCGCGGACAGAACACGAGCATGCTCCATTCCTTCTCCTTCAGCCTCGACGCCGATGCGTTCGCGCTCCTCGAACGCCTGTCGCTGCACGCCGATGCCATCGCCGCGGCGCTCGATGACCCGGCGGTCGCCGCGGGCTCGGCCGTCCTCGCCACCTGCAACCGCTTCGAGGTCTACGCCGAGACCGGCGCGGCGGGCCGCGATGCGGTCCTCGACCGGATCGCGGCGGCCTCGGGGGCGCCGCGCTCGGAGCTCGAGCGCGCCGTCGCAGTGACGGCGGATCGGGATGCCGCCGAGCACCTGTTCGCCGTCGCCGCGGGACTCGACTCGGCGGTCGTCGGCGAGGAGGAGATCGCCGGGCAGGTCCGCCGCGCCCATGACGACGCCCGCACGCGCGGCGCGCTCACCCACGATCTCGAGCGCCTCTTCCGCACGGCCACCCGCACCTCGCGCGAGGTCGGCAGGCGCACGCGCATCCGTTCCGCGGGCCGCTCGCTCGTGCGCCTCGCGCTCCGGCTCGCCGAAGCCCGGATCCCGGCCTGGGACCGCGCCGAGGTGCTGCTCATCGGCACGGGAGCGTACGCGGGCGCGACCGTCACGGCGCTGCGCGATCGCGGCGCGAAGCGGATCAGCGTGCACTCCCCCTCGGGGCGCGCGATGCCGTTCGCCGCCGCCCGCGGACTCGACGCGGTGCCGGAGGGCGGCGTCGCCGCGGCCTTCGCCTCGGCCGACCTCGTGATCGCGTGCACCCGCGTCGAAGACCCCGTGCTGACCCGTGAGCAGATCGCGCGGGCGAGCGCTGCGCGCGCCGACCGCGCGCGACTGCTCGTCGATCTCGGCATGCCGCGCAACATCGATCCCGAGGCGCAGGGGCTCCCCGGCATCACGCTGCTGGATCTCGAAACGATCGCCAGGCACGCGCCCGTCGCCGAGCTCGGCGCCGAGGCGGAGGCGCGGGAGATCGTGCGGGCCGCGGCCGAGGACTTCGCCGCCACGCAGGCCGAGCGGGACGCGGTGCCCGCACTGCTCGCCCTGCGCGGGCACGTGCTCGGCATCCTCGAGGAGGAGCTCTGCCGCGCCCGCAGCGGCTCGGAGGTGCCGCGGATCCCGTCCGGAGCCGCGGACGCCGGAGCCGTCGACGCCGGAAGCGGCGCCGCCGTCGAAGCGGCGCTGCGCCGCTTCACCGGCCGGCTGCTGCACACGCCGATGACCCGCATCCGTTCGCTGGGGCGCGAGGGCCGCGCACCGGACGCCGCGGAGGCGCTGCACGCGCTCTTCGGCATCGAGGCCGACTGAGTCGACTGAGCCGACTGAGTCGACTCCGGCGCTAGGGCAGCTGCGGAGGCAGCGGCGCGCCCGGCACGCTGAAGTCGGGCTGCCCGTCTGGGCCCGCGGGCAGCGGCCGTCCGTCGGCGAACGTCGGCCAGGGCAGCAGGGGCTGCGCCTGCGCCTGCGCGGCAGGATCCGCGAGCTGCGCCGGCGCGGCGCTCGCGGCCTGCGGCGCGGCACCCGCGGCCTGCGGCGCGGCACCCGGGTACGGCGCCGCGGACGCCGGCTGCTCGAGGGCCGAGTAGGGCGCCTGACGGGCCGCCGCGCGCGCCTGGCGCGCCGCCTCGCGCGCCTCGGATCCGTAGGACCAGCGCAGCAGCAGCGTAATCGACAGGCCGAGGGCGGTGAGGATCAGCAGGGCCGTCGCGATCTTCCAGTAGAGATCCGGGATGTAGAGGTCGAACGCCGCGATCCCCACGGGCGCCGTGAAGAGGATGCCCGAGAGCACGGCGAGCACGCTCGTCACGAAGGCGAAGCGACTCACCACCTCCGTGGCGGACTCGCCCAGGCCCAGCAGCCACTGACAGCAGAGGATCACGAGGCGCGTCGTCACGATCACGAAGATCGACTTCCAGAAGATCTCGAAGATGAGGGTGAACGCGTCGTAGGGCGTCATCCAGATGACGATGAGCAGCAGGCCCAGGATGTAGGCGTTGGCGATCAGCGCGACCGGCGCGTACCATTCGGACTTCTGCTCGCGGCGCGTGTCGAGCGCGGTGAACAGCACGAAGACGGCGAAGAGCGCGAAGGTCGAGAAGACCCGCTCGAACTTGCCCTCGAAGTCGCCGATGAACAGCAGCGAGATCGAGGCGACGGTGAGCCCCGCCAACAGGATGATGCTGACCTTGAGGAAGGTCGAGAGCCGTCGCGGATGCGCGGCCGGCTGCTGCGGCGCGACCGCTCCCGCGTCGTACGGCGGCGCGGCAGCGGTCTGCGAGGGCGCCTGCGGGAGGGCCCCGGGATCGCTGGGCGCTGCGGGGGCTGCGTTCGGATTCGGATCGCTCATGCTCACAGTGTTCCGTGTTCCGCCGAGAATCTCCACCATGCCGCCGCGCGCGTCGTCGGCGACGGGCGGGCGATGCGGCCCGGCGGGCCCCTCGAGCACGGCCGGATCCCGCGCTCCGAGCGCGTAGACTGGACCGCGACCGTCCGGCGCGCCCAGCCGCCGATCCAGACACCCATCTCATGGAGCACATCGAGCGTGACTGACACCGCCGCCCCCACTCACGGCCCCCGCCCGGATACCGTCGCCGATGCGATGGCCACGCCCGAGAAGGAGCAGCCCTACGCCGCCCTCGGTCTGAAGCCCGACGAGTACGAGCGGATCCGCGAGATCCTCGGCCGCCGCCCCACCTCGGGCGAGCTCGCGATGTACTCCGTCATGTGGTCGGAGCACTGCTCCTATAAGTCCTCGAAGATCTACCTGCGCAAGTTCGGGCAGAAGGTCAACGACAAGATGCGGGAGCGCCTCCTCGTCGGCATGGGCGAGAACGCCGGCGTCATCGACATCGGCGAGGGCTGGGCCGTCACCTTCAAGGTGGAGAGCCACAACCACCCCTCCTACATCGAGCCGTTCCAGGGCGCCGCGACCGGCGTGGGCGGCATCATCCGCGACATCATCTCGATGGGCGCCCGCCCCGTCGCCGTCATGGACCAGCTCCGCTTCGGCGCGATCGACGACCCCGACACGGCGCGCGTCGTGCACGGCGTCGTCTCCGGCATCTCCTCCTACGCGAACTGCCTGGGCCTGCCGAACCTCGGCGGCGAGACCGTGTTCGACGGGGTCTACCAGCAGAATCCGCTCGTCAACGCGCTCGGCGTCGGCGTGCTCCGCCACGAGGACCTGCACCTGGCGAACGCCTCGGGGACCGGGAACAAGGTCGTGCTCTTCGGGGCGCGCACGGGCGGCGACGGGATCGGCGGCGCCTCGATCCTCGCCTCCGACAGCTTCAGCGAGGGCGGGCCGACGAAGCGCCCCGCGGTGCAGGTGGGCGATCCCTTCGCCGAGAAGGTCCTCATCGAGTGCTGCCTCGAGCTCTTCCGCGGCGAGCTCGTCGAGGGCATCCAGGATCTCGGCGCTGCCGGCATCTCCTGCGCCACCTCGGAGCTCGCGGCGAACGGCGACGGCGGCATGTTCATCGAGCTCGACAGCGTGCTGCTGCGCGATCCCTCGCTCACCGCCGAGGAGATCCTCATGTCGGAGAGCCAGGAGCGCATGATGGCGGTCGTGCACCCCGACAAGCTCGATGCCTTCCTCGCCGTGACGGAGAAGTGGGACGTCGAGACGAGCGTGCTCGGCGAGGTCACGGACACCGGCCGCCTGATCATCAACTGGCGCGGCGAGGAGATCGTCAACGTCGATCCCTCCACGGTCGCCGTCGACGGCCCCGTCTACGAGCGTCCGGTCGCCTACCCCGCCTGGATCGACGCGCTGCAGGCCGACTCGGTGAACGCCGCCGGCCTCGCGCGCGACGCCTCGGGCGAGGCGCTCCGCGCGCAGATGGTCGCGGTCGCCGCCTCGCCGAACCAGGCCGACGTCTCCTGGGTGACGAACCAGTACGACACCTACGTGCTCGGCAACACGGCGCTCTCCTTCCCCGACGGCGCCGGCATGATCCGCGTGGACGAGGAGTCCGGGCTCGGCGTCGCGATCTCGACCGACGCGAACGGCCGCTACTGCCAGCTCGACCCCTACGTCGGCTCGCAGCTCGCGCTCGCCGAGGCGTACCGCAACGTGGCCGCCTCCGGCGCCGTGCCGACCGCGGTCACGGACTGCCTGAACTTCGGCAGCCCCGAGAACCCCGAGGTGATGTGGCAGTTCTCGCAGACCGTCGACGGGCTCTCGGACGCCTGCCTCGCCCTCGAGGTGCCCGTGACGGGCGGCAACGTCTCGCTGTACAACCAGACCGGCGATACGCCGATCCACCCGACCCCCGTCGTCGGCGTGCTCGGCATCATCGACGACGTCGCCCGGCGCATCCCGTCCGGCTGGCAGGATCAGGGCGAGCACCTGTACCTCCTCGGCGTTACGCGCGACGAGCTCGACGGCTCCGCCTGGGCCGAGACCGTGCACGCCCACCTCGGCGGGCGCCCGCCCGCCGCCGACCTCGGCGCCGAGCGCCGGCTCGCCGAGCTGCTGCAGGCGGCCGCCCAGGGCGGGCTGCTCTCGGGCGCCGTCGACCTCTCCGAGGGCGGGCTCGCGCAGGCGCTCACCGACGGCGCGCTGCGCTTCGGCGTGGGCGCCAGGGTCTGGATCGACGAGATCGTCTCCCGCGACGGCGTCGACGCGACCGCGGCGCTGTTCTCGGAGACGCAGGCGCGCGTGCTCGTGGCCGTGCCGCACGAGGAAGACGTCAAGTTCCGCGGACTGTGCTCGGGGCGCGACTACCCCGTGCTGAAGATCGGCGTCACCGATGGCGTCGGCGCGGACGCGACGATCGAGGTGCAGGATCGCTTCACCCTGCCGCTCTCCGAGCTCGCCGCCGCCGCCCGCGCGACGCTCCCGGAGCGCTTCGGCGCCGTCATCGGCTGAACCGGGCCCCGGGAACCCTCCCGCACCCCGCGCGGCGCCTCGCAGCTCGGGGTGCGGGCGCCCCGGGGCTGGCGTCGCGGTGCGGGCGTCCCGGGGCGAGCGCCGCCGCACCGGAGCGCGCGCTCGGCGCAGCCGGCGATCAGCCCCGCATGGCCACGCCGCGGCGCCAGTAGCCCATGAAGGCGACCCGCGAGCGGTCGATGCCGAGGGTCTTCACGAGATGCCGCCGGAGCGTCGTCACGACGCCGCTCTCGCCGGCGATCCAGAAGTACCCGCCCGCGTGCGGCGCGGAGGCCGCCGCGATCTCCTCGCCCGAGCCGGAGTACTGCGGGGTCTCCCAGAGGAGCTGCGCCGGATCGGCCGCGTCGGACACTGCGGCGGCCGACGCCGTCGGTTCGGCCTCGCCGTCCCCCGTGCTCGCGCCGAGCGCCGCGGAGATCGCGGGGAGGAGGGCCGAGCCGTGCGGGGCCGCACCGCGCACCAGCCAGTGCACCGCGACCCCCGCCGGGGCGGAGATCGGCAGCCGATCGGCCGCCTCGGGGACCTCGATGTAGGCCGCGCCGCGCAGGGTCTCCGCGGCGTCCTCGAGGATCCGGGCGATCGCGGGGGCCGCCGTCTCGTCGCCCGCGAGGAGCACCTCGTCGGCCGATCCCGGATCCCACTCGACGCCGCCCCCGTCGCTGCGGCCGCGGCGCGGTCCGATGAGGATCAGCTCGTCCCCGACCGCCGCGCGATCGGCCCAGCGGGAGGCCGGGCCGGTGAGGCCCGGTTCCAGGTGCAGCACGAAGTCCACGACGACCTCGGTACCGCCGCCCGCCGCCCGCAGCTCCCGGATCGAGTAGGTGCGCATCGAACCGCGTTCGGCCTCCGGCACCTCGAGCCAGGCCCGATACCAGTCGTGCCCGGCTCCGGAGAGCTCGGGCAGCACCCCCGAGTCCGGCGGGAACACGAGTTTGATGCGCTGGTCGAAGGTCGCCCCGGGCGTGCCGAAGTCCGCGAGCCCGGGCCCCGCGAAGGTGATCCGGGCGAAGCTCGGGGAGACGCGCTCGACGGCGGAGACGCCCGCGCGGACGAGGTGGAACGGCGGGAGCGCGGTCCGCTCCCGAGGGGTGCTCTGCGTTTCACGCGACATGGTGCCTCCCGATCGGCATGACGATGGGCGATCCCGAGACCGGGTCGGGGATCACCCGGCTCTCGAGTCCGAAGACCTCTCGTACGGTCTCCTCGGTCACGACCTCGGCGGGCGTCCCGCTGCAGTGCACGGCGCCGTCGCGGATCGCGACGAGCTCGTCCGAGTAGCGCGCGGCGAGGTTGAGGTCGTGGAGCACCATCACGATGGTCGTGCCGCGCTCGCGGTTCACGTCCGTCAGGAGGTCGAGCACCTCCACCTGGTGGGCGACATCGAGGTAGGTCGTCGGCTCGTCCAGCAGCAGGATGTCGGTCTCCTGCGCGAGCGCCATCGCGATCCAGACGCGCTGCCGCTGCCCCCCCGACAGCTCGTCGACCGTGCGATCGGCGAGCTCCGCGATCCCCGTCGACTCGAGCGCCTCGGCGACCACCGCGTAGTCGCGCGGACTCCAGCGGGCGAGGGCGCGCTGATGCGGATGCCTGCCGCGCCCGACGAGGTCGGCGACGGCGATGCCCTCCGGTGCCGTCGGGCTCTGCGGGAGGAGCCCGAGCGTGCGCGCCAGCTGCTTCGACGGGATGCCGTGGAGGGTCTGCCCGTCGAGGACGGCGCGGCCGCCCTGCGGGCGGAGGAGGCGGGACAGGGCGCGCAGCAGCGTCGACTTGCCGCAGCCGTTCGCGCCGACGATCGAGGTCACGCGCCCGGGCGCGATCCGCAGATCGAGCCCGTCGACGATCGGCCGATCGCCGTAGGCGAGGGTGAGGCGCTCTGCGGCGAGCGCATGGGTGACGGTCACAGGGAGCCTCCGGAGCGGTTGAGCCTGACGAGCAGGAGGATGAGGTACGGAGCGCCGAGGACGCCGGTGACGACGCCCACGGGATAGCGGTGCTCGAAGGCGTTCTGGCCGACGAAGTCGGCCACGAGCACGAGCAGGGCGCCCACGAGGCCCGCCGGCAGGAGCGGCGCCGCGCCCGACCCCACGATCCGAGCGGCGATCGGCCCGGACATGAACGCGATGAACGCGATCGGACCGCTCGCGGCCGTCGCGAAGGCGAGCAGCGCGACGGCCGCGAGGATGAGCAGGATCCGCGTCCCGCGCACGCGGAGCCCGAGGGCGACGGCGGAGTCGTCGCCGAGGCGCAGCACGCCGAGCGCCCGGCCGTTGCCGAGCAGCACCGGCACGAGCACGGCGAACGCGCAGGCGAGCGGCAGGATCGAGCTCCAGCTCGCCGAGTTCAGGCTCCCCGTGAGCCACTGCATCGCGGTCTGCACGTCCCAGGCCGCGGCGCGGGAGAGGACGTAGGAGACGACGGCGTCGAGCATCGCCGCCACGCCCACCCCGATGAGGATGAGCCGGGCGCCGGCGAAGCCGCCGCGGTAGGCGAGCAGGGTGATCGTCGCCGCGGTGACGAGGGCCGCACCGAGGGCGAGCAGGGAGATACCGCCCGCGTCGAGACCGAGCACGACGATGCCGACGACGGCGGCGGCGCTCGCGCCGGAACTGATCCCGATGATGTCGGGAGAGGCGAGGGGGTTGCGGAGCATCGTCTGGAAGGTGACGCCCGCGATGCCGAACGCGAAGCCCGCGAGCAGCCCGAGCGTCGCGCGCGGCAGACGCAGCTCGCCGACGGTGAACGCCGCGCCGGGGACGTCGCGGCCGAGCAGCACGCCGAGCACGTCGCCCGGCGCGACGATCGGGTCGCCGAGGACGAGCGACGCGGCGAAGGCCGCGACGATGAGCGCCGCGAGCACGATCGTGGCGCGCCGGCGGCCGCGCGCGCGGTCCCGTCGCCCCGCAGCGAGCGCGGCGACGCGCGTCGTCGTGGCGGTCACAGCGCGCGCACCCTCTGCCGGCGCACGATCCAGATGAACACGGGCGCGCCGAGCACGGCCGTGATGATCCCGACGTCGATCTCCTCCGGCCGCGCGACGATCCTCCCGAGGACGTCCGCCGCGGTGAGGAGGGCCGCGCCCGCGATGGCCGAGGCGGGCAGGAGCCAGCGATGGTCGGGGCCGACGAGCAGGCGGCAGGCGTGCGGCACGACGAGCCCCACGAAGCCGATGGGCCCCGCCGCGGCCGTCGCGGCGCCGCAGAGGACCACCGCGCCGAGGCCCGCGAGCAGCCGCGTCCGCACGACGCGCTCGCCGAGCCCCGTGGCGAGTTCGTCGCCGAGCGCCAGCGAGTTCATGCCGCGGGCGACGATGAGGCACACGAGCGCGCCGAGCAGCAGGACCGGGGCGACGGTCGCGATCCGGTCCCAGCTCGCCCCGCCGACGCCGCCGATCTGCCAGAACTGGAAATCCCGGACGATGTCGACACGGGGCAGCAGCACCGCGCTCACGAGGGAGACGCACGCGGCGCCCGTCGCGGCGCCCGCGAGGGTGAGCTTCAGCGGGGTCGCCCCGCCCCGCCCGAGCGATCCGACGGTGTAGACGAAGACCGCGACTGCGGCCGAGCCGAGCACGGCGACGCCCATCGTGGAGTAGGGATTCGCGAGGCCGAACCCGGCGATCCCGATGACCACCGCGAGCGAGGCGCCGCCCGAGACGCCCATGATGCCCGGCTCCGCGAGCGGATTGCGCGTGACCGCCTGCATGGCCGTGCCGGAGAGGGCGAGCGCCGCCCCGATGATCATGGCGAGCACGGTGCGCGGGATGCGCTTGGCGACCGCGGCCTGCGCCGTGCCCTGCGCGTCGCCCCCGAGCGCGGCGACGATGTCCTCGAGCGACACCGCACGAGTGCCGAACGCCACGGAGACGAGGCCGAGCAGCAGGAGCACCACGACGCCGGCTCCGAGCCACGCGATGCGCGCGGCCGTCGAACGCCGCAGGCGAGCGGCTGCTCGTCCGGGCGCGGGTGCGACTCCGGGCGGCGGCGCGGATGCCCCCTCGGGCCCGGCTCCGGCCTCGCGGCGCGCCCTCGGCCCGGGTCCGGTCCCCGCCTCGGGTCTCGGTTCGGCCGTCGAATCCGATCCGGGGATCGCGGCGCGCGCGGCCGCTGCGGGTGCGGTCCTCAAGAGGCGGGGGTCACCGCTCCGGCGAGCAGTGCGAAGTAGTCGTCGACGCCCCAGGCGATCGACAGCGGGGTGGGGTTGGCGGAGGCGGCGAGCGGGGAATCGTCCTCGAGGATCGCGATGCGGCCCTCGGCGATCGCCGGGATCTGCGAGAGGAGCGGATCGGCCTGGAGCTGCTCGATCGTGTCGCCGTCGGGGTCTCCGTAGGTCACGAACACGTCGACATCGGCGAAGCGGTCGGCCTCCTCGGCGGAGACCTGGACGTAGAACTGGTCGCTGCCCTCGGACTCCTCGGCGACGATCTGCGGCGTGGGGAGGCCGATGCCCTCGAGGAAGCCGGGGCGCGTGTCGAGACTCGTGTAGAAGCCGATCTGGCTGAAGTCGGAGGGGTCGATGAACGCGAACATGAACTTCCGGTCCTCGAGCTCGGGATGAGCCTGGAGCGCGGAGTCGACCTCCCCGTGGAGCTCATCGATGAGATCCTCGCCCTGCCGCTCGAGTCCGAGGGCCGTCGCGTCCATCCGGATCATGTCCTCGTAAGAGGTTCCCCAGGCGACATCGGGGTACGCGACGACCGGAGCGATCTTCGAGAGCGTGTCGTACTCCTCCTGCGTGAGCCCGGAGTAGGCCGCCAGGATCACATCGGGGTGCGTCTCGTTGACCGCGGCGAAGTCGATGCCGTCGGTCTCGTCGAAGAGCACCGGGGTCTCGGCGTCGAGATCCTCGAGCTTCTCCTCCACCCAGGGCAGCACGCCGTCGCCGTCGTCATCCCCCCAGGTCGCCTTGCTCATGCCGACCGGTACGACGCCGAGCGCGAGCGGGACCTCGTGGTTCGCCCAGGCGACCGTGGCGACGCGCTCCGGCGCCTCCTCGATGGTCGTGGAGCCGTAGGCGTGCTCGATGGTGATCGGGAATCCCGTCGCCCCCTCGATCGGCGTGCCGCCGGGGGCCGCCTCCTCCCCCGAGGCCGAGGCCGAGCAGGCCGCGAGCGGGAGGGCGACGGCCGCGAGGGCCGCGAGTCCGAGAAGGCGTGAGACGCGCACGAGTATCCTTTCGACGGAACACCCGGGCGGGCGTTCATCAGATGATCGCTCGAAAGCCTACCCTCACATACATCTGATGTACAAATATTCGACGCCGTCCGGGTTCAGGGCGCGGCGGGGCTCGGGCCGGGTCCGGTGACGCAGGTCGGGGCGGGCCGGGCCGGATCGGGGTGAGGCAGGTCGGGGCCGGGTCTCGGCCGGATCCGGTGGCGCAGGTCGGGGCGGAGCTCCGGCCGGGTCGGCCGGATCGGGGCCGGGCAGGGATGGAGTCCTGGCGCTGGGCCGACCGCCTGCGCGTCGGCGAGCGGCGCGGCTTCGGTGAGGCCGAATCCACGCATTCGGGCTCACCGAAGCCGCATCCCCGACCGACGAAACACGGTCGGGGCCGGAGCCCCGTCTCGGCGCCGGTCGGCGCCGGGCCCCGGCCGGATCGGCGTCGCGACCGCGCCCCGGCACCGGACCGCAATCCGCGCCGAGGCTCCCCCTCAGGCCTCGAGGAGCTCCGAGACGCGCGCCGTCACGTCCCGGTGCAGATCCTGCACCGGTCGCGTGGCGTCGAGGACGAGATATCGCGTCGGGTCGGCATCGGCGAGCGCGAGGAAGCCGCGCCGCACGGCCTCGTGGAACGCTCCGCGCTCGGCTTCGAGCCGGTCCGCCGCGCCGCCGCGCGCGCGGCGGCGCTCGACTCCGGCGGCGGGGTCGAGGTCGAGCAGCACGGTCAGTTGCGGCCAGAGCCCTCCGGCGGCCCACTCGCTGATGCGCCGTACCTCGGCCAGCTCGAGGACGCGCCCGGCGCCCTGGTAGGCGAGAGAGGAATCGATGTAGCGATCCTGCACGACCACATCGCCGCGATCGAGCGCGGGGCGCACGAGCCGGGCGACGTGCTGCGCGCGGTCGGCAGCGTAGAGCAGCGCCTCGGCGCGCGGGGCCACCTCGCCGATCTCCTCGCCGCCGTGGAGCAGCAGCTCGCGCAGACGCGAGCCGAGCGGGGTGCCCCCGGGCTCGCGGGTGCGGAGGACCGCTCGGCCCCGGGCCTCGAGCCACGCCTCGAGGAGCTCGGCCTGCGTGCTCTTGCCCGCGCCGTCCCCGCCCTCGAAGGTGATGAAGACGCCGCTCATGCCGGGGGCTGCGCCTCCGCCGCCCGCTTCGCCGCGGCGTTCGCGGCTCGCGTCGCCGCCGCCTTCTTCGCCGCGGCGGAGCGCGCCGGATCCACGGCCGGCTTCCCACCCGCAGCGGCAGACGAACGCTTCGCGGCGCTCGACTTCGCTGAGGACTTCTTCGCGGGCGTCTGCTTCGCCGCGCTCTTCTTCGCGGGAGCCTTGCGCGCGGGCGCCTTCTTCTTCGCCGGTCCCTTCGCCCGCTTGATCGCGAGGAGCTCGACGGCGCGCTCGAAGGTGATGCCCTCCACGTCGTCGCCGCGCGGGATCGTCGCGTTCGTCTCGCCGTCGGTGACGTAGGGGCCGAAACGGCCGTCCCGCACCCGCACCGGCTTGCCGCTCACCGGATCGGTGTCGAACTCCTTCAGCGCCGATGCGGCCTTGCGGGCGCCGTACTTCGGCTGGGCGAACAGCTCCTGCGCCCCGGCGAGGTCGATCGAGAAGATCGCGTCCTCTCCCGGCAGCGAGCGGGTCTCCGCGCCCTTCTTGAGGTACGGCCCGTACCGTCCGTTCTGCGCCGTGATCTCCACGTTCGCCTCCGGGTCGACGCCGACGACGCGCGGCAGGTCGAGGAGGGCGACGGCCTGATCGAGTTCGATGGTCGCGGGGTCCATGCTCTTGAACAGCGAGGCCGTGCGGGGCTTCTGCCCCTTGGGGAGTTCCTCGCCCTCGTCGGGCAGCTCCGTCACGTACGGGCCGAAGCGCCCGTTCTTCGCGACGATCCGCTTGCCGGTCCCCGGATGGAGGCCCACCACGCGGTCCTCGGCGGGCTCGGCGTCGGCGAGCTCGTGCGCGCGCGCCGGGGTGAGCTCGTCCGGGGCCATCCCGTCGGGGATGTTGACGCTGCGGGGCTTGAGCGTGCCGTCCTCATCCACCTCGGACTTCTCGTCGTACACCTCGAGGTAGGGGCCGTACTTGCCGTTGCGCAGCGAGATCGAGTCATCGATCCTGATCGTGTTGATGGCGCGCGCGTCGATCTCGCCGAGGTTGTCGACCACCCCGCGCAGCCCGGGGTGCGCATCGGTGCCGAAGTAGAACTCGCCGAGCCACTTCCCCCGCTCCGCGTCGCCGGCGGCGATCCGGTCGAGATCGTTCTCCATCTCGGCCGTGAAATCGTAGTCAACGAGCGCGCTGAAATGCTCCTCGAGCAGCCGCACCACCGAGAAGGCGATCCAGCTCGGCACGAGGGCCTGTCCCTTCTTGGCCACGTAGCCGCGATCCATGATCGTGCTGATAATGGCGGCGTAGGTGGAGGGGCGCCCGATGCCGAGCTCCTCGAGGCGTTTGGTGAGGCTGGCCTCCGTGTACCGCGGCGGCGGGCTGGTCTCATGCCCCTTCGCCTCGGGGCCGTCGATGCCGAGTCGCTGCCCCGAGCCGAGCTGCGGCAGGGACACGTTCTGATCCCCGTCACCGCCGCGCTTCTCGTCCTTGCCCTCCTCATACGCGAGGAGGAACCCGGGGAAGGTGATGACGGTGCCGCTGGCCGTGAACTCCGCGGCGGTCGGAGCCGCCCGATCCGCCTCGGAGACCCGGGCAGCGAGCGTGACGGTGTCGGTCGAACCCTTGGCGTCGGCCATCTGGCTCGCGACCGTCCGCTTCCAGATCAGCTCGTAGAGGGCGAACTCGCCCTGCGAGAGCTTCCCGCGCAGCGCGCTCGGACGCTGGAAGGTGTCGCCCGCCGGACGGATCGCCTCGTGGGCCTCCTGCGCACCCTTGGCCTTGCCCGTGTAGACCCGGGGCTTGTCGGGAAGCGTCTGGGCGCCGTAGAGCTCGGCCGCCTGCGACCGGGCGGCCTGCACCGCCTGGCGCGACAGCGTGGGCGAGTCCGTTCGCATATAGGTGATGTAGCCGTTCTCGTAGAGCGACTGCGCAAAGGACATCGTCTGGCGGGAGCTGTAGCGGAGCTTCCGCGAAGCCTCCTGCTGCAGCGTCGACGTGGTGAACGGCGCGGCGGGGCGACGGGTGTGCGGCTTCGTCTCGACGGAGACGACCTCGGCGCCGGCGCCGTCCGCGAGGAGGGCGGCGAGACGCTCGGCGCGCTCGCGCCCCAGTCCGATGACGCCGGCCTTCGCGGCCCGCGGCGTGAGCGCGCCGTCGTCTCCGAAGTCGCCGCCGGTCGCGATCCGCTGCTCATCGAGTCTGACGAGCTTCGCGGCGAAGGCGGTGGCGTCCGGGGCGTCCGGCGCCGGAACGAAGGTCGCGACGAGGTCCCAGTACTCCGCGGGGGTGAAGGCCTGGCGCTCTCGCTCCCGGTCGACGACGAGGCGGGTGGCGGCGGACTGCACGCGGCCCGCGGAGAGCTTCGGGGCGACCTTGCGCCACAGCACCGGCGAGATGTCGTACCCGTAGAGCCGGTCGAGGATGCGCCGGGTCTCCTGGGCATCGACGAGCGCGATGTCGAGATCCCTGGTGTTCTGCTTGGCCTGCTCGATCGCCTCTTTGGTGATCTCGTGGAACACCATGCGCCGCACCGGCACCTTCGGCTTCAGCACCTCGAGCAGGTGCCACGCGATCGCCTCGCCCTCGCGGTCTTCATCGGTGGCGAGCCAGAGCTCGTCCGCCTCCTTCAGCGCCCGCTTGAGTTCCGAGACCGTCTTCTTCTTATTGTCGTTGACGACGTAGTAGGGGGCGAAGTCGTTGTCGACATCGACCGCGAACTTGCCGAACGGGCCCTTCTTGAGCTCGGCGGGCAGCTCGGAGGGCTCGGCGAGGTCGCGCACATGGCCGACGGAGGCGATGACCTCGTAGTCGGCTCCGAGGTAGCCACCGATCGTCTTCGCCTTGGTCGGCGACTCGACGATCACGAGTTTCTTCGTGCCCTTCACGGGTCTCCTTCATTGCTTCGAGCGCTCAGCGGGCGGATTCTGCCGCGCGCAGCGGACGGTCCTGATCCGACACGATACACATTCCCTCGTGAGAATCCACATGCGGGGTCGTCCGATCGCTCTCATCGTAGCCCCTGCCCGCCTCGCCCCTGCCGCGATCAGGGCGCACCGAGATACGCGAAGGGATCGAGGTCGGGAAAGGCGTTGACGGGCGAGGATGCGAGCGTGAAGTGCGTATGCGGCCCCGAGGTGCAGCCGCTCATGCCCGCTCGCGCGACGGCTTGCCCCGCGCGGACCGCGCTCCCCGCTGCGATGCCGAGGGCCGCGGCCGAGCCCGGCGCGATGTGGTTGTGCGAGCTGTAGATCACCCGATCCCCGACGGCATGGCGGATCAGCACCGTGTGATTCGGCCCGTGCCACCACCAGGGATTGGCCCGGCAGACCGCCGGGATCCCGCCGCCGTCCGGTCCCGCGGCGACCACGACGCCGTCGTACGGTGCGTAGAGCGCGTCGCCGCCCGGACCGCCGACGCTGAGGTCGATCGCGAGACCGTCGTGGTGCCCCTGGGTCACGCCGCGCTGCGCCGAGGGCCATGCCCAGCCGTCCGCGCCGACCGGACCGCCGGGCGCCTCGGACGGCTCGAGGCGTTCCGGTCCGGCGCGAGCGCTGCCCGATACCGTGCCGAGGGGCGCGTCCACCGCGACGACGACGCGCGCCTGGGCCTGGGCCGCATCGAGCTCGCACCGCGTCACGCCCGCGCCCGCCGACGTCGCCACCGCCGCGGCGAGCGCGCACGGCTCACCCTCCGCCCAGCCGCCGAGCGCATCGGCCGCGGCGAGCGCGGCGGCATCGGCGAGGGCGTCGGCGCGCCGATCCGACTCGAGCTGCGCGCCGGCGCCGATCACCGGAACCGCGAGGCACAGCGCCGCGATCGCGCAGGCGAATGCGGCCGGCGCGCTCACGGCACCGCTCCTTCACCGCTCACGGCGGCGCACGCCAGAGCGGACACGCCGATCGCGGCGAGCAGCCCGTCCCCCGGTCGCTCGCTGACGCTGACGCAGTGCAGCGGTCCGTCCCGCTCCCGCTCGACCTCGGCACCGGCCGCGGTCTCGGCGAGCCGCGCGGCTGCGAGGTCCAGATCGCCCCGCGCCTCGAGTCGCGCCACTTCTCCGACGAGCGAGACGAGCACGAGGCGATGCGCCGCGAGCAGCACTCCGCCGATCGCCAGGCCGAGCACCACGAGCACCGCCGGCATCACGACCGCGAACTCCGCCGTCACCGAGCCGCGCTCCTCCGCGAGTATCCCGCGCAGCCGCGCACGTCGCGGCCCGAAGACCGGCGCCGCAGGTCGCGCGATGTCCGGCGCCGCGGGTCGCACAACGTCCGGCGCCGCGTCCGATGTCGCAGTCGAGTCGGCGCACGGCGGCGCGAGCGGCCCGATCACCCGGCCGCTCCGAGGGCGTCCTCGACGAGCTGCACGAGCATGGCGCGGATCTCCTCGGAGCGCATGATGGCGACGAGCAGCCCGGCGAAGGCCACGGCGGCCATGATGACGATCGCGTACTCGGCCGTGACGGCTCCGCGCTCCTCTGCGAGGAGTCGCGCGGGGCGCCGCAGCACGCGGGGCAGACGGGGCCTCGATGGTTCGGCGCCCGACAGCGGGCCGCGGTTCGGGCGGAAGCGCAGGCGCAGGCGCGCACCGCCGTCGCCGCGAGGGTGCTGCGGCGCGGCGACCGGCGGCGAGTCGTGGGGCACGGCGGTCGGCGGAACTGCCTGCGGCGCGGGGACCGGCGGAACTGCCTGCGGCGCGGGGACCGGCGGAACTGCCTGCGGCGCCGTGCGCTCCGACGCGCCCTCCGGGGGTCCGCCGGACGGTACCGCGAGCAGCGTCGGGACGGCAGTGCGGAGGGATCGGGCTGGGCGGACGGGTCGGACGGGGTGGACGGGTCGGACGGGCGCCGGCAGGCTCGCAGCGCGCGGCTCGGCGTCCCTCGGCGCGACGGCGGACGCGCGGCCCGCTCCCGGGACGGAGGCGCGAGCGGACGGAGCGTCACGGTCGGCGGAGCGCGCGGACGAGGCGCCCCTGGCCGGTGTGCGCCCGGACGAGGCACCCGGATCTGCGATGCGCGCGGACGAAGCACCGCGGTTCGGGGTGCGCTCGAGCGCGGCGCGGCGGTCGGAGACGAGTTCGAGGTCGGGGATCACAGTGTCCTCCTTCGGGAGCTCGCACGGCCCGGCGGGCGCCGGTGACTCCATGGTGCGGGTGGACGGGCTGCCGTGGACCGCACGGCGGGAATCTGTGGACGGATCGGGCCCGAATCGCTGGAATCGAGCGGTGTGCACGGCGTGGCGGGATGGTCCGCGCGGAGCCTCATCGGTCTCCGCGTCTTCGTGGCGCGGAGCCGCTCCACGCTCGCGTCTCACAGCCCGCCGAGCATCGCGATGAGCACGGGGAGCACGCCGATCACGACGAAGGACGGCAGGACGCAGACCCCGAGCGGAATCAGCACACGGATCCCCAGGCGTTCCGCCTCTCGCTCGAGCTCGGCGCGATCTCGCGCCCGGCATGCCTCCGCCTCCTCCGCGAGGAGCGGGGCGAGCGGGATGCCACTCGCCCTGGCCGTCTCGACGGCTCCGGCAAGCGTCTCCCCGCGGCGGAATCGATCGAGGACGACCCACTCCGCCCCGACGCGGTCGGCCGCGTCGACGACGCGGCGCATCGCCTCCTCGGGCGCCGCTCCGCCGCCGAGCGCGATCGCCGCGAGATCGAGTTCGAGGCCCGCGACACGATCGGCTTCGGACACGCGGCGCTGCAGCGCCCGAGCCCAGGCCCAGCCTGCGGCGAGCAAAAGTCCCCCGACGGCGAGCAGCGCGATCCCGAGCGGTCCGAGCAGCACCGGCACCGGGTCGAAGCCAAGCAACCCGCCGAGCACGAGCGCGAGCGGCGGCAGCGCCGTCACCAGCCGGACGGTCGCCCGCGGGCCGGCCAGCAGCACTTCTCGCCGCTCCTGCAATTCCTCGAGTCCGCGCAGCGCAGCGGCGATGCGATCGAGCGCGGGCGCGAGCGGTGCGCCGCTCGTCTCGGCGAGCGCCCAGGCGGCGGCGAGCACCCGCCACCCCGGTCCGTCCCCTGCGGCGAGCGCCTCCGAGGACGACTCGCCCGCCTCGATCCGCCGCGCGATGTCGCCCGCCTCACGAACCGCCCCATCGGGGACAGCGGCAGCTCCAACGGCGGCTCCGGGCTCCTCGCCCTCCTCCTGGGCGAGCAGCCCGAACACCCGCCGGCTCGGCACGCCGCCGCGCAGCAGCGCCGCAGCACGGCGCGCGAGGGACGCCGGCGATCCGGAAGGCGACGTGGAAGACGGCACAGGCGACACCGGCGACGCAGCAGATGCCCCTGAGCGGCGCCCCCGGCGCGCACGCCGCGTCACGGCGCCACCTCGACGACCGCCAGAGCGCCGCCGTCGCGCAGCACGAGCCGACCGAGCGCGGTCACCCGATGCCCGCGCGCCCCGCGCTCGAGGTGCACGATCGCGTGCACCGCGGAGACCGCCTGGCGCGCGAGCGCCGGCGGGCCGAGACCGGCCAGCGCTCCGAGCGCCTCGAGGCGCGCCGGCACGTCCGGGAGCCGGCTCGCGTGCAGGGTCCCCGCGCTCCCGTCATGGCCCGTGTTGAGCGCCGAGAGGAGCGTCGACAGCTCCGCACCGCGGCACTCGCCGAGCACGATCCGGTCGGGCCGCATGCGCAGCGCCTCCCGCAGCAGCCGGTCGAGCGTGATCTCGCCGACCCCCTCGGAGTTCGCCTGGCGCGCCTCCAGGCCGACGACGTGCGGGTGGCGGAGCCGCAGCTCGGCGACGTCCTCGATGGTGAGAATCCGCTCGTGCGCGGGCACGAGATCCAGGAGCGCGGCGAGGAGCGTCGTCTTCCCGCTCCCGGTGCCTCCCGTGAGCAGCAGATTGCGGCGGTGCAGGATCGCGCCGTGCAGCGCGGCCGCGACCCGGGGGCCGCAGAGCCCGCCGCGTACGAGCTCGGCGAATCCGGGAGGCCTGGGGCGCGGTACGCGGATCGAGATCGCCGCGCCCTCCGCCGCGATCGGCGGCAGCACGGCGTGCACGCGGATCCCCTCCCCCAGCCTGACATCGGCGCAGGGCGAGAGCTCGTCGAGGTGCCGCCCGCCCGCGGCGATGAGCGCGACCGCGGTCCGGTGCACCTCATCGGCGCTCGCGCGCCACTCCGGCACGGGGCGGAGCCCGCCGCCGCGATCGGCCCAGGCGGCGCCCGCGCCGTCGCGCACCTGCACGACGAGATCGCGCAGCTCCGGCTCGTCGAGCATGCCGCCGAGCGCGCCGAGCGCGCGCCGCGCCGCGGAGCCGAGTCGCGCGCTGCGGGACGCCTGCTGCGGGAGAAGGGTCATGCCGGCCAGTCGATCATCCGCCCCGCGCCCGCGCCCGCGTCGGCGGCGCGCATGTGGAGGACACGCCGATGCACGGCGCAACACCGGTGCTGTGGGCGGCATGACCCCCTCACGATCCGGCGCGTCCCCCTCGTCGGAGGGGGGCGGCGCCGGGCCGACGCGATACCCTGAAGGAACGCCCCGCCGGCGGCGCGGTCCCTCGGACCGTCCGGCGACGCGGAGCGCCGCAGCACGACCTCTCGAGATGGGATAACGGCGTCCATGTCTGATCAGCACGGCACAATCGAAAGCCACCCCCTGCAGCAGCCCGAGGGGGTCGAGACCTTCCCGCCCGCGGACGCGTTCCGCGCGCAGGCGAACGTCAACGACCCCGGCGTCTACTGGCGGGCCGCGGAGGATCCCGAGGCGTACTGGGCCGAACGGGCGCGCCAGCTCGCGTGGTCCAAGCCCTTCACCGAGATCCTCGACTGGTCGAACCCGCCCTTCGCGAAGTGGTTCCAGGACGGCGAGCTCAACGTGGCCGCCAACTGCCTGGACCGTCACGTGGCCGCGGGCCTCGGCGAGCGCGTCGCGATCCACTTCGAGGGCGAGCCGGGCGACACCCGCACGATCACCTACGCCGAGCTCACGCACGAGGTGAAGCGGGCCGCGAACATGCTCACGAGCCTCGGCGTCTCGGCCGGCGACCGCGTCGCGATCTACATGCCGATGATCCCGGAGACCGTCGTCGCGATGCTCGCGGTCGCCCGCCTGGGCGCGGCCCACTCGGTCGTCTTCGGCGGCTTCAGCGCAGAGAGCCTGCGCGCCCGCATCGACGACGCCCAGGCCGAGCTCGTCATCACCGCCGACGGCGGCTACCGCAAGGGCCGCGTCTCGGCGCTGAAGCCGACCGTGGACGATGCGCTCGCGCTCGGCGGGGGCGGCTCGAGCGTTCGCCGCGTCCTCGTCGTCGAGCGGGGCGGCAACGAGATCGCCTGGACCGAGGGCCGGGACCTCTGGTGGCACGAGGAGATCACGGCGTTCGACGGGGACCACTCGCCGCAGGGCTTCCCCGCGGAGAACCCGCTCTTCATCCTGTACACCTCGGGCACCACGGGCAAGCCGAAGGGCATTCTGCACACCTCGGGCGGCTACCTCACCCAGGCCGCCGCGACGCACCGAGACGTCTTCGATCTCAAGCCCGAGACCGACGTCTACTGGTGCACGGCGGACATCGGCTGGATCACGGGGCACAGCTACGTCGTCTACGGCCCGCTCGCCAACGGCGCCACCCAGGTGATGTACGAGGGCACGCCGGAGACGCCCGACTGGGGTCGCTGGTGGTCCATCATCCAGAAGTACGGCGTGTCGATCTTCTACACCGCGCCGACCGCGATCCGCGCCTGCATGAAGGTGGGCCGGCAGGTGCCCGAGCAGTACGACCTCTCCTCGATCCGCGTGCTCGGCTCGGTGGGCGAGCCCATCAACCCGGAGGCGTGGCGCTGGTACCGGGAGGTCATCGGCGCCGGCACCGCACCTATCGTCGACACGTGGTGGCAGACGGAGACCGGCGCGATCATGATCTCCCCGCTGCCCGGTCTCACCACGCTGAAGCCCGGCAGCGCGCAGGTGCCGCAGCCCGGCATCTCGGCGACGGTCGTCAGCGAGGAGGGCGAGCCCGTCGGCAACGGGCAGGGCGGCCTGCTCGTGGTGCAACGGCCGTGGCCGTCGATGGTGCGCACCATCTGGGGTGACGATCAGCGCTTCATCGACACCTACTGGGCGAAGTTCGGCGACCGCTACTTCGCGGGCGACGGGGCGCGCCTCGACGAGGACGGGGACGTGTGGCTCCTCGGCCGCGTCGATGACGTGATGAACGTGTCGGGGCACCGGCTCTCGACGGCGGAGATCGAGTCCGCGCTCGTCGAGCACCACGCCGTCGCCGAATCGGCCGTCGTCGGCGCCGATGACGAGACCACCGGTCAGGCGGTCGTCGCCTTCGTGATCCTGAAGTCCCAGCAGACGCTCCTCGACGCCGAGGACCCGGATGCGGCCGAGGCGGCGCTCAAGAAGCACGTCGCGGCGCAGATCGGCGCGATCGCGCGCCCCCGGCAGATCTTCATTGTCGCCGAGCTGCCGAAGACGCGCTCGGGCAAGATCATGCGCCGCCTGCTCAAGGACGCGGCCGAGGGCAAGGAGATCGGCGACACGACGACCCTCGCCGACACGATGGTCATGCAGACGATCTCCGACCGCGTCCGCGCCGAGCGGGGCGCGTAGCCGCCGGCACGGCGCACGGACGACGGCACCCGAGAAAAACAACGGCACCCGAAGAACGACGGCGGGCCGGGATCCCGATGAGGATCCCGGCCCGCCGTCGTTCGCGCGGGGCGAGCGTCAGTCGGCGACCTTGAAGACGAACTCGATCTCGACGGGCGCGTCGAGCGGCAGCACCGCCACGCCCACGGCGGAGCGCACGTGGATCCCGAGATCCCCGAAGACCTTGCCCAGGAACACCGAGGCGCCGTTCGCGACCGCGGGCTGCCCCGTGAAGGACGGGTCGGAGGCCACGAAGGCGGTGACCTTCACGACCTGCACGATGCGGTCGAGGGAGCCGATGACGCCGCGCACGGCCGCGAGCGCGTTGAGCGCGCACAGCTGCGCGAGCTCCTCGGCGCGCTCGGGCGAGACGAGGCCCTCCGCCGCACCCACCTTCCCCGTCTCGGGGAGGGCGCCGTCCACGAAGGGCAGCTGGCCCGCCGTGTAGACGTAGTCGCCGTCGCGCAGCGCGGGCACGTAGGCGGCCACGGCCGCGGCGACCTCGGGGATCTCGAGGCCGAGATCGGCGAGCCGTTCTTCGATCGCAGACGCCATGTCAGGCCTTCCTCTTCATGTAGGCGACGTTGCCGCCGGCGGGCCCCTCGATGATCTGCACGAGTTCCCATCCCTGGGCGCCCCAGTTGTTCAGGATCTGGGCCTCGTTGTGCAGCAGCAGCGGCGTGACGAAGTACTCCCAGCGCGGCGCTTCGGTCGATTCGCTCACGTGCGGATCCCCCTTCGGTGTTCGGTGACGATCGGGTCGGGCGACGTCGCGTCACCTCCGCGGGAACGGGGGTCGCTTCGCTGTTTGCCAGCTACGTCGCTTACCCTAGAGTCTATGACCCGTCAGACATTCAAGTCCTCGCGCGTGCGTTCGGTGAAACCGCGCAGCGCGGGCGGAGCCCTCGGCGGCATCCTCGGAGCCATCGCCATGAGCGCCATCGCCGGCGTCCTCGTCACCGCGGCCGTCACGCCCGTCGTCGCCTTCAGCGGCACCGCGGCGAACACCGCCGTCGACATCTTCAACAAGCTGCCGGATCATCTCGATCCCGGCCAGCTCGCGGAGCCGTCGACCCTCTACGCGACCGGCTCGGACGGCGTGAGCTACGAGCTCGCGACGTTCTACGACCAGGACCGCGAGACCGTCGCGTGGGACAGCATCTCCCAGTTCGTGAAGGACGCGGCGGTGGCCGAGGAGGACCCCCGCTTCTACACCCATGGCGGGGTCGACGTGCTCGCGACGAGCCGCGCGCTGCTGCAGAACGCCGCGGGTCAGAACCTCTCCGGCGCCTCGACGATCACGATGCAGTACGTGCGCAACGTGCTCATCCAGGAGGCCTACGCGATCCCCGACAAGGAGAAGCGGGACGCGGCCTACAAGGACGCGATGCGCCAGGACATGGACCGCAAGCTCAAGGAGATGAAGCTTGCGATCAGCATCGAGAAGCAGTTCTCCAAGGACGACATCCTCCTGGGGTACCTGAACATCGCGCTGTACGGCCGGCAGATCTACGGCATCGAATCGGCGGCGCAGTACTACTACGGCAAGTCGGCGCAGGACGTGACGCTCGCTGAGGCCGCGAGCCTCGTGGCCATCGTGAACAACCCCTCGCTCTACCAGCTCGACGTCGAGGAGAACATCCCGGCGAACAAGGAGCGCCGCGACAAGATCCTCGCGAGCATGCTGAGCCACGGCAAGATCACGCAGGCGCAGTACGACGAGGCGGTCGCCACTGAGATCGCGACGAACATCACCCCGCGCGTCGCGGGCTGCAACGTCGCCGAGGCGAACTTCGGCCTCGGCCACTTCTGCGACTACGTGCTGCGCTACATCAAGCAGGACCCGAACTTCGGCGAGACCGCCACCGAGCGCGAGTTCAACTTCAGCCGGGGCGGCTACAAGATCTACACGACGATCGACCTCGACATGCAGGCCGCGGGTCTCCAGGCTACGCACGAGAACGTTCCCGCCCTGATGGAGGGCATCGACGTCGGATCGGCGAGCGTGAGCACGCAGGTGGGCACCGGCCGCGTGCTCGCCATGGTGCAGAACAAGCCGTTCAACAACGCCGAGGACTTCCTCGCCTCGAATCCCGAATACACGACGGTGAACTACAACACCGACGAGGAGTACGGCGGCTCGAGCGGCTTCCAGGTCGGCTCGACCTTCAAGCCGATCACCCTCGCCGAGTGGATCCGCACGGGGCACTCCGTGCGCGACATCGTGAACGTCAACGGCCGCTCGGTGCAGGAGAACTCCTTCTCGGCGTCCTGCCTCGTCGACGGGGTGTACGGCTACGGCAGCTTCACCTTCTCGAACGACAACGACGGTACCAAGGGCAACCAACCGGTACTCACCGCGATCGCGCAGTCGGTGAACGGCGGCCTCGTCTCCATGCAGCAGAAGATGGACCTCTGCGGCACCTTCGAGACCGCGCAGAACCTCGGCATCCACCGCGCCTCCGACCAGCCGGTGTGGACCCAGGAAGAGGCGGACCTCGGGTACGTGAGCCAGGACCTGGTCGGGCAGATCAAGGTGCCGACGCTGCACCAGGAGTCGCGCGATCTCTCCATGGTGCCCTCGAACGTCTACGGCGGCATCGACGAGATCGCCCCGATCACCATGGCCGCGGCCTACGGCGCCTTCGCGGGCGACGGCACGGTCTGCACGCCCGTGCCGATCGACGCGATCGTCGACTCCGATGACGACCCGGTGCCCTTTACCAAGAGCGAATGCACCCAGGGCATCGCCCCCGAGGTGGCCGCCGGCGTCGCATACGCGCTGAATTACACGGTCAACAACGGACTCGCACGGCACGCGCAATCATGGAGCGGCGTGCCGCATCTCGCGAAGACGGGCACGACGGACGACGTCGTGGACAACTGGACCGTCGGCTCGAGCACCACCGTGTCGACCGCGACCTGGGTCGGCAACGCCGGACCCGTGCAGCGTGCCGACGGCAGCTGGGGACGCGTCTCCACGATGGGCTTCGGCGGTCTCATGACCGCGGATCAGAGCATCTGGCCAGCCATCATGAACGTCGCCGATAACAAGTACGGCGGCACGGCCTTCCCGGAGCCCTCCGAGTCCTCGCTGCGGGTCACGACGGTGAAGGTGCCCGACCTGAAGGGCCTCTCCTTCGAGGACGCCTCGAAGCAGCTCGAGCAGCTCGGCTTCACGGTGTCCGACGGCGGGGAGATCGACTCCTCCGTCGCCCAGGGCATGGTGGCGAGTACCGACCCCGCGGCCGGCACCGACGCCCAGCTCGGCACGGGCGTGACCGTCTACCGCAGCAACGGCCAGGCGGCCACGATCCCCGACGGGCTCGTCGGCTCGAGCGGCAACGACGCGAAGTCGACGCTGAACAGCGCCGGGTTCTCGAACGTCGACTTCGTCTGCGAGGCCGGCGGCAAGGACAACCCGAAGAAGGACAAGGTCACGGCCGTGAGCCCCGCGAGCGGCACGGAGGCGCGCACGAGCTCGCAGGTCACCCTGACGCTGAAGTGCGACGACTAGGCCGCCCGTGATGCGCGCCTCCCGCACCGCTGCGGTCGCCCTCGGGGCGGCCGCAGCGGGCGTCGCCGTCTGGTCCACCGTCATCGAACGCCGCCTCTTCACGCTCCGCCGCCACACGCTCCCCCTCCTCGCGGCGGGGGCCGAGCCGCTTCGCGTACTGCAGCTCTCGGACCTGCACCTCGCCCCGTGGCAGGCGAACAAGATCGACTGGGTGCGCTCGCTCGCCGAGCTGCGCCCCGATCTCGTCGTGCTCACGGGCGACCTCATGGGGCACCGCGAGGCGCGCTTCGCGCTGCTGCACGCGCTGCGCCCGCTCCTCGAGCGCACCCCGACCGTCTACGTGCACGGCTCGAACGACTACTACGGGCCCATCCTCAAGAATCCGGTGAAGTACCTCCTCGAGCCGAGCCGCAAGAACACGCGAACCCCGGATCTCGACACGGAGGCGCTGAGCCGCGGCCTCGCCGACCTCGGCGCGGTCTCGCTCAACAACGCCGCGACGCGGCTGACGCTGCGGGACACCCCGCTCGAGCTCTTCGGACTGGGCGACCCGCACATCCGCTACGACGACCCCGCGGCGATGCGGGCCGCGCGCGCCGCCCTGCCCTCGGAGGAGGACGCGGCGGCATCGGCGGCCGCCCCGCTCCAGCTCGGCGTCGTCCACGCCCCCTACCAGGCCGCGCTCGGCGAGCTCCTCGACGAGGGGGCCGAGCTCATCCTCGCGGGCCACACGCACGGTGGCCAGGTCCGCGTTCCCGGCGTGGGCGCCCTCACCGCCAACTGCGACCTGCCGACGGCGCAGGCGCGCGGCCTGAGCGTCTGGTACGACGCCGAACGCGCCGCGTTCCTCAACGTCAGCGCGGGCCTCGGCAACTCGATCTACGCGCCCGTCCGCTTCGCGTGCCGGCCCGAGGCCTCGCTGCTCACGCTCGAAGCCGCGCGCTGACGAAGAAACCGCGCACCGACGCCGATGGGGGCCGGGATCCGCGGATCCCGGCCCCCATCGGCCCGTGGCTCGCGCCTCAGGCGGCGAGCTTCTCCGCGACGATCTCGGCGATCTGCACGGCGTTGAGCGCCGCGCCCTTGCGCAGGTTGTCGTTCGAGATGAAGAGGGCGAGCCCCTTGCCCGCGGGCGCCGACTGATCCTCGCGGATGCGGCCCACGAAGGACGGGTCGCGACCGGCGGCCTCGAGGGGCGTCGGCACGTCGCTGAGCTCCACGCCGGGCGCGGCCGCGAGCACCTCGCGAGCGCGGTCGGCCGAGATCGGCCGGGCGAACTCCGCGTTGACCGACAGCGAGTGACCGGTGAAGACGGGCACGCGCACGCAGGTGCCCGCTACCAGCAGCTCGGGCAGCTCGAGGATCTTGCGGCTCTCGTTGCGGAGCTTCTTCTCCTCGTCGGTCTCGCCCTCGCCGTCCTCCACGATGGAGCCGGCGAGCGGCAGCACGTCGAACGCGATGGTCTTCGTGTAGATCTCGGGGGCGGGGAACGCGACGGCCGAACCGTCGTGCACGAGCCGCTCGATGCCGCCGGCCTCGACGGCGGCGACGGCCTGCCCGGCGAGCTCGCGGGCGCCGGCGAGGCCGGATCCCGACACCGCCTGGAAGGTCGTGACGACGAGGCGCTCGAGCCCCGCCTCGGCGTCGAGCGCCTTCATGACGGGCATCGCGGCCATCGTGGTGCAGTTCGGGTTCGCGATGATGCCGCGGCCCGCGGTCACGACGCCGTCGATCGCGTGGGGGTTGACCTCACTGACGACGAGCGGCACCTCGGGGTCGAGGCGCCAGGCGCTCGAGTTGTCGATGACGATGGCGCCGGCCTCGGCGAACGCGGGGGCGTAGCGCTTCGAGGCCGCACCGCCCGCGGAGAAGAGCGCGATATCGATGCCGCTCTTGTCGGCGGTGTCGACGTCCTCGACCGTGATCTCGCGACCGCGGAACTCGAGCACGCTGCCCGCCGAGCGCGCGCTGGAGAAGAATCGGAGCTCGGAGATGGGGAAGTCGCGCTCGTCGAGGAGGCGGCGCATCACGGCGCCGACCTGGCCGGTGGCGCCGACGACGGCGACGGAGTAGCCCTGCTGTTCAGCCATGGGTATTCGGGTTCCTGTTCGTGTGCGGGTCGGGGTCAGCGGCCGGTGCCGGCGTAGACGGTCGCCTCGGAGTCGGCGTCGAGGCCGAAGGCGGTGTGCAGCACGCGCACGGCCTTGTCCATGAGGTCGGCGCGGGTGACGACGGAGATGCGGATCTCCGAGGTGGAGATCATCTCGATGTTGATGCCGGCCTCGAAGAGCGTGCGGAAGAGCTGCGCGGACACGCCGGTGCTCGTGCGCATGCCGGCGCCGACGACCGCGACCTTGGCGATCTGGTCGTCGTACTGCAGGCTCTCGAACTCCAGCTGGGCGCGCTCGGCCTCCAGCGCCTCGATGACCTTGCGGCCGTCGCCGAGCGGCACGGTGAAGGAGATGTCGGTGCGGTTGGTCTGCGCGGCCGAGACGTTCTGCACGATCATGTCGATGTTCGCGTTCGTCTTGGCGACGATCTCGAAGATCTGCGCGGCCTTGCCCGGGACGTCCGGCACCCCGCCGACGGTGATCTTCGCTTCGCTCTTCTCCGCGGCGATGCCCGTGATGATCGGCTCTTCCACCTGATCTCCCTTCGGATGCCCCTTGGCGGGGTCGTAGACGATGGTTCCCGGTTCGTCGGAGAACGACGAGCGGACGTGCAGCACGACGCCGTGCCGCCGCGCGTACTCGACGGCGCGCAGGTGCAGCACCTTCGCGCCGGATGCGGCGAGCTCGAGCATCTCCTCGGCGGTGATGGCGTCGATCTTGCGCGCGAGCGGCACGACTCGGGGGTCCGTGGTGAAGACCCCGTCGACGTCGGTGTAGATCTCGCACACGTCGGCGCCGAGAGCGGCGGCGAGCGCCACGGCGGTCGTGTCGGAGCCGCCGCGGCCGAGCGTGGTGATGTCGCGGGAGTCGCGGCTGAAGCCCTGGAAACCGGCGACGATGGCGATCGCTCCCCCGTCGAGCGCCTCGCGGACGCGGCCCGGGGTGACGTCGACGATCTTGGCGGAGCCGTGCTCGGCGGTCGTGATCATGCCGGCCTGGCTGCCGGTGAAGGAGAGGGCTTCGATCCCCATCCCCTTGATCGTCATCGCGAGCAGCGCCATCGAGATCCGCTCGCCGGCGGTGAGGAGCATGTCGAGTTCGCGCGGGGCGGGGATCGGGGTGCACTCGGCGGCGAGATCCAGCAGTTCGTCCGTGGTGTCCCCCATCGCGCTCACGGCGACGACCACTTCGTTGCCGGCTCGGCGGGTCTCCACGATGCGCTTCGCGACGCGCTTGACGCTCTCGGCGTCCGCGACGGACGATCCCCCGAATTTCTGCACGATCAATGCCACAGGGGAGCCTCCTCGATTTCTACGCGAAAGGCCAGTCTACCGGAATCCCGCCCGGCGGCTCGCTGCGGCCCGGACGGGGAACCGGGGTCATCCGCCGTGCGCGACTCGTGCCGCGGCGACGGGCGCCGGGGCCGTGCCGCGCGAGCGGCCGTGCCCGGTCACGCCCGATCCACCAGCTCCCGCTCGCCGCTCCGCCTCGCGCAGTGCGCACAGCAGTAGATGGCGCCGTCGGCCTCCGCGCCGTGACCGAGGATCCGGCAGCTGCAGTGCGCGCACTGCGGCGCCATGACCTGCGCCGCGCATTCGAAGCTGTCGAAGGTGCCGCGCTCCTCGCCGCGGGTCACCGTGAAGGTCTTGTCGTAGCTGTTGCCGCAGGTATCGCAGGTGCCCATGGTCGTCTCCCTCCGTTCGCGGACCGTCGCGGACCGGGTGCCCGACGGGCGCGGCATCGTACCGGCCTCGCCCCGGTGCCGGTGCGCGTCGCCGACGGTCGCCCCTTCAGGATCGCGCGGACGCCGCCGCGGGCCCAGGGGGTGGCAGCGATGACGCCGTACGCGTATCCTCACGGCCCGGATCGGGATCGGCCGACGCCCGATCACTCGACCTTGCGACGCCCCTCGAACGCCCGGCCGAGCGTCACCTCGTCGGCGAACTCGAGATCGCCGCCGACGGGCAGGCCCGAGGCCAGGCGGGAGACGGGGACCTCGATGCTCGTGAGCAGGCGCGAGAGATAGGCGGCGGTGGCCTCGCCCTCGAGGTTCGGGTCGGTCGCGATGATGACCTCCTGCACCTCGCCTTCGCCGATGCGGCGCATGAGGGCCGGGATGCTGAGGTCGTCTGGCCCGATGCCGTCGATCGGGCTGATCGCGCCGCCGAGCACGTGGTAGCGGCCCCGGTACTGCCGCGTCCGCTCGATCGCGACGACATCCTTCGGCTCCTCGACGACGCAGATGAGGGTCGGATCGCGGCGCGGGTCGCGGCAGATGGAGCACAGCTCCTGTTCCGTGATGTTGCCGCAGATCTCGCAGAAGCGCACCTTCTCGCGCACGTCGACGAGCAGCTCGGCGAGGCGGGAGACGTCGAAGTTCTGCGTCTGGAGGATGTGGAACGCGATGCGCTGCGCCGACTTCGGGCCGATGCCGGGGAGCCTGCCGAACTCGTCGATCAGGTCTTGGACGATGCCGTCGTACACGGGCGGTGCCTCCTCAGGGATCTCGACGCGGTGCGCGTACTGCACACCCTAGACGTTGCTCCGACGGCGGGCGCGCTCGCCGCTCCGCTCAGCGGGGCGGGAGCGGCCGCTCCTCGACGAACCGCGCGCCCAGCACCTCGCGGACCACCGCTTCACCGTATCGGGTGAAGGCGGGGGCGGAACGCCGCGCCGCAGCGTCGGCGACGGGCGCCGGGGCGTCGGGCGCCGGGGCAGCCGGTGACGCGGCAGCGGGTGAGGCGACAGCCGGTGACGCGGCAGCAGGTGAGGGATCGACACTCGCCGCCGCCGGCGGCGAGCCGGTCGTCGCGCCGTTCGCGGGCGGGACCGATGCCGCGCCGATCGGAGCTGCGGGTGCAGCGCCCGGCGCGGCCGTCGGCGAAGCGGGCGGGGTCTGCGCGAGCGCCGCATTCGGTGCGGCGGCGGCCTCTGCCCGGTACGGGTCGCCCGCACCGTAGGGATCGCCGCCGTAGGGATCTCCGCCATAGGGATCGCCGTCGCTCGGCCCGAGGTCCCCGTAATCACCGGGGTCGTAGCCGCCGCCGGGGTCGTAGCCGTCGCCGGGATCGTAGCCGTCGTCGGGCGCGCCGGCCGAGCCCGTGGCGGCGCGCGGCGCCGGCAGGCTCGCATCGCCCGCTCCCGGGGCATCGCTCCCGCTCGTCGCACCGGCACTCCCCGGCGCAGCCGAGGCCGTCGCCACCGGGGCCGGCGATGCCGCCGGGACCGCGGCCGTCGGCGCTCCCGATCCCGCCGCCGTCGAGGCTCCTTCGGGGGATTCCGGGGCCGCCGGGGTATCCGGGGCCGCCGGGGTATCCGGGGCCGCTGGGGACTCCGGGACATCCGGCGGCTGCGGGATGGGCCCGGCCCAGGCCGGGGCGGCGAGGGCCGGTCCCAGGCCGCTGAGCCGCGCCGCGGCGCGCTGCACGGGGTCGTCGGCGACTCCGCCTCGATGAGGCTCCTCTGCGTCGGGGTCCCGCTGCGGGGCGCGCTCTCCGGCGCCGGCCTCGCGCTGGGTGCCCCCGGGGGCGACGCGCTTCGGAACGTACTTGACGCTCACGCCGATCGCGGAGGCGATCGTCTCCCGGAGCGGACCCGCGCCCGAGGACTTGAACGCCGCGAGGTCTGACTGCGACGCGACGCCGACGGTGAGGATGTCGCCGTCGAGCCCGAGCGGAGTGACCGTTCGTACCGCGTTCCACGCATCCCGATTCTGCTGCTGCAACTCCTCGAGGAACTCGGGCCACAGCTCGACGAGGTCCTCGAAGCCGCCTGGGGAGGTGTCGTCCTCGCCGTCCTCGGGGAGCTCGGGCGCCGTCGCCGCTCCTTCCGAAGCCTGGGCGGGGCCCTGAGCCTCAGCTGCAGCCCCGGTTCCGGCGCCCGACTGCGCGCCGCCACCGGGCATCCCGGGAGCCGCTCCTCCGTCCTGCGGCTCGGGTTCCGCAGAGACGGGCGCCGGCGTCGGGCCGGGCGCCGGCGTCGGGGCGGGCCCCGCAGCCGAAACGGCCGGCGCGGCCGGCGCGGGGCGCTCCGCTCCGATGCTCGCGATGTCCGCGGCGCTCAGCACGTCGGAGATGGGGCGGCCGAAGGAGGCGGCCGCCTCGTTCGGGTGCGGCGCGCCGGCGCCCTGAACCGTCTCGGCTCGCCGATCGTCCGACGCATGCGGGGTCGCGGCGGGCGCCGCGGCACCGGACGCGGACGGCGCGGGGCCCTCGTTCGGGGCAGCGCTCGGCACCGGGGTACCGGCGTCTTCCTCACGCAGGAACTCGCGGATCGAGGCGGCCGTCTGCGCGGCATTCGGGGTCGGACCGGCATTCGGGGTCGGACCGGCATTCGGAGTCTGCGCGGCATCCGGGGTCGGCTCGGCGGCAGCGGGCTCGGCGGCAGCGGGCTCGGTAGCGGCGCTCCGCGCGGCGGCGAGCGCCGCGAGCGGGTCCGCCCGGGGCGCCGCGGGGACGGAGGGCGCGGGTGCCGTCGGTGCCGGCCCCGACGACGACGCCCCGGGCCGCGGCGCGGCCGGGATGCCCGCGCCTGCCGGAGCGCCCGCGGCGCCCGGGCCGGGCTCAGCGGGCACTCCGGAGCCCGCGGGACCACGCGGAGCCTGCACGCCCGACCCGCGCGGAGCCTCGGACAGCGCCTGAGCTTCGACGAGGGCGCGGGCAATCATCAGCTCGAGCTGCAATCTCGGAGCCGTCGCGCCGGCCATGCGGTCGAGGGCCGCGCTCACCACATCGGCGATGCGCGAGAGCTCCCCGCGGGCGAAGCGCTGCGCCTGCGCGAACATGCGGTCCAGCTGATCCTGCGGCACGCCCCGGAACACCGCGGCGGCGCCGTCGACCGTCGTCGCGCCGACCACGATGAGGTCGCGCAGGCGCTCCAGCAGGTCCTCGACGAAGCGGCGGGGATCCTGCCCGGTCTGCACGACCCGGTCGGTCGCACGGAAGGCCGCGGCCTGGTCGTGCTCTCCGAACGCCGTCACGACGTCGTCGAGCAGCTCGGCGTGGGTGAAGCCGAGCAGGCCGGCCGCCCGATCGATGGTCACGGAGTCGCCCTCGGAACCGGCGATGAGCTGGTCGAGGATCGACAGGGTGTCCCGCGCCGACCCGCCGCCGGCGCGGACCACGAGCGGGAGCACGCCCGGCTCGACCGCGACCCCCTCGCTGTCGCACAGCGACTGGACGTAGTCGATGAGGGTTCCCGGCGCGATGAGCCGGAAGGGGTAGTGGTGGGTACGGGAGCGGATGGTGCCGATCACCTTGTCGGGCTCCGTGGTCGCGAAGACGAACTTCACGTGCGGCGGCGGCTCCTCCACGATCTTCAGCAGCGCGTTGAAGCCGGCAGCGGTCACCATGTGGGCCTCGTCCACGATGAAGATCTTGAAGCGATCCCGGGCGGGCGCGAACACGGCGCGCTCGCGCAGATCACGGGCATCGTCGACGCCGCCGTGACTCGCGGCGTCGATCTCGACCACGTCGAGCGATCCCCCGCCGTCGCGCCCCAGTTCGACGCAGCTCGGGCAGGTGCCGCACGGCGTGTCGGTCGGCCCCTCCGCGCAGTTCAGGCAGCGGGCGAGGATGCGCGCCGACGTCGTCTTGCCGCAGCCGCGCGGGCCGCTGAAGAGGTAGGCATGACCGACGCGTCCGGTCCGCAGCGCCGTCATGAGCGGATCGGTCACCTGGGACTGCCCGATCATCTCGGAGAAGGCTTCTGGCCGATAACGGCGATACAGTGCGGCAACCACGGGACCATGCTACCCGGGGCCGCCGACATCCGGCCCGACGGGGCTCCGACCGGCGCGGTCCTCCGACCGGCGCGGTCCTCCGGCCGGGGTCCCGCGCCTCACGCGTTCGCGTCGACGGCGAGATCGGGATCCGGCAGCCCGAACTCGTGCCGGAGCGCGGAACGCGCGGCGTACCAGCCGGAGAGGCCGTGCACGCCGGGCCCCGGCGACGTCGAGGAGGAGCAGAGGTACAGGCCCCGCGCGGGCGCCCGCCACGGGTCGCGGGTGAGCACGGGCCGGGAGAACAGCTGCGGCAGGCTCACGGCGCCGGCGCTGAAGTCGCCCCCGTGGTAGTTCCGGTTGTAGTCGGCGAGCCCGGCGGCCGTCACGACCCGTACCCCGAGGATCCGATCCCGGAAGCCCGGGGCGAAGCGCTCGATCTGCGCGATGACGCGCTCCGAGACGTCGACGGTCGAACCGGCGGGGACGTGCGTGTAGCTCCAGATCGCGACGCGCCCCGCGGGGTTGCGCGAGCGGTCGAAGCCGTCGGGCTGGGCGAGCAGCACGTAGGGGCGATCCGGATGCCGCCCCGCGGCCACCTCGGCCTCCGCGGCGGCCGTCTCCGCGCGGCTCCCGCCGAGGTGCACGGTCGGAGCGGCGGCGACCCGCGGATCCGCCCACGGGATCGGGCCGTCGAGCACGAAGTCGACCTTCGCCGCGCCGTCGCCGTAGCGGAAGCGCCCGAGCCGGCGGCGGTACGCCGCAGGCAGCCGCGACCCCGCGATCCTCGCGAAGCCGCGTGCCGAGGTGTCGAAGAGCACCGCCCGCCGGTCGCCCAGCTCGCGGACGTCGGTGATCGTGCGCTCCGTCTCGATCCGCCCGCCGTGCGCGAGCAGATCGGCGGCGAGCGCGTCCGTGATCGCCCGGGAGCCGCCGACCGGCACCGGCCACCCCGCCGCGTGCGCGAGCGCGCCGAGCACCGTTCCCACCGCCGAGGTCGCGAGGTTCGGCATCCGCCCGATGCTGTGGGCGGCCACGCCGCCGATGAGCGCCGGCGCGGCCTCCTCGCGGAAGCGCAGGTCCCAGAGCGGCGTGCCCTGCTCGAGGGTGCGGGCCGCGGTCCAGGCCGCCGCGACCGGATCGGCGGGCAGCCGCAGCATGCTCCCGCCGAGCGAGAAGTCGACCACGCCGTCGAGGTGCCGCAGCAACGGCCTGAAGAACCGCGCATAGGCCGCGCCGTCCCGCCCCAGCTCAGCGGCGGTGCGCCCGAGATCCCGGTAGGCCACGGCGGCCCGGTCGGAGCCGCCCCCCGCGCGGCCGTCGAGCGGGTTCGCGTAGGAGGCCTCCGGCACGACGAAGCGCATCCGGCGCTCGAGCTGGAAGGCGCGGAAGAACCCCGTGGCGAGCGCCATCGGATGGATCGCCGAGCACGCGTCATGGAGCACCCCGGGCTCGACGAGCTCGCCGGTGCGCGTGCCGCCGCCGATCTGCTCCGCCGCCTCGTAGACGGTGACGGGCACGCCGGCGCGCGCGAGCGTGACGGCCGCCGCCAGTCCGTTGGGCCCCGCTCCCACCACGGCGGCCCCGTGCGCTGCACTCATACTGCGATGGTATCGGGGGCCGGCATCCGCCTCGACCCCGCGGTTCCGGCGCGTCCGCCGGAGCGGACGGGCGACTCGCGCCCGCAGGCGCGTTGCGGAGACGGCCGAGGGGCCGATCGAATCGCTTCGACCGGCCCCTCGGACACCGCGGCTACTGCTGGCGGTACTCGTTCACCAGGCGGTAGATGAACGCGGCCATCGCCTGACGCGACAGGTTCTGCTTCGGGCGGAACTCGATCTCGTCGGAGCCCTCCACACGGTTGCCCGTGGTCAGCCCCTCCTCGTACATCCAGGAGATCTCCGTGTAGAACTGGTCGCCTCGCTTGATGTCCGACAGCGGGGAGCTCACCGGCGGGTAGTACCCCTGGGGATCCTCGAGGCGGTAGATGAAGGCGGCCATGGCCTGGCGCGAGAGCGGAGCCGTCGGCTTGTAGACCGGCTTGCCCGTCTCCTGCTCCCAGCCCGTGGAGAGGCCCTCCTCGTACATCCACGAGATCTCCGTGTAGAAGCGGTAGTCCGTGTCGAGGTCGGCGAAGGGCGACACCTCGGGGGCGACGTAGTCCTTATCCGCCTCCATCCGGTACACGAACGCGGCCATCGCCTCGCGGGTCAGGGGGCGAGCGGGGCGGTACTCGATGCCCTTCTTGCCCATGTCCCAGCCCTTGGCGTATCCGACGCAGTTCATCCAGTCGATCTCGAGGTAGAACTGGTGCGCGACCGCGACGTCGACGAACGGCGACTGGGAGCGGGGCGTGATGCACCGGCCCTCGGGGTCGGGACCGCTGGCGTTGCTGCTGCCCGAGGCGTTCGTCGAGGCGTTGGCGATCGCCGCCGCCTTCGCGGCCGCGGAGGCGTTGGAGTTCATCTCCGCCGTGCCCGACGCGGCCGTGTCCGAGTCGCTCTGGGCGTGCGCCGCGGCCTGGGCCGCGGCCAGCGCCGAGCCGTCGGCCTCGGCGGAGGCGCTCGTCGATGCCGTGGTCTCGGCCGCCGACTGCGCGGCCGCGCTCGCGTCGCCGTTCGCGCTGGCCGTCGCCGCCGTGCTCGCGTCGGCGTTCGCAGCGGCCTTCGCCGCCGCGTTCGCCTTCGAGTCCGCCGAGGCGGAGGCCGAGGCGTTGACGTTCGCATCCGCGCGACTATCGGCATCGACGTTCGTCGTCGCGCTCGCGGTGGCGCTCGTCGTCGCGCTCGCCGATGCCGTGCTGCTCGCCGCAGCATTCGCGGAGGCGTTGGTCGAGGCATCGGCCTGGGCCGCGGCCTGCGAGGCCGCGCCGGCCTCGTCGTCGCCCTGGGTGGAGCCCGAGGCGTTCGAGGCGCTGTCAGCGGTCGCGTCCTGCGAACCGACCGCCGCCGCCTCGGCCGAACCGCCCGAGGTGGCGGAGGCGTCGGTCGAGGCGCTCGCCCGCGCCGCTGCCTTGGCTGCGGCCTCGGCATCCGCCGTCGCCGCGGCGTCCGCCTGCGTGGTGTTGTCGGCGTAGGCCGACGCACGGGCCGCAGCCTGGGCGCCCGCCTCGTTGTCGCCGTTCGATGCGGCGGAGGCGGAGGCCGAAGCCGAGGCGTTCGCGTCCGGGCCCATGCCCGGCGTCTCCTCATCCGCGGCCTTCACCGTGGCGGAACCGAGCTCCACCTTCACCGCGGCGTCGCCGAGGATCGGGAGCACCTCGATGCCCAGCGCGCGCACCGTGGTGCTGCCGGCGCCGAGGTCGCCCACCTCCGGCTGCTCGTTCGCGGTCAGGGAGACCACGCCGTCGAGCACCTGCTTGAGCAGCGGATCGCTGCCGCCCAGCAGTCCGGTGACGAGCGGATCGAGGAGCCCGTTGAGCGTCGTCGAGAGGTTCGCGAGCACCGGCTGGATCACCGCGGTGTCGAGCGCGCTGCCGATGCCGCCGAGCACGCCGTTCAGGCCGTTGAGCACCGAGCCGAGCACGCCGGAGATCAGTCCGAGGATGCCGCCGGTCGCGGCGCCCTGGTTCCACACGACGTCCTGGTAGCCGTCGATACCCAGGATGCCGCCGATGGTGGCGGGGCCGCCGTCGACGTCGTCCAGCGTGATCGTCAGCGAGCCGCCGAGCGCCCCGAGGGCGCTGATGGTGATGTCGACGTCGAGCGCGAGCGAGTACAGGCCGCTCCGCACGATCTGGTCGGCCTTCGTCGCCAGCGAGTTAGGGCCGGTGCCGGTCAGCGCGTTGGTGATGCCCGCCGTGATCGCGTTGACGACCTCGGGGGTGAGCAGATCGGTGTTCGCGGGCAGGCTGTTGATGTCCTGACCTGCGTAGGGGCCGCCGGGTCCCACGAGCAGCTGCGCGAGGTCGACGGAGATGGTGCCCGTCGACAGATCGACGTTCACCGACGCGTCGCCCGCGCCGGGCGCCGACTCGTTGTTGATGGCCGTCTGCAGCAGCTGCGTGCGGACCGTGTCCACCAGGCCCGTCGTGTCGACGCTGAGTTCGGCCTCCGCGCCGCCCCCGAGCAGTCCGAGCACGGGATCGAGGAGGGCGAAGACCGGGTCGAGCAGCTGCTGGATCGCGCCCGAGTCCCCGAGCACGCCGTCGAGCAGGCCCCCGACGCCGCCGAGGACGCCGTCGACCGCACCCGTCACGCCGCCGATGGTCTCGCTGTGGAGGTTGAGCGTGAGGTCGCCGATACCGTACTCGGTGGAGACCGCTTCGCCGTCCTTCGCAGCGCTGGCGCCGAGCGCGCCGAGCTCCACCGAGGCCTCGTCGAGGACCGCGTCGGTGAGGCCGGCCAGCTGCAGCTGGTCGAGCAGATCGGTCAGATCGATCCTGGCGTTCTCGCCGGGCGTGCCGTCGAGGCGCGACAGATCGAGCCCGCCGTCGGCGCCGAGGACACCGCTGGCCGAGACGGACTCCGTCTCGCTGGGCGACGAGCTGTAGCTCTCGAGCACTCCGGCGGAGCCGAGCCAGAGCAGGCCGGGATCGTCGGGGTGCTCCTTGACGATCGGCAGACCGTCGAGGCCTCCGATGCCGAGCTCCGTCGATCCGAGCAGCGAGAGGTTGAGGCTCTCGCGATCCGCGTCGTTCGGTCCGGCCGCGGTCCATGCGCTCTCGCTGGCGCCGGCGCCGGCGACGTCGAGACCGAGGCCCTCGACGAAGAGCGTGTGGCCGTGCGCGGCCGAGTTGCTGCTCGCGTCGCGCTGGTCGGCACTCGCCACCGGCGCGATCAGTCCGCTAGCCACGACGGCCGCGGTGACCGCGAGCGCCCCCACTCCGAGCGCCTTGGCTCCGGTTCTGCGTCTGCGCATGTGATCTTGTGTGGAATCCACAAGTTCCCCCTTGTTGTCGTCCCCCGGGGGTGTGTCCCGACTCCAAGCGGATTGCGCGTCCCCGCGCTCCCCATCCGCTCGTCGTCGCAGTTCCCCCTGGTATCAGATAGTAGGGGAACGCCGGGCGAAAGGGAAACGAAATTCCCTTCCGCAGCGGCTCCGTCGGCCGAGGCCAGGACGCCGGACAGGCGACGGCCTGCGTATGCCGGGGAAACGAAAAGACTCCCCACGCACCCGCCAGAGCCCAGGTACCCTTGCTTCGTTTCCGACCTGGGGGAGTTCCCTGAGATAGCGCCACGTGGGGAGCCGTACCAGTCTAGCGGACGTTTCGCTCCCCCGCGCGCGCGGCGATCGCGTCGGCCCGCCACCCGTCGATCCGTCGCTGCCCCTCCACGCGCCCGAGTTCCCAGCGCGCCTCGGGATGCGCGTGGTACCACCGCAGCGCCGACCACAGCGCGTCGACGGGCACCGCGTACCCCGTTCCCGCGAGCAGCTGCGTGCGCTCAGAGCCATCGCCGGGCAGCAGGTCGAGGCGGATCACCGGCGTCTCCCCCCGCCCCTCCGCACCGAGATTCGCGGACACCCGCGCGATCCGCCCCCAGGGCAGCTCGACATCGCGCCCCGGGACGCGCACCGCCACGGCCGCCGCGCCGAGGGCCACGCCGCTCGGTCGCGTCGCGTAGCTTCCGCCGCGGATCCCGCGCATGAGCATGAGCCACGCCACCCAGCCGGCACCGACCCCGAGCAGCACGCAGCAGAGCGCCCCGATGGCGAGCCCGCCCGCGCCCGCGGACTCGTTCAGGCGCGGCACCGCGCCGAAGAGCTGGAGCGCCGCGAACACCGCGGCGCCGAGGAGCGCGAGGGCGGCGGTGCCGAGGGCGACGGGGAGCACCGGGCGCGGCACCCGGGTCGGGGCGAGGTGCACCCAGGAGTCGAGGGGCGGACGCTCGGCGCGGGTCATGACGAGCTGATTCAGGTAGCGGAAACGGGCCCGCGGCGGCGCCTGCGGCGCGACGCCGATGCAGAGGAGCGCGAGGCACGCCCCGCCGATGAGCCCGCTCCAGGCCTGCACGGTCTCCCCCGCGGCCGCCGAGCGTCTCGCGAAGAGGATCGCGCCGACGCCGATACAGACGGCGAGGACGAGCGCACCGGCGCGGCTGAGGCTCGAATCGCGCCTCCCGCCCGCGGCGGCCCGCGCCCCGCGCAGCGGGAAGCGCTCGAAGCCCTCCGAGGCCACCGCTTACGCCGGCGTCGGAGCGGGCCCGGTGTCGCCCGGCCCGACCACCGGCGTCGCGGCCGTCGCCGGTGCCGCCGCGGTCACCGGGTCCGCCGCGATCTCCGCGAGCTCCTCCGCGTCCTCCCCGGCGAACTGGGCCTGGTAGAGGGCGTAGTAGGCGCCGCGCCTGGCGAGCAGTTCGGCGTGGGAGCCCTGCTCGACGATGCTGCCGTTCTCCATCATGAGGATCGTGTCGGCGTCACGGATCGTGGAGAGCCGGTGCGCGATGACGAAGGAGGTGCGATCCTGACGGAGGGCCCGCATCGCCTGCTGCACGAGCACCTCCGTGCGCGTGTCGACCGAGGAGGTGGCCTCGTCGAGGATCAGCAGCGACGGGTTCGCGATGAACGCGCGGGCGATCGTGAGCAGCTGCCGCTCCCCCGCGGAGAGCGAGGAGGCGTTCTCCTCGATGACGGTGTCGTAGCCGTCGGGGAGCTGGCGCACGAAGCGGTCGACCATCGTCGCCTGCGCCGCGGCGACGACCTCGTCGTCGCTCGCGTCGAGGCGTCCGTAGCGGATGTTCTCCCTGATGGTCCCGTCGAAGAGCCAGGCGTCCTGCAGCACCATGCCGACCTGGCTGCGCAGCTCGGCGCGCGAGAGCCGAGTGATGTCGACCCCGTCGAGCAGGATCCGGCCGCCGTCGAGCTCGTAGAAGCGCATCACGAGGTTGACGAGGGTCGTCTTCCCCGCCCCGGTGGGCCCGACGATGGCGACCGTGTGCCCCGGCGAGGCCTCGAGCGAGAGCCCCTCGATGAGGGGCTGCTCGGGGACGTAGCTGAAGGAGACGTCCTCGAAGGTCACATGCCCGTCGGTGCGCGCCGGCAGCGCGTCCGTCGCGGTGTCGGGATCCTGCTCCTCGGCGTCGAGCAGCTCGAAGGTGCGCTCCGCCGAGGCGACGCCCGACTGCAGCATGTTCGCCATGCCGGCCATCTCGCCGATGGGCTGCGAGAACTCCCGGGAGTACTGGATGAACGCCGTGACATCGCCGAGGGTCATCTGCCCGGCCGTCACCCGCAGCGCGCCGACGACGGCGATGAGCACGTAGCTCAGGTACTGCACGAACTGCATCGCCGGCATGATCGTGCCGGAGAGCGCCTGCGCCTTGTAGGAGGCGTCGAAGAGCCCCTCGTTGCGACGGTCGAACTCCTCGACCATCTCGGCGTCGCGGTTGAAGATGCGCACGAGCTCGTGCCCGGTGAACGACTCCTCGATGTGGCCGTTGAGCTCTCCCGTATGCTTCCACTGCGCGACGAAGAGCTTCTGCGCGCGGACGCCCACCACGCCGGCGATGATGCCGGACAGCGGCAGGGCGATGAGCGCGAGGAGCGCCAGCTGCCAGGAGACGACGAACATCATCGCCGCGATCCCGATCACCGTGAGCAGCGACTGCACCAGCTGCGAGAACGCCTGCTGGAGCGCCTGCTGGATGTTGTCGACGTCGTTGGTGACGCGGGAGAGCACATCGCCGCGCTGCCGGCTGTCGAAGTAGCTCAGCGGCAGGCGGTTGAGCTTGTCCTCGATGTCCTGCCGCAGGGTGTAGACGATGCGCATGACGAGCTTGTTGAGGATGTAGCCCTGCAGCCACATCAGGAAGGAGGCGACGAGGTAGAGGGCGAGGACGGTGAGGATCAGCCGGCCGAGCAGCCCGAAGTCGATGCCCTCGCCCGGAACGACGCCCGAGCCCGCGAGCACGTCGGCGAACTGGTCCTGCCCCGAGGCCCGCGAGGCCGCGATGACGTCCTCGAGCGAGGCCCCGGCCGGCAGCTGGGCGCCGAGGATGCCGTCGAAGATCACGTCCATGGCCTGGCCGAGCACCTTCGGCGCGATGACCGTGAGCACCACGGAACCGACGACGAGCAGCACGACGAACGAGAAGAGCCACTTCTCGGGGGCGAGCAGCCCGATGAGGCGCTTCGCGGCCGGCCAGAAGTGCTTCGCCTTCTTCGCCGGCTGCCCGCCGAACCAGTCGTCCCCGTCCGGCTGGTAGTCGTCGGGGAGTTCGAAAGCCTCGGCCGCCGGGGCCTCCGCGTCCTTCTTCGTGCGCGCCATCAGACGGCCTCCGCTTCCTCGAGCTGCGATCGGACGATCTCCTGGTACACGGCGTTCCCGTCGAGCAGCTCCGCGTGCGTGCCGCGTCCGACGATCTCACCGCCCTCGATGACGAGGATCTGGTCGGCGTCGACGATCGTCGACACGCGCTGGGCGACAATGATGCGGGTCGCGCCCGCCGTGGCCTCGGGCAGCGCGGCGCGCAGCCGCGCGTCCGTCGCGACGTCGAGCGCCGAGAACGAGTCGTCGAAGAGGTAGACGAGCGGCTTCGCCACGAGCGCCCGGGCGATCGACAGGCGCTGCCGCTGGCCGCCGGAGACGCTCGTGCCGCCCTGCGCCACGGGTTCCTCGAGGCCGCGCTCCTTCTCGCGCACGAAGTGCTCGCCCTGCGCGACGCGGAGCGCCGTCCACAGCTCCTCGTCGCTCGCCCCGGTGCGGCCGAAGCGCAGGTTCGAGCCGATCGTGCCCGAGAACAGGTACGGACGCTGCGGCACGAGGCTCATCGTGGTGGCGAGCTGCTCGCGCGTGAGCGCGGACACGGGGGCGCCGTCGACGGTGATCGAGCCCTCCTGCGGGTCGTAGAGGCGCAGCATGAGGTTGAGGAGCACGGTCTTCCCCGCGCCCGTCGAGCCGATGATCGCCGTGGTCCGTCCCGGCTCCGCCGAGAAGCTCGCGTTGCGGATCACCGGCTGCTCCGCCCCGGGGAAGCCGAAGGTGACCCCGGAGAACTCGACGCGGCCGGCAGCGGGCGTCGGCACGCCCGCCGTCTCGGGGAACACGAGGCTCGATTCGGTGTCGAGCAGTTCTCTGATGCGCTCGGCGCAGACGACCGCGCGCGGGATCATCATCGTCATGAAGACGCCCATCATCACGGCCATGAGGATCTGCAGCAGGTACTGCAGGAAGGCGGTGAGCGAACCGACCTCGACGATGCCCGCGTCGACGCGGTGACCGCCGAACCACAGCACGGCCCCGGTCGCGATGTGGAGCACCATCATGATGACCGGGAACATGAGCACGAAGATGTTGCCCACCTTCACCGATACCTCGGTGATGTTCCGGTTGGCCTCGGCGTAGCGCCCCGCCTCGAAGTCCTCGCGCACGAAGGCGCGCACGACGCGCATGCCCATGATCTGCTCGCGCAGCACCCCGTTGATCGCGTCGACGCGGGTCTGCATGGTGCGGAAGAGCGGCAGCAGCAGCCAGACGAGGAAGCTGACGATCACGGCGAGGAGCGCGACCGAGGCCCAGACGAGCCAGGACATCCCCGCGTCCTCGCGGAGCGCCATGATGATGCCGCCGATCGCCATGATCGGCGCGGTCACCATGAAGTTCAGGGTCATCATGACGAGCATCTGCACCTGCTGCACGTCGTTCGTGCCGCGGGTGATGAGCGTGCCGGCGCCGAAGCGCGTGGCCTCGAGCATGGAGAGCGAGTCGACCTTGCGATAGACCTCCCGCCGGAGGTCACGACCGATGCCCATGGCGGCGCGCGCGCCGAAGTACACGGCGGCGACGGCGGTGACGACCTGGCCGAGGGAGACGACGAGCATGACCCCGCCCGTGCGCCAGATGAAGTCGGTGTCGCCCTGGGCGATGCCGTCGTCGATGATCTGCGCGTTCAGGCTTGGCAGCCAGAGCGCGGCGATGGTGGAGAGCAGCTGGAGCACCAGCACGGCGGCGATGAACGGCCAGTACCGCTTGCCGAGCCGCAGAGTCAGCGAGATGAGCGCCACGAGATTCCTTTCGTCGCTGCCCCGCGAACGACTCTGTCATCCCAGGCGGATCGGGCCGACGGAGCGGTGCAGCCGGACCACGGTAGCAGGTTCCCCCGACATCCGCCACCGCACGCGAAAGGGCGGGATCCCCGAAGGTGATCCCGCCCCGAATCCGCGAAACGCGAACCGTGAGACTTAGACGAGCTTGACGCCCGCGCCAGCCTCCTCGAGCTTGGCCTTCGCCTCCTCGGCGGCCTCCTTCTTCGCGCCCTCGAGGACGTTCTTCGGAGCCTCCTCGACGAGAGCCTTCGCCTCGCCCAGGCCCAGGCCGGTCAGCTCGCGCACGACCTTGATGACCTGGATCTTCTTGTCGCCGGCCGACTCGAGGACGACGTCGAACTCGTCCTTCTCCTCGACGGCCTCGGCGGCGCCGCCGGCAGCGGGGGCCGCGGCGACCGCGACGGGGGCGGCGGCGGAGACGTCGAAGGTCTCCTCGAACGCCTTGACGAACTCGGACAGCTCGATGAGGGTGAGCTCCTTGAACTGCTCGAGCAGCTCCTCGGTGGAAAGCTTAGCCATTGTGTATCTCCTTGATGTGTGCCCGGCGCGCAGCGACGGGCGGGTGTTCGATGTGTCGGTTCGGCCGGGGCCGATCCTTACGCGTCCTGCTTCTCCTGCAGCGCGCCGAAGCCGCGTGCGGCCTTGGCGGGCAGAGCGTTGAACAGCTGTGCAGCTCCGACCAGAGCAGCCTGCATGGCGCCGGCGGCCTTGGCCAGCAGCACCTCGCGGCTCTCGAGATCGGCGAGCTTGCCTACCTCAGCGGCGGTCAGGGGCTTGCCATCGAAGTAGCCAGCCTTCACCACCAAAAGAGGGTTTGCCTTGGCGAAGTCGCGCAGAGCCTTGGCGACCGCGACGGTGTCACCGTGCACGAAGGCGAGCGCCGAAGGACCGGCGAGCTCGTCATCGAATGCGGTGATCCCGGCGTTGTTGGCCGCAATCTTGGTCAGCGTGTTCTTCGCCACAGCGTACGTCGCGTGCTCGCGGATGGAGTTGCGGAGAGTCCGCAGCTCGGCAACCGTGAGACCGCGGTACTCAGTCAGCAGAACGGCGGACGACTCTTCAAACTGCTGCTGAAGATCGGCGACCGTAGCGTCCTTCGTAGCCATGGCGCTCCCTAGCTTGTCGAACCCGGGCGGCGGGTGCCGCTCGGGGGCCGTGCCGCTCGGAGCCTCCCCTGGAAACGAGAAGAAGCTCCGGCGCGCACGCACGGAGCTTCAGTGGGTTCGGGATCGGGATCCGTCGCTCAAGGAAATTCGTACCTGCGCTGGTCTCCGCGTGAGCGGACGTTCCGGGATCCCGAGGGGATCCGTACCGGCGGTCTGGGGCCGGGAGAGAGCCTACCACAGCTCCGCCCCGCCCCCAAACGCCCGCGCTTCGCCCCTCAGACGGCCGACTTGAGCATGTAGCCGGCGCCGCGCACCGTATGGAGCATCGGGTCCCGGCCCGAATCGATCTTCTTGCGCAGGTACGAGATGTAGAGCTCGACGACGGTGGACTTGCCGGTGAAGTCGTAGGCCCACACCCGGTCGAGGATCTGCGCCTTGGAGAGCACCCGGTTCGGGTTGCGCATGAGGTAGCGCAGCAGCTCGAACTCCGTATTGGTCACGGTGATCGCCTCGCCGGCGCGCTCGACCTCGTAGCTGTCCTCGTTGAGCTGCAGGTCGCCGACGCGCAGCACCGGGTCGGGTTGCTCGGCGAGCGTGAGCTGCGAGCGCCGCACGAGTCCGCGCAGGCGCGCGATGAGCTCCTCGAGGCTGAACGGCTTGACGACGTAGTCGTCGCCGCCCGCCGTGAGCCCGTTGACCCGGTCCTCGACGGAGTCGAGCGCGGTGAGGAAGAGCACGGGGAACATCTCCCCGGCGGCGCGGATGCGGGCGAGCAGCTGCATGCCGTCGAAGTCGGGGAGCATGATGTCGAGCACCGCGACGTCGGGCTCGAAGGCGCGCATCTTCTCGAGCGCCTCCTGCCCGCTCGCGGCGGTGTCCACCTCCCAGCCCTCGTAGCGCAGGGCCATCGCGACGAGCTGAGTGATCGACTCCTCGTCATCCACCACGAGGGCGCGGATCTTGCCCCCGTCGGCGCGTTGCAGAGCGTGTGATTCCATAATCGCCTCGGCGTTCCTCTCCCCCGAGCGCTGCGACGACGCACACGGATGTGCGCACCGAACGCTCGCGCCCCTCACTGGCCCAGCTCCCCCGGGCTCATCGCCCGAGGGAGCTGGCTAATTTCATAGCGAGCATAGTGGCACGCTCCGAGGAATGCATGTACTCCGCGGTGCGGAGTCGGAGCCCGTCCGGCGTGCGCGGGCGGTCCCGACGGGGCGTTCCCGCCGCCGCTCCGCGGAACCACGCGGGAAACGGCGCACCCGCCCCTCGCGCACCGCCGATCCGGACCGTCGGGACTCACAGCCGATTCACTGCTCCGCGGGGCGCCGTCCCGCTCGCGGCGTGCTATAAAACATCGAACTCCGTGCAGTGATGCCATGCGTGCACTCACCGCCTCCGGCGCGATGCCCGCCGCGCCGGAGCGCACGGCGGCGCCCCGCGATGCGTTCGTGGGAGACTGGATCCGTGCCCGAACTGCTCGCTCCCCACCTCACGCGCATGGTCACCGACGGAACCGATCGCATGGCCTGGATGCGGGCGAGGGCCCGCGGGATCACCGCGACGGATGTCGCGAAGCTCTCCACCCCGCGTTCGATCGAGGCGGCGGCGCACGAGAAGCTGCACGGCAGCCGCTTCGGCGGGAACGCCTACACCGATCACGGCAAGGCCCGCGAGCCCGAGATCGCCGCGTGGGTGCAGCGCGAGCACCGCATCGACCCGAGCCAGGCGCTGTTCCACGCCGAGGGCGACCTGCGCCACCTCGCCACGCCCGACGGCCTGAGCTGCCGCGAGGACGGGACGATCCTGCTGGCGGAGATCAAGACCACCAACAAGGTCTGGCGTTCCATCCCCCGCAACTACCTCAGGCAGATCTGGTGGCAGCAGTACGTCCTCGGCGCCGATCGCACGCTCATGGTGTGGGAGCGCCACGAGAACTTCGTGCCCGTCGGCGAGCCGGAGTACCGGTGGATCGAGCGCGACGAGAACGAGATCGAGCATCTCGTGCACCTCGCGGGGAAGCTCATCGACGTGCTCATCGCCCGCACGAGCTGAGTGACGGACCGCCGCGGGCCGCCGATGGCGGTCGCGGGGGCTACCAGAAGCTCGCGCCGGGATCCCCGGCGGACGGCCGTCCGGCCTGTCCGGGCGCCTGCGGGCCCGGCGCACCGCCGTACTGCAGCTGCGCTCGCGTGGCGTGCTCGTAGTTGCGCTCCATGAGCTCCTGCAGCGCATCGCCGACGCGCTCCGCGCCAGGGACGTCCTCCAGCCGCAGCGATTCCGCGCCGTGGAGGAGCTCGATGTCGCCGCTGCCCCGCATCCGCTGCCCGAGGCCGCGCCGCGACCGCACCTCGCGCACCCGGGAGAGTGCGAGCTCGGACCGGTGCCGCGCGAGGAGGCCCCGACGCACGATCACCCGGCGGCTGGTGACCGTCGTGCGCCGGGCGAGCCAGCCGAGCACCGGGACGACCCCGAGGCCGAAGCCGAGGAGGATCGCCCCGGCCCCCGCCAGCAGATTCATCCAGATCGCCGGAAGCGCACCGACCCAGTACCCGGCCGCTGCGGCGATCGCGACGAGCACGACGAGCGGCGGCACGAGCCGGATGCCGTGGCGCCGGAACCGCAGTACCACGACCTCCGGCTGCGCGAGGCTCGCCGGAGCGGGGCCGAGCAGGGACTCGACCTCCGCCGTCATCGAGTGGGGGGTGCGGGAGGGCATGCCCCTATTCTGCCTGCTGCGACGGTGCCGCCGCCGCACCGCGCGCGCCGTCCGCCACGGTGTCGCCGGCCTGCTGCGCCGCGTCGGCGGCGGTCCGCGCGGCCGATTCCGCGGCCCTGGCGGCCGCGTGCGCGGCGTCGGACGCCTCATCCGCGGCGTGGGCGGCGGCGTCGGCGACGCCCCGCGACGCCGCGTCGGCGGCCTCGATCGCGTCGTCGCGGCGACCGCCCGCCTGCGCGGCGCGTCCCGCGGCCGCGCCGGCCGCCCCTCCGGCGACCACCCCGTTGAGCATGCCGACGAGGTCCACGCCGACGGTCTCGCGCGCCATCTCGAGCAGACCCTTGATGTTGCCCATCGCGTCGCCCGCGACCTTCGAGGTGCCGTCGGCCGAGACGACGGTCATATTGTCGATCGCGCCGATCGCCTGGGCGTACTCGCCCGCGATCTCGGGGAGCAGGTGGATGAGCTCCTGCGCGAGCACCGCCTGGGACTGCGTCTCGAGCGCGCGGGCACGGGCATCGATCGCCGCGGCCTCGGCGGTGCCCTTCGCCTCGAGCGCGGCCGCCTCGGCGCGCCCCTCGGCCTCGAGCGCCTCGGACGCCGCGATGCGCGCGGCGCGGCTCGCGAGGCCCTCGCGCTCCACGGCCTTCGCGCGGCCCTCGGCGGCGGAGACGGCGGCCGAGGCCTCGGCCTTCGCCAGCGCCTCGACCCGGTACGCCTCGGCCTCCGCGACCGCGCGCACGTCCGCGTTCAGCTGCTCGGTCTTCAGCGCGACCTCGCGCTGCGCGGTGATCTGCTGCTGCTCGACGATGGCCTGCTGCTGGATCGCCTGCTCGAGCGGCTCGGCCGCGGAGGCCTGGGCCGTCGCCTTGTCCGTCTCCACCTGCACGGCGGCCTGGCGCAGCTTGAGCTCCCGATTGCGGTCGACGAGCACCTGCTCGGCGGCGATCTTCGCCTCCTGCGAGGCCTGGTAGGCGTTCGTCTCGGCGATGTCGGCGGCCTGGCGCACCTTCGCGGCCTCCGGTCGGCCGATGTTCGTGATGTAGTCGGCGCCGTCCCGGATCTCCTGGATCTGGAGGGTGTCGACCACGAGCCCCTGCTTCGTGAGCGCCTCCTCCGCGGCCTCGAGCACGCTCTGCGCGACGACGGCGCGATCGCGGATGATCTGCAGCACGGTGAGGCCGCCGATGATGGAGCGCAGCGAGCCCGAGAGCACCTCCTGCGTGGACTCGTCGATCTCATCGGAGTTGGAGAGGAATCGCTGCGCGGCCGCGCGGATCATCTCCTGCGTCCCCCCGACCTTCACGACGGCGACGGCCTGAGCCTGGATGGTGATGCCGTCCGTCGTCTGCGCCTCGGTGGTGATGGAGAGGCGGCGCGAGCGCAGGGAGATGGTGAAGGACTTCTGCACGAACGGCACGACGAAGACGCCGCCGCCCGTGACGACCTTCTGCCCGGAGAGGTCGCGGCTGCGATTGCCCGCGGCGTCGACGATCTCCTTGCCCTTGCCCCCCGTCACGATGATCGCCTCGTCTGGCTTGGCGATGCGGTAGCGCTTGATGATGACGAGTGCGACGAGCACCAGCGCGATCACCGCGCCGAAGATGCCGACGATCGCCGGGCTTGCGAGGAACATGCAGTCTCCCTGGGGTTCGGTCCTGTGGGGTTAGGGGGTGGTGGGCGGCGCCTCCGCCGGCGGCGCGGACGCGGCCGGCTCGACCCGCACGGAGGTGGAGGTGATCGTCTGGACGACGCGCACCGCGGTGCCACGCGCGATGGCGGTGTCGGCCGACGCCGCGAGCGAGATCCGCTCGCCGTGCCGCGTGACGGCGACCTCCCCGAGCCCGTTCTCGGGGATCGCGAGCACGACGGCGCCGATGGACCCCACCAGCTCGTCGCCGCTGACCGAGGTGTTCGACTCCGCGCTCCGGATGAAGCGGGAGAGCCACCAGGCGGCCGCCGCACCGATGAGGCCGGCGAGCGCGCCGAGCACGGCCGCGATCGAGGTCGACATGCCGGCGCCGACGCTCGCGAACGCCGTGAAGCCGAAGATCGCGGCGAAGGCGGCGATCGTCGTGAGGCTGAGCGGGCCGTCCCCGAAGTCGAAGGCGTCGAAGATGCCGTCGAGCACGAGCGAGACGAGCAGGAGCAGTCCCCCGACGATGCCGATGATGAGGAAGACGCCGCCGGCGACGAGCGAGCCGTCGACCAGTCGGTCGAGCCAGTTCATGATGCCGTCCATCGCGTGTCTCCTCTCGGTGCTCGATCCTCCGCGCGCCTCGTGCCGGGGCGCCGCGGATGCGGCACCGCTCGCGCGCGAGGTGCACCCGTGCCTCGAGCGTACCAATCACCGCGGGCGCACGGGGAGGGTCCGACGCGGTCGCGCGCGTCATGGGCTGCCAGCGCGGCGGCGCGATCAGCCGCGGGGCATGCGCGGGACGGCGCTCAGCAGCTCGCGCCCGTAGGCGCTCCGCGGGGCGCGGAAGAACTCGGCGCCGGCCTGCTCGACGACCCGGCCCTCGCGCATGAGGAGCACGCGGTCGCACAGCTCGTGCACCACGGCGAGGTCGTGCGAGACGAAGACGAGCCCGAGCCCGAGCTCCCGCTGGAGCCTGCGGAGCAGGTCGACGACTCCGGCCTGGACGGAGACGTCGAGCGCGCTCGTCGGCTCGTCGGCGACGAGCACCTCAGGCGAGACCGCGAGCGCACGGGCGAGCGCGACCCGCTGGCGCTGCCCGCCGGAGAGCTCGTTCGGGAACGCACGGGCGATCTCCGGGGCGAGCCCGACGAGCCCGAGTAGCTCCGAGATCCGGTCGCGCACCGCCGCTCGCGGATCCGCCGCGCCGCGGCCGGTCCCGTGCACGCGCAGCAGCTCGCCGAGCGCGGCGCCGACGCTCAGCCGCGGGTTGAGCGTCGAGGCCGGATCCTGCGGCACGAGTTGGATGCGGCGCAGCTGCGCCCGGCTGCGCCGAGCGGGCAGCGGCGCGCCCGCGAGGCGGATCTCGCCGCCCGCGGTGGCGAGGACGCCGACGAGCGCGTGCGCGAGGCTCGTCTTGCCCGAGCCGGATTCCCCGACCACGCCCAGAGCCCCGCCGCGCGGCAGGGCGAAGGACACGTCGGCGACCGCGGTGCGCTCCCCGTAGCGGACGGCGACTCCGCGCGCCTCGAGCAGTGCCGGCGCCTCGGCGACCGGCGCCGGCGCGGCGCCCGGAGCGGGATCCGCCGCCGCCCCGGAGCGCACCGGCCCCGACGCCACCGGCGCGGCGCCCTCGGGCTCGCCCGGCACGGGCCGGGGCGGCGCCGGATCCGGCAGCACCGGCACGGCGTCGAGAAGCGCGCGGGTGTAGGGGTCGCGCGCCTGCCGCACCACGCGGGCGGTCTTCCCCGATTCGACGATCCGGCCGTCGCGCATGACCACGATGCGCGCGCAGGTCCCCGCGACCACCGCGAGGTCGTGGCTGACGAGCACGAGCGTGATGCCTCGGCGGCGGCGCAGCCCGTCGAGGAGGTCGAGCACCTGGCGCTGCACGGTCACGTCGAGGGCGGTCGTCGGCTCGTCGCAGAGCAGCACCGCCGGGTCCCCGGCGAGGGCCATCGCGATGACGATGCGCTGGCGCTGGCCGCCCGAGAGCTCGTGGGGGTAGGAGCGCGCGATGCGCTCAGCGTCCCGCAGCTCCACCTGCGCGAGCAGCTCGCGCACGCGCGCCCCGCGGTCCGGGCCGCTGTACGGTCCAGCGTCGACGGCCTCTCGGAGTTGGACCCCGACCCGGGTGAGGGGGTCGAGCGCGGTCATCGGATCCTGGAACACCATGCCGACGCGGCCGCCGATGCTGAGCTCGTCGGCGGCGACGCGCGTGCCGCCCGGCGGCATGCCGAGCAGGGCGCGCAGCGTCAGGCTCTTCCCCGATCCCGACTCCCCGACGATGCCGAGCGCTTCGCCGGGCGCCGCGTCGAGATCGATGCCGTCGACGAGCGCCCCGGGCCGCTCGGCCGTGATCCGGAGCCCGCGCACCCGCACCGCCCCCGGTGCGGGTGCCGCCCCCAGTGCGGGCGCCGCGCTCGTCGCTCCGCGGACCGCGCCCGGTGCCCCGTGGGCCGCGCCCGGCGCCCCGCCCCCGGAGCGGCCGCCCCGGCTTCCCCGGAGCCGGCGATCCCGGGGGCCGCTGCGCACGCGCCCGCGGCGGGTGCGCGGTGCGGGCGCGCCGACCCGCAGCACATCGCCGATCCCGTCGCCGAGGAGCGAGAGCGCGACGCCGACGAGCACGACCGCGAGGCCCGGCACGGCGGCGAGCCACCAGTGGCTCGTCACGAAGGGCTGGGCGTCGGAGATCATCGTGCCCCAATCGGGGGTCGGCGGCTGGATCCCGAGCCCGAGGTAGCCGAGCGTGACGATGGCGACCATGATGAGCACGATCTCGGTGGCGAGCAGCACGACGGCCTGCGGCAGCACGTTCGGGAGGATGTGCCGCAGGAGCACCCGCGCGTGGGAGAGGCCGCCGCCGCGCGCCGCGCGCACCCAGCCGGCGTCGCGCAGCGCCGCCGTCATGGCGCGCAGCACGCGGGCGTAGCCGACCCACCCGACGAGCGCGAAGGCGACCACGATGCCGGGCGCCCCCGCGCCGACGGCGAACACGAGCGCGATGACGATCACGTAGAACGGGAAGGCGATGACCGTGTCCGTGACGCGGGAGATCGTCCAGTCGACGGCGCCGCCGAAGTATCCGGAGACGAGCCCGACCGTCACCCCGATCGCGAAGGGCGCGATCGCGGCCGCCGCCGCGATGCCGAGATCCGTCTGCGCCGCGAGGAGCAGGCGGGAGAGCACGTCGCGGCCGAGCTGATCGGTGCCCAGCCAGTGCTCGGGCGACGGCGGCAGCAGGCCGCCGGTGAGCCGCTGGGCGTTCGGCGGGTACGGCGCGAGGATCGGCGCGAGCGCGGCGATGAGCAGGATCGCGGCCGTCAGGATCGTCCCTGACACGAACGTCGAGGAGGCGCGCATGCGCGCGAGCACCCTCATCGCGCCGCCCCGGCGCGGCGGCGCGGGTCCGCGGATCCGGCGCGGCGCAGCCGCGGATCCAGCGCCGCCGACGCGGCCCCCGCGAGTCCCGTGACCAGCACGACGAGCAGCGCGCAGGCGAGGGCGATCCCCTGCACCACGGGGAAGTCCCGGCTGCCGATCGATTGGAAGAGCAGGGTGCCGAGGCCGTTGATGCCGAACACCTGCTCCACGACGAGCGTGCCCCCGATGAGGTACGCGGTGTTCACGCTCAGCAGCGTGAGCGCCGGGAGCGCAGCGCCGCGGACCACGTGGCGCCAGATGATGGTGCGCTCGGGGATCCGGGCCGCTCGGAGCGTCGTGACGAAATCGGACTGCAGCACCTCGAGCAGCTGCGCGCGCAGCGAGCGCACGAGCGGCGGCGCGAGGCCGAGCGCCACGGCGAGCGCGGGCAGCACGAGGCTCCGCAGCGGCTCGCCCGGCCCCGATCCGACGCCCCCGACCGGGAGCCACTGCAGCTGCACCGCGAACACGATGATGAGCAGGAGCCCGATCCAGAACAGCGGCATGCCCATGAAGACCGCGGGGAGCACGCGCACGACGTGATCGGCCCAGCCGTCCTTGCGGAGCGCCGCCGCGAGCGCGAGCGGCACCGCGATGACGACGGCGAGCCCCACCGCGAAGACCACGATCCCGAGGCTGATCGGCGCCTTCGCGAGGATCAGTTCGCGCGTCGGGACGCCGGAGACGAGCGAGTCCCCCGTATCGAAGCGGGTGAGGACGCCCCACAGGAAGTCCGAGAACTGCCGCCACAGCGGCTGGTCGAGGCCCAGCTCGGCCCGGAGCGCGGCGAGCGCCTCGGGCGTCGCCCGCTCCCCGAGGATCATGGCCGCAGGGTCGCCGGGGACGAGCCGGAGGAGGAAGAACACCGCGATGACCACGCCGAGGACGACGGGCACGACGCGCGCGAGCGCGCGTCCCGCCGCCGCCGCCGCTCGCCTCACCACGCACTCACCCTACCCGCGGCCCGCGGCCCTCGGATCCGTCCGGGATCCGCGGGCCGCGGGCTATGCGCCCTCGGACAGCCAGACGTCCTGGAAGCGGACGCTGCCGTTCGGAAGCACCGCGAAGCCCTGCACCGCCTCGCTCGTCGCCTTGAGATTCGCGGGGAAGAAGAGCGGGATGTAGGGCACCTCGTCGGCGAGGATCTGCTGGATCTCCCCGTAGATCGCCTCGCGCCCCGCGCCCGCGGGCGTCGTGCGCCCCTCGTGCATGAGCTCGGTGACACGCTCGTTCGTGTAGTGGGTCCAGTACGACTTGCTGAAGCCCTCGGGATCGGCCTGGAAGGTGATGAAGCCGTTCGGGTCGGGCGCGTCCGACTGGCCGCTGTTGAGCATGAAGTCGAAGTCGTACGCGAAGAAGCGCTCGCGGAACACCGCGATGTCGAGCTGCTCGATCTCCACCGTGATGCCGATCTTCGCGAGCGACTCCTGGACGATCTGCGCGATCTGCGCGCGCTGGGCGTTGCCGCTCGCGATGAGCAGCGTGACCTCGAAGCCGTCGGGGTACGCGGACTCGGCGAGCTCGGCCCGCGCGGCCTCCGGATCGTACTCGAGCGCCTCCACCGAGTCGTCGGCCGAATACGTGATCGTCGGGGGCAGCAGCGCGTTCGCGACCTCGGCGGTGCCGAAGGTGGTCGCCTCCGTGATGCCGTCGCGGTCGAGGGCCTGCGCGATCGCGCGGCGGACGTGCACGTCCGCGAACTCCTCGCGCTGGGTGTTGAAGAACACCTGCTCGGTGGACCACCCGGGCGTCTCGGAGAGCACGGTGCCGCCGGTCGCACCGATCTCGGCGGCGTTCGTCGCCGGCACCGTGTCGATCGCGTCGATCTGGCCGGCCTGGAGCTGCTGCCGCAGCTGCGTGTCGTCGGCGACGAAGCGGTAGACGAGGGAATCGAGGTAGGGCTTGCCCTCCTGCCAGTAGTGCGTGTTCTTCACGAACACGAGGTCCCCGTTCGGATCCCATTCGGAGACCGCGAAGGGGCCGGTGCCGATGGGCCGCTCGAAGAACTCCTCCTCGCTCGCGCCCCCGAAGTCGGCGGGCAGGATGCCGTTCGAGAAGCTCGCGAGCTCCGAGAGGAAGGGCGTGTAGGGTCCGCTGAGCGCGATCGTGACCTCGCGGTCCCCGCTCGCCTCGATCGACGCGATGGGCGCTTCGAGCGGCAGCGGACCGCCGAGCTCGAGGTGGCGGTTCAGCGAGAAGACGACGTCCTCCGGGACGACGTCGGAGCCGTCCGAGAACTGCAGGCCGTCGCGCAGCGTGAAGACGTACTCGAGGCCGTCGTCGCTGACCTCGTAGTCGGCGAGCCAGGGCCCGATCTCCCCCTGCTCGTCGAATGCGACGAGCGGTTCGAAGACCTTGTCGATCGCGAAGGCGTTGTTCGCCGTGATCTGCTGGTGCAGATCGAGGTCGTTCGCGGAGGCGACGCGGCCGAAGGTGAGCGTGCCGCCGCTGACGGGGTCGGTACTCGGCGTGCTCGGCGCGGCGCTCCCGCCGCAGGCGGAGAGGGCGAGGGCCGCGACGAGCGCGGCGACGGCGAGCGCGGCGCGGCGCGGGGAGCGTGAAGCGGTCACGGGAACGTCCTTTCGGGGGCGGATTCGGGGGTGGGCTCGGCGGGATCGGCGAGCTCGGCGGGATCGAGGAGACGTCCGTCCAGGAGCACGGCCGCCACCGCATCCGGTGCGCTCAGCGCTCCCGGCTCTCTCGGGTCGCGGCGCAGGATCACGGCGTCGGCGTCGGCTCCGTCCGCGATGCGGCCGGCGAGCTCGTCCGCGCGCGGAGCGCCGCTCCGGGCGCCGGCGCCGGCGAGCATGCGCGCGCCCGTGCGCGTGGCGGCGATGAGCGCCTCCTCCGGGGTGAGACCGGCGTCCACGAGCGCGTCGAACTCGAGGCGCCCGGTGCCGTGCTGCTCCGGCGTGCCGTAATCGGTGCCGAGCGCGATCGGGAGCCCCGCGTCGCGCGCGCGGCGCACGGCGCGGGGGTGGGCGGCGACGGCATCGTCGACGCGGGCGCGGAACGCGGCCGGCAGCGCGCCGGCGGCGATCATGCGCTGCACGAGCCGGTAGATGCGCAGTGTCGGAACCAGCACGAGGCCGGCCTCGGCCGCCGCCGCCGCCTGCGCGTCGGTGAGGAAGATGCCGTGCTCGAGGCTCGCCGCCCCCGCCGCGATGGCGTCGTCGATCGCCCGGCCGCCCCACGCGTGCACCATGACGCGGGCGCCCGCGGCGGCGGCGCGGCGCACGGCGTCGGCGAGCTCGGAGCGCGCGAAGATCGGATCGAGCGCGAGCTCGGGCGGGGCGGCGACGCCGCGCGTCGCGATGATCTTCACCCAGGGCGCCCCGGTGGCGAGCACCGCCTCGACGGCGGGCCCGAGGCCGCCGGCCGCCTCGGCCTCCTCGGGGCCGAGGGGCCGCTCGGAGCGCTGCGTCCGCGGCCGGCGCGTGCTCGGGATCCCGGCCAGCAGGCCGGCGTCCAGTCCGCCGGCGTCGCGGATGCTCGTGACGCCGGAGGCGAGCGTGCGGGCGAGGCCGTCGGCGGTCGCGCGACGGGTCCGCTCGGCGCCCAGTCGCGCGCGCTCCGCGGCGTCGAAGGCGTGCCATCCGGCGTGCAGATGGGCGTCGACGAGGCCGGGGATCATCCAGAGCCCGGAGCCGTCGAGCTCGGGCTCGGGGTCCGCTCGCGCGCTGCCCTCCCCGAGCGCGAAACGGCCGCCGGCCCAGCTCACCCGGCCGGGCGGTGCGAACCCTCCGACGTCGTCGAGGATCCGGACGCCGCGCGCGGCGGTCGGCATCGTCGACTCGGCTGCGGGCACGGTTCCTCCTCACGGCGGTCGGACGGCGTCGCTCCGGGATCCCGCAGCGCATGTTGGTCTATTCATCGACAGTAAAGCAGCAATGTTGAATGGACCACTTGGAGTTCCCCGCGGTGGACCACCAGACGTTCCGACCTCGTCCGATGCGAGGCAAGTGCCGGGCGGGAGCCCGGCGCAGGGCCGGTAGACTGAAGGGGTGACCGAAGCCTCCGAGACCGCGCGCCCGATCCTGCAGCTCATCCGCAGCCTCATCCACCTCCTCGCCGTCGTTTCGGTGACCGTGTGGGGCTTCCTGGCCTGGCCGCTGCCGTTCCCCGGGATCCTCACCGGCCTCGGCGTCCTCGTGCTCGCCGTACTGCTCTGGGCGCTCTTCCTCTCGCCCCGGCCCGTGCTGCGCGTCGACCGCTTCGCGCAGGCGCTGTTCGAGCTGCTCCTGCTCGCCGCCGCGGCCGCCGGCCTGCTCTTCCTCGGCTGGTTCTGGGTCTGGCCCGCGCTCCTCTTCGCCGCCGGGGCGGTCGTCGGCTACCTCGTCTCCGCCCGAGCCCGCTGAGCCGGCGCGGACGCGCGGAGCGTGCGCGGATCCGCTGAAGGCGAGCGGAATAGCCGCGATCGCGCCGGGGTTGACGGGGGTATGAGCGAAACCTCCACGACCCCCGGCGACGGACGGGATGGCTCGGGCCCGGTGTCCACCGGCCCGGCGACCTCCGGCCCGGCAGCCTCCGGCCCGAGCGATGCCGCCCCCGCGCACCCGGTGCACCTCGGCCTCGACACCTTCGGCGATGTCACCCTCGCTCCCGACGGGGGCCGGTCGAGCCACGCCCAGGTGATCCGCGACGTCGTCGAACAGGCCGTTCTCGCAGACGGGCTCGGCGTCGACGCGATCACGCTCGGCGAGCATCACCGCGACGATTTCGCCCTGAGCTCGCCCGAGATCGCCCTCGCCGCCATCGCGGGGCGCACCGAGCGGATCCTGCTCGGCACGGGCGTCACCGTGCTCTCGAGCGACGACCCCGTGCGGGTGTACGAGCGCTTCGCGACGCTCGACGCGGTGAGCTCCGGTCGCGCCGAGGTCATTCTCGGGCGCGGCTCCTTCACCGAGTCCTTCCCGCTCTTCGGCTACGACCTCGCCGACTACGACGCGCTGTTCTCCGAGAAGCTCGAGCTCTTCGCGAGGCTCCGCGGCGAGGGTCCGGTGACGTGGTCGGGGCGGCACCGCAGTCCGCTCGTGGAGCAGGAGGTGTTCCCGAAGACGGAGCGACCCGGGGGCGTGGGCGCGTGGATCGGCGTCGGCGGCAGCCCGCAGTCCGTGCTCCGCTCGGTCCGGGTCGGGATTCCCATGATGCTCGCCATCATCGGCGGCGCCCCGGCGAGGTTCCTGCCGTTCGCCAATCTCTACCGGCAGGCGCAGGAGGAGCTCGGCGGCGCGCCGATGCCGCTCGGTGTGCACTCCCCCGGCCACATCGCCGCGAGCGACGCCCGGGCGCGCGACGAGCTCTGGCCGCACTTCGCCGCGAACCGGAACCGGATCGGCGCCGACCGCGGCTGGCCCGAGACGACGCGGGCGGAGTTCGAGCAGGAGGCCGATGCGGGCTCGCTCTACGTCGGGTCTCCCGAGACCGTCGCGCGGCGGATCGCGGAGACCGTCGCGACGCTCGGCGCCGACCGCTTCGATCTCAAGTACGCGAACGGCACCATGCCGCACGCGCAGCTCATGGAGAGCATCGGCCTCTACGGCGCGGAGGTGATCCCGCGCGTGCGCGAGCTGCTCGCGGGAGCCGGGCCGGCCTGATCCCGATCCCGTTCGACCCGATCCCGATCCCGGTGTCGTTCAACCCGCTCCGATCCCGCTCGACCCGATCCGGCACCGGATCGCGAGACCCTACGAAACTCGCGAGCTCCTACGAAATTCCCCGTCAAGAACGTAGGGGTTCGCGAGCTTCGTGGGGTCTCGCGCACTTCACAGGGTTTCGCGGGCGGCACGGGCTTCGCGGGGTGCGCGGGGTGCACGGGCTTCGCGGTGAGCGCGGGCGAGGAGCCGGAGCCCGGCGCCGACGGGAGGGCGCTCAGTGCACGGGCGGCGCGACGAGCCGCGCCTCGTGCACGAGGTGCTCGCCCGGTGCCGACGCGCCATCGATCGCGCGCAGCAGCAGGGCCGCCGCGGCGCGTCCGTACGCGCGGGGACGCAGGTCCACGCCGACGAGGTGGGCGGACGCCGGCTCGGTGGCCATCGTGGCCATGACGAAGCGCTGGGCGCCGCGCACGGCCTCGACCGCGATCGCGCGGAGCACCCACCCCTGCGCCACCCAGACGATGCCGTCGCGCCCCCCGGCGGCCGCCCGCTCGAGGAGCGCGTCGAGCGCGTCGGCGTCCGCATCGATCTCGGAGCGGAGGACGAGCGGATCGATGCCCCGCTCCGCGCACCATTCGGAGTACCCCGCGGTGACGTCGCTGGCCCACAGCGGCTCGCGGTCGGACGGCAGCGCGACGAGCGCGGGCGATCCGGCGCCGCGCCGCTCGAGCTCGTCGAGCACCTCGCGCACGAGGCCGCGATGGTCGGCGGCGATCCAGGCGGTGACCCGCTCGCGCTCGGGGCCGCGGTACTCGCCGACGGCGACGACCGGCACATCGCCGAGCCCCGCGAGCATCGGGGGGAAGTGCTCGGGCGTCGGATCGATGGACAGCAGCCCGTCGATCGCGGGGCGCGAGCGGCGGCTCGCCCCGGGGGCCGCGAGCAGGAGCAGGTCGCTCCCCGCCTCGGCCGCGGCGTCGGCGACCCCGAAGGCGAACTCCATGTAGAAGGCGAGCTCGCGCACGTCCGGGGGGATCTGCAGCCCGATGGCCCCGTGCTGCCCGCCCCGGAGCCGTTGCGCGGCGCGATTCGAGACGTACCCCATGGCCTCGGCCTGCGCGAGCACGCGTGCGCGCGTCGCGTCCGAGACCCTGCCGCTGCCGTGCAGGGCGGAGGACACCGCGGTCTTGGAGATTCCGAGCGCCCGCGCGATGTCGATGATCGTCACGCCGGCCCCTGTCATGCCCACAGTCTAGGAGGTCGAGCAGCTCACGCAGCCGGCCGGGTCGCCCCGTTTTGCGCGGAGGGCTCCGGCGACGTAGAGTGGGATCCCGCACGATGCGGGAACGTTCCCGCATCGTTCCGCGCCGCGTATCGGCGCCCCGCCACGCCCCCACACGACAAAGGAGTCCCCCGTGAACTCAGCTCCCCCCGCATCCGCGCCGAGCGGCCTCGCCGCGCTCACCGGCCGGGTGATCTTCGGCTTCGTCGGCACCTGGGTCTTCGCGCTCATGGCCGCGAACCTCGTGCCCGTGCTCATCGCCGCCATGGTCCAGGATCTCGGGGTCGACATCGCCGCGGCCGGCGCGCTCACGACCGGCATGACCGCCGGCTCGGCGCTCGCGATGTTCGTGACGAACCGCTTCATCGCACGCGCCGACCGCCCCAGGCTCGGTCGCATCGGACTCGTGCTCATGGTGATCGGCTACGGCGTCCCCTCAGCGGTGCTCACGGTGCCGACCGTCATGGGCGGGCTCATCGTCGGCGGGATCGGCGCGGGCATCATGATCGCGACCGGAACGGCCGCGGCCTCCTCCACGCGGAACCCCGACAAGACCGTCACCACGATCATGATCATCAACCGCCTGGGCGCGTCGGCGCTGCTCGCGATCGCCCCGCTCTTCCACAACGACCTCCGCTCCGTGCTCGTCGTCATCGCGGCGCTGGGCGTCGTCGGCCTCCTCCTCGCCGGCGGGCTGCCGAACCTGCCCGAGAGCGCCCTCGCGCCCGCCCCGGCCGCCGGCGCGGGCGCCTCCGCTGGCGACGCGCGCCTGCGGCGCACCATGGGCGGCGCGGCATTCGCCTTCGCCGCGTCGATCCTGCTGTGGTCGCTCACCGAGGACATGGTCTACTCGATGACCAGCGTGCTCGCGCAGCAGTCCCAGATCTCGCCGGAGACCAACAGCGCGCTGCTCTCCGGCAAGGTGCTCGGCGGTCTCGTGGGCGCCCTGCTCGCTCCGCTCGCCCTGCGCTGGATCGGCCGCAGCTGGTCCTTCGTGCTCATCATCGCGCTGAGCACGCTCACGAAGTTCGTCATGGTCACGAGCACCACGCCGGTCGCCTACACCGTCGCGATCCTCGTCTGGGGCGCGATGTACGGCGCGATCCTGGTGCTGTACGCGGGCCTCGCCGCGATCATGGACGTCACCGGGCGCACCGGCGTGCTCGTGTCCGGCTTCTACCTCGCCGGCGTCGCCTTCGGCCCGCTCGTCGGCGGACAGCTCGTCGGCGTGCTCACGCCGCTGCAGTACGCCATCACGGTGACGGTCCCGAGCATCCTGTTCGCCGTCGTGCTCTTCGTGATCGCCCGTCGCAACCGGAAGCTCGAGCGGGGCAACACGACGGCGATCGCCGTCGGCGACGCCGTCCGCGACGAGGCCGCCGCGGCCGCGGGCCCGCGCTGAGCCGCGCACCGATCCCGCACCCCGGCCCCGATCATCCACGCCCACGACCCGGAAGGACCCCGATCCCGATGACGTCCCCCGCCCGCCCAGACGCCCCCGCGACGACCGCTCGCGAGATCCTCGCCGACCGCGTGATCATCGCCGAGCGCGTGCACGCCTTCTCTTCCGAGAGCACCGCCGCCGCGGCCGCCACGACCGCGACGGGCAGCGCCCCGCAGGCCATCGCCGTCCGTGACGGCCGTGTCCTCGCGCTCGGCTCCCGAGGCGAGCTGCAGCGCCACATCGGCCCGGCGACCGTCGTCGACGAGCTCCCCGGCGCCACCGTCACCCCCGGACTCGTCGACGGTCACACCCACATCGTCTTCGGGCTCGAGCTCACGCGCGGCGTTCAGCTCACGGACCTCGGACTCGACGAGGTGCGCGAGCGCCTCGCCGAGGCCGCAGCAAGCGCAGCGCCAGGCAGCTGGATCTTCGGGTGGGGCACCGACCCCAACATCTTCACGGAAACCGGCTTCACCGGCCGCATCTTCGACGAGGCGACCGACGGGCGCCCGGCCTTCCTCCGCATGCGCGACGCCCACTCGGCCGTCGTGAACAGCGCCGGCATCGCGGCAGCGGGGCTGACCGGCCGGGAGACCTTCCCGGACGAATCACGGGTGGGCGTCGACGACCGCGGCGAACCCACGGGCTACCTGCTCGAGCTCGCCGCGATGGACCTCGTGCTGGCGAGGATTCCCGCGGAGTCCCTGGAGGATCGCGCCGAGCGCCTCGAGGCCGTGCTCGCCGGCATGGCCGCGACCGGCATCACCGGCACGCACGTCATGGACTTCCACGACGGCAGCCGCGAGGTGCTCGAGCTGCTCGAATCGCAGGGCGAACTGCCGCTCAGGCTCCGGTTCTCCCCGATGGTGCCACCGGGATCCGACGAGGCGGCGCTCGCCGGGATCGCGGAGCTGCAGGGTCTCCACGGACGGCGCTGGCGGGTGGACGGCGTGAAGTTCATGATCGACGGCACCGTCGACAACGGCTCGGCCTGGCTCGCGGAGCCCGACTGCTACGGCCAGGGACGCACGTCGATCTGGACCGATCCGGAGGCCTACCGGCGCGCGCTGCGCTTCTTCGCCGAGCGCGGGATCGCCACGGCCACCCACGCGATCGGCGACCGCGGGGTCGCCTTCGTGCTCGACGCCATCGCCTCGCTCGACGAGCTCGCCGGCCGCGCCGCGCACCGCATCGAGCACATCGAGACGATCCCGGACGAGACGGTGCCGCGCTTCGCGGAGCTCGGCGTCGCGGCGAGCATGCAGCCCATCCACGGCACCCGGCACACGCGCGCCGATCGCAGCGACAACTGGTCCGTGCGGCTCGGCGAGGAGCGGGCCGCGCACGGCTGGCGGTGCCGCGACCTCCGCGAGAGCGGCGCGACCGTGGCCCTGGGCAGCGACTGGCCGGTGACGCCATACGACCCGCGCGTGATGATGGCCGAGTCCATCCTCCGCCGCCCCGTCGCGCGCCCCGAGCTCGCCCCCGTGCAGCCGGAGCAGGCCCTCACGATGCGCCAGGCGTTCGAGGGCTACACGAGCCACGCGGCGCGCGCGATCGGCGCCGACGACGAGGGTCGCATCGAGCCGGGGGCGCGCGCGGCGTTCACGGTGTTCGCCTCCGACCCGCTCGAGATGGACGCCACGACGCTGGCGAGCGCCGAGATCGTGGCGAGCTACGTCGACGGGGAGCCGGTCGCGCGCTGAGCGGCGGGATTCGGGTCGCGGCTTCGCGGCGGGTCTTCGGGTCGCGGCTACGCGGCGCGGAACCGCATCCGCTCTCAGCGCCCGCGCCCCGGCGCTTCCGTCAGGGATGCGGCTTCGGTGAGTCCGGATCCCGGGATCCGGACTCACCGAAGCCGCATCTGCGACGGATCGGCCCGACGGCTGCAGCGGCGACGGCGGCCGCGGCAGCGGCGGCAGCGGCGGGGGGCAGCGGCGCGACGTCGAGATGCGCCCGGCGGCCGACACTCGACACCCGACGGCCGACACTCAACGCCCAAGGCCCGAGGCCCGAGGCCCGAAGCCGTCACCAGACGCCCGGCACCCCGACGCCGGACCTCGGAAGCCCGGCGCCCCGCCCTCACACGCTCAGCGTGCGCCAGGCTCCGGTCTCCGCCTCGGTGGGCATGCCGTTGAGAATGCGGATCGTGCGCGCCCCGGGCTCGGTGACGATCGTCGCGAGGGTCGCCCAGCGCTCCCCGTACGTCTTCGACATGTCGGCGACGCAGGTGAGCGGGGGCTCGCCCGCGCCGGACAGGAGCAGCCGCACGAGCGCCGCGGGATCCTGCGGGGCCGTCTGCGCGAGCCGCTCCCGGATGAGCGCGAGGCGCTCCGAGGAGTCGGGCTCGTAGACCTCGTGCTTCTGGCCCGCGAGCGGCTGCGCATCCTGGAAGTGGTTCGTGCGCTGCACGGAACCGTCCGTCTCCGTGATCTCGAAGACCCCCACCGGGCTCATCTCCACGGAGACGGCCCGTTCGACGTCGAGCATCGTGAACGCCGAGGAGGAGGCGATCGGTGCCTCTCGGAGGAGTGCGACGGCCTCGTCGACCGTGCGGCACTCCGAGAGCACCGTGCTCGAGAGCAGGTGCATCGGCACCCCGTCCGGGCCGTCGGCCGCGTGTCCGAGAATGTTGAAGTGCAGCGCGAGCCCGGCCTCGTTGACGCCGATCTTCGAGAGGATCCCCTGCTCGGTGAGCCCCGCGTGGCGCAGCCCATGTCCCGTCACGGTGTGGGTGTGCCAGAAGCGGTCGAGCTCCACGTGCCAGTCCCAGGTCTGCACCCCGGTACGGCGGCCGTCGACGACGGCGGTCACCGTGGAGCACTCGCTCGAGGCGCGCGGCCCGAGCGCGATCAGCTCCGTGCGCGCGTTGAGCGCGACGACCTGCTCGAGCGGGATCCCGGCTCCCTCGGCGACGCCCGCGAGCTGTTCCACGAGCGCGGGCCGCCATCCCTCCACCGCGGCGAGCACGCGCTCGACACCGTCGCGCTCGACCTCCTCGCCGACGCCGAGCAGCCGGAAGAGCTCCGCATACCTCGTGTACGCCTCGCCGAGCGTCCCGCGCAGGGCGCGCCCGCGGCTGCGTCCGAGCTCGCGCGGGGAGTCGCCCGTCACCTCGAGGTGCAGTCGGCCGTGATGGTCAGTCATGTCGATGGTTCTCCGGATCGTAGTGGCGGTGGGGGTGCCGCGGAGGCGGCGGGCGCGAGGATCGCGGTCACTCCTCCAGCAGGGCCGCGCGCAGCCCGCGCTGCGGCTTCCAACCGGGGCGCGGCGCGGACGCGATCAGCAGCTTCGTGTAGGGCTGCTGCGGCGCGTCGAGGATCTCGCCGACCGTGCCGCGCTCGATGATCCTCCCCTTGCGCATCACCACGACGTCGTCGGCGATGTCGCGGACGACCGAGAGATCGTGAGTGATGAAGAGGTAGGAGAGTCCGTGCTCCTCGCGCAGTTGCTTGAGCAGATCGAGCACCTGCGCCTGCACGGAGACGTCGAGTGCGGAGACGGCCTCGTCGAGGACGATCACCCGCGGCTCGGCGGCGAGCGCGCGGGCGATCGCCACGCGCTGCTTCTGCCCGCCGGAGAGCGCCGCGGGTTTCGCATCGGCGTGGCGCTCCGTCAGCCCGACCTCGGCGAAGAGCTCGAGCACGCGAGCACGGCGACCCGCTCGGTCCAGATCGGGGCGGTGCGCCCGCAGCATCTCGTCGATCGTCGCCGAGACGGGGAGCGAACGGTTGAGCGAGCCCTGCGGGTCCTGGAAGACCATCTGCACGAGCTTCGCGCGCTCGCGCAGCTGCCGCCTCGCCGTCGTCGGCGTGACTTCCGCGTCGCCGATCCGCACGGTGCCGGCGTCCGCCGACTCGAGGCCCACGATGACGCGCGCCAGCGTCGACTTCCCCGACCCGGACTCGCCGACGACGGCGAGGCAGGTCCCCGCTCGGAGCACGCAGGAGACGTCGTCGAGCGCGGCGACGCTCATCCGGCGGCCGAGGTGGAAGGTGCGGGAGAGGCCCTGCGCCTCGATGATCGCGGTGTCGTTCATGCGCCGGCCTCCTCCGCCGAGACGGTGCCGTCGGGCTCCGGGGTGCCGCCGCTCCCGCCCTCCGGATACAGCATGGGCCGCGCGGCCATGAGGGCGCGGGTGTAGTCGGTCTTCGGCTGGTCCCGGATCTCATCGGGCGTGCCGATCTCGAGGATCGCGCCGTCCTTCATCACCGCGAGACGGTCGCAGACCGCGGCGGCGAGGTCGAGGTCGTGGGTGACGAAGATCATGGAGAGTCCGTGCTCGCGGCGCTTCTCGTCGAGGATCGCCACGACCTCGGCCTGGGTGGTGACGTCGAGCGCGGTCGTCGGCTCGTCCGCGAGCAGCAGTTTCGGCTCGCCGGAGATCGCGCCGGCGATGACGACGCGCTGCAGCATGCCGCCGGAGAGCTGATGCGGATACGAGCGGAGGACGCGATCGGTGTCCTCGATCCCCACTTCGGCGAGCAGGGCCGCGGCGCGTCGCTGGGCCTCGCCGCGGTCGAGCGAACGGGCGTCGCTCATCCCCTCGATGAGGAAGCGCCCCACCGTCAGCACCGGGTTGAGCGCCCCGTGTGGGTTCTGGGCGATGAGCGCGAGATCGTTCGCTCGGATGCGGCGGAGTTGCTCCCCCGAGGCCGTGAGGAGGTCGGTGCCGTCGAGCGCGATGGATCCCTCCACGCGCGCGCCGGCCGGCTCGATCCCGAGGATGCATTTCAGCGTCATGGACTTGCCCGATCCCGACTCCCCCACGAGGCCGAGCGCCTCGCCCTGGGCGAGCGCGAGGGTGCTGCCGTGGAGGATCTCGGTCTCCTGGCCGGTGTCGGGGTCGGCGACGGTGAGCACGAGGCCGTCGATCTTCAGCATCAGCGGATCCTTCCTGCGGCGCGGCGGCCGCCGAGCTGCTCGCCGACGTAGCCGAACGCCGCGACGGTGATGACGATCGCGAGCCCGGCGAAGATGCTCTGCTCCCAGAATCCCTGCTGCAGGGAGGCCTGCCCGTTGGAGACCATGAGCCCCCAGTCCGGGGTCGGCGGCTGGACGCCGAGGCCGAGGAAGGAGAGCGCGGCGAGTTCGATCATCGCGTATCCGAAATTGATGGTCATGCCGGTGAGGATCTGCGTCCGCACGTTCGGGAGGATGTGCCGAGCCGTGATGAGGAAGCCGGAGATGCCCTGGAGCTGCGCGGAGGCCACGTAGGGCAGGTTCCGCTCGCGCAGCGCCACCGATCGGATGACGCGCGCCGAGTAGGGCGTGAATCCGATCGCGAGCGCGATGGAGGCGGTGAGGAGCGACGGCCCGAAGATGGCGACCGCGAGGATCGCCAGGAGCATGTTGGGGAAGGCGAAGAGGATATCGAGGATCCGGCTGATGATCGCGTCGACCTTCCCGCCGAACCAGACCGCGGTGAGGGCGAGCACGGTCGCGAGGAACGCCGTGATGACGATCACGATCGTCGGGCCGATGAGGCTGGTGCGCGCGCCCCAGATGATGCGCGACAGGATGTCGCGTCCCGATTGGTCGGTGCCCATGAGGTGCGCGAGGCTCCAGGCCTCGTGCCGCGAGGTGACGCTGCCCTCGAAGGGGTCGTACGGGGCGATCACGGGGGCGAGCAGCGCCATGAGGACGACGAGCGCGACGATGGCGAGGCTCACGACGCCGACGGGGCCGAGGCGGCGCACGAGGAGCCGCCAGCCGGAGACCGGGACGTCGCCCCGGTGCTTGCGGAGCAGCTGCACCGCGACGGTGTTCTGGGCCCGCGTGTTCCGGCCGGGCTCGCGAGCGGGGGGCTGCTGGGTCATCGCGCCGATGCTCCCTTGCTGAGGCGGACTCGGGGGTCGATCACGGAGTAGAGCAGATCGACGATGAGGTTGATGAGGCCGAAGGCCAGCACCATGATGAGCGCGATCGCCTGCACGACGGCGAAGTCCTTCTTCTGCACCGAGTTCACGAGCAGCGAGCCGATGCCGTCCAGGGTGAAGGCGTACTCGATGACGAAGGCGCTCGCGAGGAGGCCGGCGATCTGGGTGCCGATGACGGTGCTCACGGGGAGCATCGAGTTGCGGATCGTGTGACGCCAGAGCACGAGGCGCTTGGGCACGCCGCGGGCGATCGCCATCACGACGTGCTCGGATCCCTGCTCCTCGCGCACCGCCGTGCGGGTGATGCGGGCGACGACCGCGATTCCGGGGAAGGCGAGCGCGATCGCGGGGAGCGTGAGGTGCCAGAGCCGGTCGAGGAAGCCCTCGCCGGATCCGGCGACCGGGAACCAGCCGAGGTTCGAGCCGAAGAGGAACATCAGCACGAGCGCCGCGAAGAAGGTCGGCACGGCGAAGCCGAGGTTCGAGCCGAACACCACGAGCTTCTCGAAGACGCCCGAGCGGGTCGCGGCGAGCACGCCGAGCCCGACGCCGAACACGATGATGAGGAGCGCGGCGAAGGCCGCGAGGTACAGCGTGGTCGGGATCCGCGAGGCGACGAGCGTCGAGACGTCCTGCTGCGTGAGCAGGGAGCGGCCGAGGTCGCCCTGCAGCACGTCGACGAGCCAGTGCCAGTAGCGGAGCAGGAAGGGATCGTCCAGGCCGTACTGCGCCCGGATGGCGGCGAGCACCTCGGGGCTCACCGTGCGCCCCTGCACGAGGAACTGCTCGGGGCTGCCCGGCGCGAGGTACATGCCCGAGAACACGATGAAACTCGAGACGACGAGCACGGCGACGAGTGCGCCGAGCCGCTTGAGCACATAGGTCATGCGCGATCCCTTCCTGCTGATCCCACGGGATCGGATCCGTTACGCGGCGGCGCCGAGGTCGGCGGCCCAGGGGTAGTACAGGTAGACGAAGGACGCGGGGGCGCCCGTGATGCTGTCATCCATGTACAGACGCACGGCCAGGTCGTTGATCGGCACCCAGGGCTGCTGCTCCATGATCAGGGCCTCGGCCTCGACCGTGAGCTCCGCGCGCTTCGCGTCGTCGGACTCGGCGAGGGCCGCGTCCAGCGCCGCGTCGACGGCGGGATCGGAGAATCCGGAGTAGTTCTGATCGCTGCCGGTCTTCGCGATGCTGATGAGGTGCAGCAGCGGATCGGGTGCGCTCATGTAGTTGGTGGTGACGAAGCCGTCGTAGCCGGCGCGCGCCTCGGGGTCGGAGAAGAAGGCGCCGAACTGCGCGCTCGGCACGCCCGTGGGCTCGAGGGTGATCCCCAGCTCCTTGGCGCCGTTGGCCATCTCGTTGAGGATGTCCGCGTAGAAGCTGCGCTCGCTCGGGTAGGCGATCTTGATGGGCTGCGAGAGGTCCACGTCCGCGTCGGCGAGCGCCTGCTTCGCGGCCTCGATGTCGAAGCCGAGGTCGGGCAGATCCGCGTCGCGGAGCTCCGCGACGCCGTCGATCGCATCCCACGCGGACTGCGGCACGACGGAGCGGGAGACGGTGCCGGTCCCCTCGTACACGGTGTCGGCGATCGCCTGACGATCGGTGGCCCGGGTGAGCGCGGCACGCACGGCCGGGTCGCCGAAGAGGCCCTCACCGGTGGAGATGATCGCCATGTTCTGCATGCCCTGCCCGGAGTAGAGCGTGCCGCTCGTGCTCGAGGAGAGCTGGCCGAGGGCCTGCAGCGGCACGTCGTAGCTGCCCTGGATCTCGCCGGTGCCGAGTCCGTTCGCGATGGCCGTGGGGTCGACCACGAACCCGATCTCGACCGATGCGGCCTTCGCCGCGCCCTCAGCGTCCCAGTAGCCGTCGTAGCGATCGAGCGTGATGGACTGCCCCTGCTTCCAGTCGCCCGGGGTGTACTGCAGCGGACCGGTGCACATGACGCCGGTGTCGGGGTTGCCGTAGTTCTCGCCCGCCGCCTCGCGCTGCTTCTGCTGCACGACGACGCCGATGATGGTGCTCAGCGAGGAGGGCAGCGTGTAGTCGGGCGACTTCAGCGTGATGGTGAGCTCCGCGTCACCGGTGGCCTCGACGCTCGCGATGTTGTCGACGACGCCGCCGCCCCAGTAGCTGCCCTCGGCCGGATCGAGATGGCGGTTGATCGAGAAGACCACGTCGTCCATCGTCATCGGCGAACCGTCCCAGAACGTGACGTCGTCACGGATGCCGAACACCCACGTGATGCCGTCGTCCGTCTGCGAATCGGTGGCGAGGTGCGGCTGCACGGAGAAGTCCGGCTGCATCTCGAACAGCGGCTCGCACAGGTTGGCGACGATCGTGTTCTCGGGGTAGTTGAAGGCCTTGACCGGGTCGAGGCTCGCAAGCTCGCCGTAGGTCGAGTTCCAGGTGACCTTGTCGATCTCGCCGGATGCGGCGGGGGTGAGCTGCAGCAGTTCGTCGCCGCCCCCGGCGTCGCCGGCGTCACCGCCGCGGCTGCCCGAGGCGCAGCCGGCGAGCGCGAGGCCCGAGATGGCCAGGAGGGCGAGCGATGCTCGCGTCTTTGAGAATCTCACGTTCGTGCTCCATTCGAAGTATTCATCGTCGAATCTTCTCGACCCGACGTGACGCCGGACGAAGACCCATCGGTGATGCTAGCACCCAAAACGCTTTGTGCAAATCGTTTTGGTTTCGTCTCGGTATCGTCGCTGATCAGCGGGCGTTTTGCACGGGGGCGCCGCCGGGAGGAGCGGAGTCCGGCTATTCTGGCGTGATGCAGCGATCCGCCCGAGCGACGATCAAGGACGTGGCCAAGGCGGCGGGCGTCTCGCCGACGACCGTGTCCCACGCGCTCAACGGCAAGGGCGTCGTGCGCCGCGAGACCGCCGAGCGCATCCGGCGCGTCGCCGCCGAGGTCGGGTACCGGGCGAGCCCGATCGCCCAGGGCCTGCAGAACTCGAAGCTCGGCCTCCTGGCGCTCGTCATCCGCCCGCTCCACAGCCTCGACACGTTCCTCCCGGAGGGCGTGGACTACTTCCTCCGCCTCGCGGGCGCGGCGTCGCTCGCCGCCATGGAGCGCGGCTACAGCCTCATGCTCGTCGACGACCCCACGAAGCCCGATGCCCCGCTCAGCGCCACCGCCGCGGACGCCTACATCGTCTCGGAGCCCTTCGCCGACGATCCGGTCCTGACCCTGCTCTCGGAGAAGCGGATCCCCTTCGTCTCGATCGGTTCGGATCCGTCGCGCCCCGGCCGCTTCGTCGAGCTCGAGACGCACGACTGGGCCGAGGCCGTGCTCGTGCTCGATCACCTCGTCGCGGCCGGCGCGCAGCGGGTCGCACTCCTCACCGGATCCGACGCGAACTCCTGGAACCGCGAGTCCGAGGACGCCTACCGGCACTGGTGCGCCGAGCGCGGGCAGGATCCCGACATCGCGGCGTTCCCCGAGGCGGAGGGAGAACGCGTCGGCGACGCCGCCCTGGATCGTTTCTTCGGCCCGAGCGCGACGGCGCCGCCCGATGCGCTCTTCTGCCTGACGGGCCGTCACGCCGCCGGCGTGAACTCGGCGGCCGCGGCGCGGGGCATCAGGGTGCCGGAGGATCTGCTGCTCGCCGCCGGCTCGGGAGCGCTCCAGAACCGCATCTCGCACCCCGGGGTGACGACCCTCGACCTGCGCCCGGAGGCGAGCGCGCAGCGCGCCGTCGAGGTCGCGGTGAGGCTCGCCGAGGGGCTCCCGCTCGACCTCCCGCTCGAGGTCGAGCGGGCCGTGCTCGACGTGCGCGGGTCGACGACGCGCGGCTGAGGGGTCCGCGGGCTCCCTCGCGATGCGGTCGGCGGGCGAGTCGGCCGCGGGAGGCACGCGGCCGCGGATGAGGCTGCGGATGCGGTCGCGGTCGCGGATGCATCTTCGGTCGCGGTCGCGGCGGCGCTGCGGGAGGCATGCGGCTGCGGCTTCGGTCGTGGATGCGGCCTCGGTGACTCCGATTCCGTGGATCCGGCCCGACCGAGGCCGCATCCGCGACGGAAGCCGCGCGCCCCGAGGCCGCACGGCCCCCGAGCACGCGAACGGGGGCCGGCGCCGAAGCGCCGACCCCCGTCGGTTCCCGAGCGCTCCGGCGTCGCGGACGCCGGAGCGCGGGCGCTCGCTAGGCCAGGCGCGCCTGCAGGTTCTCGTCGATCGAGGCGAGGAACTCCTCGGTCGTCTGGTAGGCCTGGTCGGGGCCGACGAGCAGCGCGAGGTCCTTCGTCATCTTGCCGGACTCGACGGTCTTGATGACGACGTCCTCGAGCGTCTCCGAGAACTCGATGAGCTCCTGGTTGCCGTCGAGCTTGCCGCGGTGCGCGAGGCCGCGCGTCCAGGCGAAGATCGAGGCGATCGGATTGGTCGAGGTGGGCTTGCCCTGCTGGTGCTGGCGGTAGTGGCGCGTCACGGTGCCGTGCGCCGCCTCGGCCTCGACGGTCTGGCCGTCGGGCGTCATGAGCACGGAGGTCATGAGGCCGAGCGAGCCGAAGCCCTGCGCGACGGTGTCGGACTGCACGTCGCCGTCGTAGTTCTTGCAGGCCCAGACGTAGCCGCCCTCCCACTTCATGGCCGAGGCGACCATGTCGTCGATGAGCCGGTGCTCGTAGGTGAGCCCCGCCGCGTCGAACTGCTCCTTGAACTCGGCGTCGAAGACCTCCTGGAAGATGTCCTTGAACTGGCCGTCGTAGGCCTTGAGGATCGTGTTCTTCGTGGAGAGGTAGACGGGGTAGTTGCGGGAGAGCCCGTACTTGAACGAGGCGCGGGCGAAGTCGCGGATCGAGTCGTTGAAGTTGTACTGCCCCTGGATCACGCCGCCGTTCTCGGGCAGGGTGACGACCTCGAACTGCTGCGGCTCGGAGCCGTCGGCGGGCTCGTAGGTCAGGGTCACCTTGCCGGCGCCCGCCTTGAAGTCGGTCGCCTTGTACTGGTCGCCGTGCGCGTGACGGCCGATGATGATCGGCTTGTTCCAACCGGGCACGAGCCGCGGGATGTTCGAGATGATGATGGGCTCGCGGAAGACGACGCCGCCGAGGATGTTGCGGATCGTGCCGTTGGGCGAGCGCCACATCTTCTTCAGGCCGAACTCCTCGACGCGGGCCTCGTCGGGGGTGATGGTGGCGCACTTGACGCCGACGCCGTGCTTCTTGATCGCGTTCGCCGCGTCGATCGTCACCTGGTCGTCCGTGGCGTCGCGGTGCTCGATGCCGAGGTCGTAGTAGTCGAGCGTCACGTCGAGGTACGGGTGGATGAGGCGGTCCTTGATGAACTGCCAGATGATGCGGGTCATCTCGTCGCCGTCGAGCTCGACGACCGTGCCTTCAACCTTGATCTTCGCCAACGCTTCTCCCATATCTGTTCGCGGGCCCGATGCGGTGATGAGCGGACCCTGGCGCGCCGCGCCGGCTGGACGCGGCGCAACGGCTTCGCGCGGGATCGGGGCGCGCGCGCCGCCTCCCGCGGGATGGCCCGATGGAGCCGCCATCCAGTGTAACCGAGTTCGCTGCGGTATCTCGACATCGAGATATCTCGCCCGTGCGCGGCGATATGTTGCCGGAGAGCGCAGAATCCCCGTCGCGCGCCCGCGTCAGCCGCTACGCTAGCTGCAAAACGACCGGCCCGGCGCGGCCCCGTCCACCGCCCGCCCGGGTGCTCAGCGAGGAGATGACAGACATGAGCGATCGGCTCCGCATCGGCATGGACATCGGCGGTACGAAGACCGAGGCCGTCGCGATCGACGCCGCGGGCGGTGTGGTGGCGACGGCGCTCCTGCCCACCCCGCCCGGCGTGGAGCCCGTGCTCGCCACGGCGGAGCAGGCGATCGCCGAACTCGCGGCGCAGACGGGGCGCGGGGTCCGGGAATTCGCCTCCGTGGGCGTCGGCATTCCCGGCCAGGTGGATCGCGCGAGCGGCGAGGTGCGCCTCGCCTACAACATCGGCATCGAGCATCTGGCGCTCGCCGCACGGCTGGGCGAGCGCACGGGCCTGCCCGTCGCCCTCGACAACGACGTCAACGCCGCGGCCCTCGGCGCGGCGCACCTCATGGGCCTCGACGGCACCGTCTCGTACCTGAACATCGGCACCGGTCTCGCCGAGGGGCTCGTGATCGACGGCGCCCTGCAGCGCGGGGCCCACGGCATCACCGGGGAGATCGGCCATTTCGCGATCGATCCGCTCGGCAGGCAGTGCCTCTGCGGCCAGCTCGGCTGCCTCGAGACCGCGGCGAGCGGCGCGGCGCTGCGCAACTTCTGGCCGGCAGGCGGCGAGCACCCCGGTCGCACGCTGCTCCCCGCGGTCGACGCGGGCGACGCCGAGGCCCAGGCGGCCTTCGAGCACCTGGTGCGCGGCTCGGCGACGGCGATCCGGCTGCTCGTGCTGCTGCTCGACCCGCACACCGTCGTCATCGGCGGCGGGCTGCGGCTCCTCGGCGATCGCCTCTTCGACGCGATCCGCGGGCGCCTCGCCGAGTGGGGCGCGCAGTCGCCGTTCATCGCCGAGCTCGGCATCGCCGAGCGGATCCGGCTGCTCTCCGAGGGCTCCCCCGCCGCGGCCGTCGGCGCGGCGCTCGCGGGGGCGGACCGGCCCGGCGAGGCCGCCGCGGATCGCCCCGGCGAGCCCGTCGCCGGTCGCGCCGGCACCGACGCGCACCGCCGCGGCGATGCCCCGTGACGCTGCACCGTGACCCTGCCCCTTGACCCCGGGGGTTCAGGCGGTAGCCTTGATCCATGAGTGAACTGCGCCTCGAAGAACTGTCCGCCGCGACGATCGTCGCGGTGAACGCGCTCGGTCTGAAGCCCGGCCAGGAGCAGTTCATCACGCCGGTGTCGTACGCGGCCGCGGCGGCCGTCACCCCGGCCCACACGGCGTGGCAGCGCGTGGTGCTCGACGGGGACCGCGTGGTCGGCTTCATCCACGGCAACTTCGATCCCGACGCTCCGCAGGAGGAGTTCCGCGCGGCGCTGTGGCGGATCAACGTCGACGCGGACGCGCAGGGCCGCGGCGTCGGCACCTTCGCGGTGAACGCGCTCATCGACGAGGCCCGCACGCGCGGCGTGCGCCAGCTGACCGTGCTCTGGGAGCGCGGCGACGACGGCCCCGAGGAGTTCTTCCTGCACATCGGCTTCTCCCCCGTCGGCGAGACGCCGTACGGCGAGGTCATCGGCTCGATCGACCTCTAGGAGTGGCCCGCTCGCTCGGGTCGGGGGCGCGCGGAGCACTCGCCTCGATCGGTTCGTCGGTCGCGTTCGGGGGCATCTACTTCATCACCCCCCTGCTCGTGCCGGCGTCCGCCGAATCGGTGTGGGCGCTGCGCAACCTCGTGACGCTCCCGATCATCGCCCTCGCCCTGCTCGCGGTGCGCCAGTGGCATCTCGTGACCGAGATCGCCGCGCGGATCCGCCGCCGACCGATCCTCGCGCTCGGCATCGCCGCCTGCGGCGCGCTGATCGCGGCGCAGCTGTGGGTGTTCGGGTGGGCTCCGATGCACGGGCGCGGCCTGCAGGTCGCGCTCGGCTACTTCCTGCTGCCGCTCGTGCTCGTGGTCGTGGGACGGGTGCTGTACCGGGATCGCCTCGTGTGGTGGCAGTGGCTCGCCGTGGGCGTCGCCGCCCTCGGCGTCGCCGCCGAGCTCGTCCGCGTCGGCGGGGTGTCCTGGGAGACGCTGCTCGTCGCCCTCGGCTACCCGTGCTACTTCGTGCTGCGGCGCGCGCTCGGGATCGCGCACATCGGCGGCATGCTCTGGGAGTTCCTGCTCCTCGCGCCGATCGCGCTCGGCCTCGTGGCCCTCACGATGCTCGACCGCTCCGCCTTCGCGGCGAACCCCGCGCTGTGGTGGATCGGCCCGCTGTACGCGGCCTCCGCCGGAGTCGCGCTGATCCTCTACGTGGCCGCCTCGCGCCTCCTCACCATCAGCGTCTTCGGCCTGCTCAGCTACCTGGAGCCGGCGCTGCTGATGGTCGCGGCGCTGCTCGGCGGCGAACGGATCGCGAGCGGCGAGTGGTTCAGCTACGGGGCGATCTGGATCGCGGTGCTCGTGATCGTCGCCGGCGGCACGGCCGAGATGCTGCGCCGGCGGCGAACGGGCGGCTGAGGCGTCGCCGCCGCGGGCCCGCGGCGCGTAGGATGCTCGCATGAGCGAAGCGATGACCGGTACCGCCGCGGCCTCCGCCGGGGCGGACGACGCGACCGCGGACCGCGCCGACGGGGCGTCCTGCGAGTCCCAGACCCACGGCTACATCGGTCACAAGGACGATCTGCTGAAGCGGCTGCGACGGGCCGAGGGGCAGGTCCGCGGCGTGCACCGCATGGTCGAGGAGGACGCGTACTGCATCGACATCCTCACCCAGGTCTCCGCGGCGACGAAGGCGCTCGAGCGCGTGGCGCTCGCGCTGCTCGACGATCACCTGCGGCACTGCGTGGCCTCCGCCGCCGAGGAGGGCGGCGCCGTCGCGGCGGAGAAGCTCGAGGAGGCGTCGGCCGCGATCGCGCGGCTCGTCCGCTAGGCCCCTCCCGGCCACCTCCCGTTCACCGCCGCTCCCTATACTGGGGGCGTCCTCGCCCGCGCATCGTCCGGGCGCAGCCAGGCGAACGGAGCCCCGCATGACCGACGACCTCGACGAGCGGAACCGGGCGGGCGAGTCCGCCTTCGCGCTGGCGGAACCCGGCCAGATCGACGTCACCCCCGAGATCGACGAGATCGGCGAGCTGCTCGCCCGCGGACGGGCGGACGACGAGGGTGCGACCGCCGCCTGGCGGCAGGGGTACCCCTACCCGACGAAGCTCTCCCGCAGCGCCTACGAGCAGGAGAAGCATCGCCTGCAGATCGAGCTCCTCAAACTGCAGGCCTGGGTGAAGGAGAGCGGCGAGAAGATCGTCATCCTCTTCGAGGGGCGGGACGCGGCGGGCAAAGGCGGCGCGATCAAGCGCTTCACCGAGCATCTGAACCCCCGCGGTGCCCGCGTCGTGGCGCTCGAGATCCCGACGGAGCGGGAGCGGACGCAGTGGTACTTCCAGCGCTACGTGCAGCATCTGCCGAGCGCCGGGGAGATCGTGATGTTCGACCGCTCGTGGTACAACCGCGCCGGCGTCGAACGGGTCATGGAGTACTGCACCCCGCAGCAGTACCTCGAGTTCACGCGTTCCGCGCCCGAGTTCGAGCGCATGCTCGTGAACTCCGGCACGCACCTCGTGAAGTTCTGGTTCTCGGTCGGCAAGGCGGAGCAGCACGAGCGCTTCATGGCGCGTTCGCAGGACCCGGTGAAGCAGTGGAAGCTCTCCCCCACCGACCTCGCGAGCCTCGACAAGTGGGACGACTACACCGCGGCGAAGGAGGCCATGTTCTTCTACACGGACACGCCGCAGGCGCCGTGGACCGTCGTGAAGTCGAACGACAAGAAGCGGGCGCGGCTCGAGGCCATGCGCTGGGTGCTCTCGCGCTTCGATTACCCCGACAAGGATCGCGCCGCGGTCGGGACGCCGGACCCGCGCCTCATCGGCTCGCCGCAGAGCGTCTCCGACGACGGCGAGGGGCCTGCGGGCTCGTTCCCGGTGGTCGGGGCGGGATGATCCCGTGCCGGTCCTCCCGCGCCGATCTTCCCGCACCGCGGGCGGCCTCGGGTCTTGCGCTCCTCCGCCCGCGGGGAGGACGATGAGTCCATGAGCGATTCCAGGCGATCCGAACTCGCGGACCTCGATGTCGACATCGAGCTCGATGCCGAACCGGGAGGCGGCGGCACGAGCGATGGCGCGGGGGCTCCGACCCCGGCGGCGTACACGCTCTTCGCGGTCTTCCGGCTCAGCTCCTCCCACCCGGTCGTCATCGACGGCAGGGACGTGCCCGGCGCGGTGCAGGAGCTCGAGGACGTCGTCGAGCTGGTCGAGAACGAGGGGGTGACCCTGCGCGGCTGGTACGACGTGAGCGGCATGCGCTCCGACGCCGACCTCATGGTCTGGCTCCACGGCTCCGCCGCCGAGGATCTGCAGTGGGCGCTGCGCGAGCTGCGCCGCACGATGCTGCTGCGCCCGCTGATCCGCACCTGGAGCGCCGTCGGGGTGCACCGCGAGGCCGAGTTCACGCGCGAGCACGTCCCCGGCTTCGTGCGCGGCGTGCCCGCGAAGCAGTGGCTCACGGTCTATCCCTTCGTCCGCTCTCCGGAGTGGTACCTCCTCGACGCCGCCGAGCGCCGGCGCATGCTGGCGGAGCACGGGCGCGCAGGAGCCGCCTACACCGGCGTCACCGCGAACACCGTGGCGGCCTTCGCGCTCGGCGACTACGAGTGGCTGCTGCCCATGGAGGCGGACGAGCTCACCGAGCTCGTCGACATGATGCGCGAGCTGCGCGGGGTGGACGCGCGACGCTACGTGAGCGTCGAGGTACCCTTCTCGACCGGCCGCCTCATCGAACCGGTCGAGATCGTCGAGGTGCTGCAGTAGTCTTCGCCCGGCCGGCGGCACCGCGTCGACGCCCGAGGGCGACGCCGCGGCACCGCCCGAGCGCTACTCCGCGCTGCCGCGCCGGCGGCTGACGAGCAGCACGACGGCGCCCATCGCCCCGAGCAGCACGACCACGAGCAGCAGGAACTCGTTCGCGCCCCAGCCCGTCTGCGCGAGGGTCGCGGACTGCGCCGTCGCGCGCACGGAGGCGTCCGCCGTGCCGTTCGCGGCGGACGAGCCCGCGCCGCCGCTCGCGGCCCCGCCGCCGGCGCCGCCCGCGCCCGCGGAGCCCGATGCGGTGCCTTCCGCGGATCCCGTTCCGACCGCGGATCCCGCACCATCGGCGTCGCTGTCCGCCCCGCCGCCGGGGATCTCGTCCGCCGCGTCGAGCCACCCGGCGCGCAGCGCACCGGCCTGCACGCCGTCGGTGAACCACCACGCGGGGCGCCGGCCGTCGACGACGAACCCGGCCGGCGCGATCGCGAAGCCCTCGGTGTTCGCCAGAGGCAGCCCCTCGGGGCGTGCGAAGAGCGTCACCCTCGGCGCGGCGGCAGCAGCGGCGCCGGCCGTCGCTCCGGCTCCGTCCACCGCCTCGGCGCCCGCGCCGTCCGCCGCACCGAAGGCGATGAACGCCGACGCCCCCGCGCAGCCGTCGTCGCACGCCGCCCACAGCCCGCCGCGCACCGCGTCGTAGTCGAGCGCCATGACCCCGGGGAGCCCGGGCGTGACATCCGCCACCTGCTCGGCGGTGCCGTCGGAGTTCAGGGCGAAGGCGAAGACCCGCCCGCCGTCCTCGACCGCGACGAAGAAGAGCCCCTCGCCGTGGAGCGGGTAGTCGGCGGGATCGTAGCCGGCGCCGGTGCGCTCGTCCACGAGCCGGCCGCGCAGCTCGTCGTCCGCGACCCACTCGACGGCCTCGATGCCGAGGTTGGCGCTCACCTGCGGCAGCTGCGCGGTGAGGTCCCACTCCTGCGACGCCACGACGTCCGGTCCCTCGGCCTCGGGGTCGATCTGCAGCACGCTGTTGAAGTTGACGGCCTTCGCGCCGTTGTCCCGCTCGGAGGCGAGGTAGAGCATGCCGTCGCCCGCCACCGTGATGCCCTCGGTGTCGGGGCCCGCGGCCGCGGGATCACCCGCATCCTTCGCGAAGCGGGCGCGCTTGCCCGACTCCCAGCCGTCGGCGAAGGCGACCGAGCCGTCGGCCTCCGCCGTGAGCTTCCAGAAGGTCCCCGTCCCGTTGTCCACGGCCCACAGGAGCACGCCGTCGTCGCCCGTCTGCGCATCGAGGCCGGAGCTGTCCTCGAGGAACATCTGCGCGGCGTCGAGCTCGCGCGTCTCGGGCGCACCCGGCCACGTCTCCGTGACGATCGGCTCGGGCTCCTCCCCGCCCTCGCCCGGGTCGGCGCAGCTATTGGCGGCGCCGGGCGTGGGGTGCGCCAGCACGAACTCCCCCGCGCCGTCGGGGCAGCGCGCCAGGGTGGCCTGCGCGGGGTCTCCGCCGATCTCGGCGTGCCCCTCCCACGGACCGGAGTCGTCGATCAGCGCCCCGCCCGCGTCGAAGAACCGGATGCGGTCCGCGCTGCCGATCCCGATCGCCGCGGCGAAGGAGCCGGGGGCGCCGTCGACGACGCCGACGCTCGCCTCGTCGACGACGAGGAAGCCGCCCGAGGCGATCGTCGCCCCCGCGGGGAACGCCCAGCTGTGGTCGTCGGAGTTGTCGCGCAGCTCGTAGCCGTCGAGGGACAGCTCGGCGTCGCCGAGGTTGACGAGCTCGACCCAGTCCCCCGGGGAGGAATCGATCTCGTTGAGGCGCAGCGCCGAGGTCGGCGCCTCGGGTTCCGCGGCGAAGCGGTTCCCCTCCCCCTTCGTCGGAGCCTCGGTCTCCGCCCAGGCCCCGTCCCCGTCGACGCCGTACGTCGTCGCGGCGTGCGCCGTCCACGCGTAGGCGTCGACGAGGGCGCCGCTGGGGTCGAACAGCCGCACCGCATCCGCGCCCCCGAGGCCGAAGTCGAAGTCGCCCTCGCCGGTCCGCTGCAGCTCGTCGATGACGAGGTACCCGCCGGGTGCCAGCGTGCTGCCCGCGGGGAAGGCGTAGCCGTGCGCATCGTCGTCGTCGCGCACGGTGAACCCGGAGAGGTCGACGGGCGCCTCACCGGTGTTCGCGAACTCGATCCAGTCGCCCGGCACGCCGCCGGACGACTCGATCTCGGAGATCCGGAGCCCGTCGACGGCGGCAGCCGCGGGAGTCGGCGCCGCGACGCCCACGGCCCCCGAGATCCCGATCGCTGCGACGGCTCCCATGGCGACGGCGACGGCCGCCCCTTGCTTCCTCGACACGCGCACTCCTCTGACTCGACTTCGCGCACAACGAAGTCCATGTCACCAGGGCGGGGTGCATGGCCGAGGTCGGCCGGGTGGCCGGGAGGTGAAGGTCGCGTGTCGACGCGGTGACGGCCTACAGGCCGGAGTACGCGTGCAGCCCCTTGAAGAAGACGTTCACGATGGTGAAGTTGAAGATGACCGCCGTGTAGGCGATGATCGACAGCCAGGCCGATCGGGTGCCGCGCCAGCCGCGGGTGGCCCTGGCGTGGATGAATCCGGCGTAGAGCACCCAGATGACGAAGGTCCAGACCTCCTTGGTGTCCCAGCCCCAGTAGCGGCTCCACGCGGCCTCGGCCCAGATGGATCCGGCGATGAGGGTGAAGGTCCAGAACACGAAGCCGATGATGGCGATGCGGTAGGCGAGGTCCTCGAGGCGCACGGCCGTGGGCAGGCTCGCCATGAACGGCGTGCCGCCCGGTTCGCCCGCCGCGATGCGCCCCTCCCGGCGGTGCTGCAGCAGCTGCAGAACCGACAGCCCGAACGACAGGGTGAGGAAGCCGACCGCGAGGACGGCGACCAGGATGTGGATCACGAGCCAGTAGGAGTCGAGCGCCGGCTGCAGCGGCACGATCTCCACGTAGAAGTTGAGCTTCGAGATGCCGAGGAAGATGATCGTGAGCCCCGTGACGAGCGCGCCGAGGAAGCGCAGGTCCACGAAGAACTGGACGACGAGGAAGATGAGGATGATGGCGCAGGTGGCGGTCAGGGCGAACTCGTACATGTTCGCCCACGGCACGCGCTCCGCGCCGATGCCGCGCAGGATCGTCGCGCCGAGGTGCAGCAGGAAGCCGAGCACCGTCAGCGAGAAGCCGATGCGCAGCGCGCGGGAGCGGCGGGGCTTCGGTTCGACGGGGCGCGCGGGGGCTGCGGCGCGCGTGGCGGTCGCGACGCCGCCGCGGGCGCTCACGGCCGATGCCGCCCGGGCTCCCTCCGCGGCTGTCGCCGCGCGCGCCTCGAGCGCCGCGCCGTCGCCGCTGCGATTGGCCAGATCGACCGCGTAGAACACGAAAGCGATCGAGTAGACGATCATCGCCGAATAGAGGGCGATCGTCGAATAGGTTTCCAGCTCGCTCAGCACAGTTTCCCAGAGTACCCGGTCCGGCCCGATGCTGCCTGTGGACCTCCGGGGCGACCGGCGGAATCGGGGCGGAGCGTCACTCCGCCGCGGTCACTCCGCCGCGGTCACTGCGACGGTGAAGACGATGGGCTCCGCCGCTCCGGGATCCGCGCCCTCCCGCGTCAGCGTCACCTCGCTCGTGCCCGGGGCGAGCGCCGTGACACCCGGGTTGAACTCCGCGCTGCCGTCGGTGCCGCCCGGGGTGAATTCGGCGATCGCGGGATCAGCCACCTCCCCCGCGAAGGCGTCGACGGGAAGATCCCCGACCGCGATGTTGAGCGCCTGCCCGACGAGGAGCTCGACTTCGGCGCCCCGCAGCGCATCGGGGCTCAGCGTCACCGGCGCGACGACGTCCTTGCCGACGGCCTCGCCGGACTCCACCGCGGCACCCGACTGCGCAGTTCCGCCGCTCGTGCAGCCGCCGAGCACGAGGGCGATCGCCGCCGCGGCGAGCAGTCGCGTGATCGTCCGGGATCCCATGGCACCATCCTGGCAGGCTCGGCGGCCCCGCACCAGGCGGGCGCGCTTTCCTCGTCCGGCCTCGAAGGGCTAAACTCTGGACATCGTCCATATATCGGCGGCGGATCCGTCGTCCCGCCGGAGAGGAAGCGCTCGTGAGCCGCACCGACACCCCGCCCGCAGCCCCCGCGAACGAGCCGCCCGCCCGGGCCGCCCGGACGGGCTGCCCCGTCGCCCGCCGGGGCGTCCTTCCCGCCGCCCCCGGTGCGGGCGACGTCGCCGCCGCGAGCCCCGGCGGCGCGTCCGGGGCCGCCGATACCGCCGGCCCCCTCGGCGCCGATACGGGCTACTTCGGACCGGGCAGCGTGAGCTGGCGGCTGTTCTCGGACCCGTCCTCGCAGCTCGGCGGCGTCGCGGCACTGCTCCTCCAATCGCTCAACCCGATGATGATGCGGGTGTTCGCCGGCACGAGCGGCTACGCCACGGACGTCGAGGGCCGCGGCGAACGCACCGGCAGGTACATCGACACGACGGTGTTCGGCGATCGCGCCCACGCCGACGCGGCGGCCGCCGCGGTCCGCCGCCTGCACGCGAGGAGCGTCTGGACCGATCCGCGCACCGGCGAGGAGCTGCGGGCGGATACCGAGGAGTGGCTCGCCTGGACCCACAACTGCATCGTCTACGGCGTGCTCCGCGCCGCCGACGCCTTCGGCCCGCTGCTCACGGTGGCCGAGCAGGATCGCTTCGTCGTCGAACAGCACGAGGCCGCGCGCCTCGTCGGCATCGCCGGCACCGCGTTCCTGCCGGGGACCCGCGCCGAGCTCGACCGGTACATCGACGACAACCGCGGCTGGATGGCGCTCACGATCCCGGCGGCCGAGATCTCCCGCGCACTCCGCAAGCCGGCGCTTCGGGGCAATCCGGCGAAGGTCTGGGCGGCCGTCAACATCCAGGACGGCATCCTGTCGCTGCTGCCGGACTGGGCGCTCCTCCTCCTCGGGATCGACGGTCGGCCCCTGAGCCTGCGCGGAGCCGCCCGGGTGACCCGGCGGCTCGTCGCGGCGTCGCGCAGCGGCCGGAGCGCGGAGGAGCTCATCACCGCGGTCGCCGAGCGCGTGCAGACCCACCCCTACCAGCGTCTCCGGGGAACGCCGTAGCCGCCGCGCGAGGGCGGGGCGCCGAGCGTCCTACACTGGTCAGCATGACGCACGGGAGCCCCGCCGCGCGCCCGTCCCCGCGGCGCGTGCGCTCGCACTACGGCAGGCTGCTGCGCGAGGGCTGGCGGCTCGTCCGGGCCGGCGGCGCCCGACTCGCGGGGCTCGTCCTGCTCTCGCAGCTCGTGATCCTGCTCGTCGCCCTGCCGCTCATCGGCTGGCTCTTCCGGGAGGCGCTGCGTGCGAGCGGCATGCACGGGCTCGACACCGGGAACCTCCGGCTCGGCGGCGGATTTCCCGTGACGCTCGCGCTGCTCGTCGTCATCGTCGTGCTGGCCTTCTGGCTCATCTCCCTGCAGTTCACGGCGCTCGTCGTGCTGCTGCGCTGGCCGGGGCTCGATCCGCGCGCGTTCCTCGCGCAGCTGCGCCGGGTGGCGCGAAAGCTCGTGCGGCCGGGATCCGCGTCGCTCCTCGTCTACCTCTTCCTGCTGCTGCCGCTCACCGGCTTCGGCTTCACCTCGACCGTCACCCGCGGGATCGCGATCCCGCCGTTCATCTCGGGCGAGCTCGCGAAGAGCCCCGCATCGAGCATCGCGCTCACCCTCGTGCTCATCGCGCTGGCGCTGCTCAACGTGCGCCTGTCCCTGACGGTGCCGGTGTTCGTGCTGACGGACGGCGGCCGCGCCTCGCGCAGCAGCTGGCGGCTGACGCGGGGGCTCGGGGCCTCCGTGCCCCTCGTGCTCGCGATTCTGACGGTGCTCGCCGCCGCGGGCGCGCTCGCCGGCGTGCTCTTCGGCGTCGCCATCGCCCCGACCGCCCTCGCCGATGCGATCGCGCCGGACGCCGCGCCGATCGTGGCGGCGTACTCCCTCGGCGCGGTCCAGGTCGCGGGCTTCCTGCTCAGCGGCTTCGCGACGGCGATGGTCGCCGCGATCCTGATCGCACGGGTGCGGGAGGCGGCCGAGCTCCTCCCCGCCGGCGTGACGCTCCGCGAGACCTCGGCCGCGGAGCACCCGGCCGGCGAGCGCGCGGCCGGCGAGCGCGCGGCCGGCCGCACCGCGCTCGACCGGCCCGCGGGAGCGTCGGCCGCGCCGCGCCGCTCCCGGCGGCCGATCGCGATCGTCGCACTCGGCGCCGTCATCATGGCCGCGGGCTTCGGGACGGCGGGCATCGGGACGATGCAGCGCCTCTCCGGCACCCCGGACACGCTCGTGCTCGCGCACCGCGGGTTCTCCGACGGCGGCGTCGAGAACACGATCGGCGGGCTCGAGGCCGCCGCCGCGGCGGGCGCCGAGCTCGTCGAGATGGACGTGATGCAGACGCAGGACGGCGGCTTCATCGCGATGCACGACCCCGAGCTCTCCCGGCTCGCGGGGCGCCAGGCGGCCGTGAAGGATCTCACGCTCGCCGAGCTCACGGCGATCACGGTGCGCGACGGCGCCGGGCACGAGGACACCATCCCCGCGTTCGCCGACTACGTGCGGCGGGCCGCGGAGCTCGAGATGCCGCTCCTCATCGAGATCAAGCTCGGCGGAGCCGACACCGAGGATCACGTCGCCCGGCTGGTCGCCGAACTGGAGTCGCTCGACGCGCTGGAGACGAACATCTACCACTCGCTCGACGCGGCGAGCGTCGCGGAGCTCAAGCGGCTCCGCCCCGACCTGACCGTCGGCTACACGATGCCGTTCGCCGGCGGCGACGTGCCCGACACCGCGGCCGACTTCATCGTCGTCGAGCAGTGGACCGCCACCCGGGCCATGCAGGACGACGCGTGGAACGCGGGCCTCGGATTCATGGCCTGGACCGTGAACGACGACGCCGGAATCCGCGAGCACCTGCGCCGCGACACCGACGGCATCATCACCGACCACCCCGACCTCGCGCTCAGCACGCGCGAGCAGATCGATGAGGAGTCCGGGCTCGCCGACGCCCTGCTCGACACCATCACCCGCTTCGTGACGGTGGTGTAGCGCCCGACGGGCCGCGACCGGCCGGAGGCCTCGCCGGCCCTCGGGCGCCGCGACCCGACGGGCGCCGCGCTCAGCCGATCAGCACCTCGCGCTCGAGCCGCGCGTAGCTCGACTCCATCCCGTCCGCCATGCCGGTCGCGAGCACGTTCTCCCGGGTCGCCGCATCCGGATAGGTGATGAGATACGCGAGCAGCGTGCCGTCCGCGACCGGGGTGAGCGTGAGCTCGTTGAGGGTCTCGGGACTCTCGGCCCCCTCGGGATCCTGCGGGGAGATCATGCGCTCCGTGGAGACGAGCCGATGGGGCGCTTCGGCTTCGACGACCACGCCGGCGAAGCCGAAGCGCTCCCCGGTCTCGTCGTTCTGCCACTCGATGCGGAGCTCCTGACCGGGCTCGGCGCCGTAGACGCACACGGGCATGCTCCAACCGGCGGGGCCGAGCTGCCAGCGCCTGAGCAGCTCCGGATCGGTGTGCGCCCGCCACACCTGCTCGGCGGAGCCGCGGATGACCCGGGAGACGCGTGCCTGGGACTCCCCGATGAGCTGCACCTGGGTCGCCCGGTCCGCGGCGAAGTCGCGCAGTTCGGCGAGCACGCCGTCGATCTGCTCCATGGCGGCGCGCATGCCCTCGACCATGCCCATCCCCTGCAGCTGCTCGAGCTCCTCGAGCGTGGCGAAGTGCGTCGTGGTGGTGAGGCGGGAGCCGAGCGCGGTCTCCGCGAAGTCGAACACCATGCGCATGTGCGGCAGTTCCGTGTTCGGGCTGCCGTCCTCCCGCGCGAAGCCGTCGCGCACCTCGAAGGCGTGCGGGGCATCGACCGAGACCCACTCCCAGTAGCCGTGGCTGCGGTCGCCCTCCGGCCCGGTCATCCAGTAGGCGCTGCGCCCGCCGGGGTACGCGTCGTGCCGCTGGAAGGTCGCGGGATACTCCGGCGGTCCCCAGAAGCGCTCGATCTGCCTCGGGTCCGTGTAGGCGTCCCAGAGCCGCTGCACGGGGACGGTGAAGTCGGCGACCACCGTGAGGGTGAGCGCTTCGGGATCGGTGACCACGTCGGTGATGGGCATGATGTCGGCCTTTCGTCGGGTGCGACGCGCCTCGGTGCGCGCCGCGGGGTCAGGGATGCTCGGCGAGGAGCGCGTCGAGGCGATCGATGCGCGCGCGCCAGAGCTGTTCGAAGTGCCCGAGCAGATCCCGGGCGCGGGCGATGGTGTCGGGGTTGCCTCGGATGATGCGCTCCCTTCCGCGCGGGGTCCGCGCCACGAGATCGGCGGCCTCCAGCACGGCGATGTGCTTCTGCACGGCCGCGAAGGTCATGTCGTAGTCGGCCGCGAGCTCCGAGATGGACGCCTCGGCGGTGAGTGTACGGCGCACGATGTCGCGCCGGGTGGCGTCGGCCAGCGCGCGGAAGATCCGGTCGACCTGCGCGTCGCTCAGCGTCGCGCCGATCGCCGCATCCGTCACCGTCCGTGCCATGCTCGCCTCCATTATGAAACCATCTGGTTGTACATTACGACGCGTGCGTCGCCGCGTCAACCCCGGGAGTGCGCTCGGCGGGCTACTCGGCGGCGGAGGGCTCGGGATCCGCGGCGCCGCCCGCGCGCCGCTTCGCCCGCCACGCGCGGAACGCGCGCCATGCCTCGAGGAGGATCGGGATGCCCGGGAGCAGCACGAGCACGATGATGAAGATCTCGCTGTACTCGCGCACGAAGGGAATGCGACCGAGGAAGTAGCCGAGGAGCGTCACGCCGACGCCCCACAGCAGCGCGCCGACCGCGTTGTAGATCACGAAGTGGCGGTAGTGCATCTTCCCCACGCCCGCGGCGGCGGGCACGAAGGCGCGGAAGATCGGCAGGAAGCGGGCGATGATGATCGCCTTCGGGCCGTGCTTCTCGAAGAAGGCATGGGTCCGCTCCACGTTCTCGGGATTGAAGAGCCGGCTCTTCTCTCTGCTGAAGATGGCGGGGCCGAGCTTGCGGCCGATCATGAAGCCGAGTTGATCCCCCGCGAAGGCGAAGCAGAACAGCAGCGTGCAGGTGAGCCAGATCGGGATGTCGATGATGCCGGTCGCGCTGAAGAGCCCGACGGTGAAGAGGAGCGAGTCGCCGGGGAGGAACGCGAGGACGAGCACCCCGGTCTCGAGGAAGACGAAGGCGCATGCGAGCACGAGCGCGATCCAGCCGCCCGCCTCGAGCAGCGTCTCGGGATCGAGCCAGTCGATGCCGAAGAGGGCCGGGACGGTCGCGATCGCGTGGAGGGCGGTGGTCGTCAGGTTCACTGCTCGGCTTTCGTCGGGGAGGGTCCGCGGGCGCGGCACCGTGTCTCAGTATGCCGCGCCCGCCTGGATGTTCTCCGGCCTCAGGCCCGTTCGGCCATCTCCACGACGTTCTGCAGCAGCAGCGCCCGGGTCATCGGGCCGACCCCGCCGGGGTTCGGCGAGACCCAGCCCGCGACGGCCGCGACGCCGGGGTCGACGTCGCCCACGACGCGGCTCTTGCCCGTCTCGGGGTCGGTCTTGCGCGAGACGCCCACGTCGAGGACGATGGCGCCCGGGCGCACGTCCTCCGCGCGGACGATCCCCTCGACGCCCGCCGCGGCGACGATCACGTCGGCGCGGCGCAGCTCCGCGCCGAGATCGGCCGTGCCCGTGTGCGTGAGCGTCACCGTCGCGTTGAACTCGCGGCGCGTGAGGAGCGGTCCGATCGGCCGGCCGACGGTCACCCCGCGGCCGACCACGACCACGTGCTTGCCCGCCCAGGAGAGCCCGTTGCGCTCGACGAGCTCGATCACGCCGCGCGGCGTGCAGGGCAGCGGGCTCGCGATGGGCGAGTTCGCGTTGAGCACGAGCCGGCCGAGATTCGTCGGGTGGAGCCCGTCGGCGTCCTTATCGGGGTCGATCCGCTCCAGGATGCGGTCGGTGTCGATGTGCTTCGGCAGCGGCAGCTGCACGATGTACCCCGTGCACTCCGGGTTGGCGTTGAGCTCGTCGAGCACGGCCTCGAGCTCCTCCTGCGTCACCGTCTCGGGCAGCTCGCGCTTGATCGACGCGATCCCGACCTCCGCGCAGTCGCGGTGCTTGCCCGCGACGTACCACTGCGAGCCCGGATCCTCGCCGACGAGCACCGTCGCGAGCCCCGGCACGACGCCGCGCTCGGCGAGCGCGGCCACCCGCTCCGAGAGCTCCTGCTTGATCGCCGCCGCGGCGGCCGTGCCGTCGAGGATCCGCGCCCCGTCTCGCTGCTCGGTCATCGCGCTCACCACTCCTCGAGGCCGGGGTACAGGGGGAAGGCGTCCGCGAGCGCGCGCACGCGGGCCGACAGCGCCTCGACGTCGCCCGTCTGCTGCAGGGTCTGCGCGATGATGTCGGAGACCTCGGCGAACTCGGTCTCGCCGAAGCCTCGGGTCGCCAGCGCCGGCGTGCCGATGCGCAGCCCGGAGGTGACCATCGGCGGGCGGGGGTCGAAGGGCACGGCGTTGCGGTTCACCGTGATGCCGACGGCGTGGAGGGCGTCCTCCGCCTGCTGGCCGTCGAGCGAGGAGTTGCGCAGGTCCGCCAGCACGAGGTGCACGTCGGTGCCGCCCGTGAGCACGTCGACGCCCGCCGCCTGCGACGCGTCGGTCGTGAGCGCGTCGGCGAGGAGCTTCGCGCCGGCGAGCGTGCGTCGCTGCCGGTCGGCGAACTCCTCGCTCGCCGCGAGCTTGAACGCGGTCGCCTTCGCCGCGATGACGTGCATCAGCGGACCGCCCTGCTGCCCGGGGAACACGTTCGTGTTGAGCTTCTTGTGCAGTTCGAGATCGTTCGTGAGGATGAAGCCGGAGCGGGGCCCGCCGATCGTCTTGTGCACGGTCGAGGAGACGACGTGCGCGTGCGGCACGGGGTTGGGGTGCAGCCCTGCGGCGACGAGGCCGGCGAAGTGGGCCATGTCCACCCAGAGCGTCGCGCCGACCTCGTCGGCGATCTCGCGGAAGCGGGCGAAATCGAGGGTGCGGGGGTACGCCGACCAGCCCGCGATGATGACCTTCGGCCGGTGCTCGAGCGCCTTCTGGCGGACCACGTCGAGGTCGACGAGGAAGGTCTCGGGGTCCACGCCGTAGGAGACGACGTCGTAGAGCTTGCCCGAGAAGTTGAGCTTCATCCCGTGCGTGAGGTGCCCGCCGTGGGCGAGCTCGAGGCCGAGGATGGTGTCGCCAGGCTCCGCGATCGCGGAGAGCACCGCCGCGTTGGCCGAGGCCCCCGAGTGGGGCTGCACGTTCGCGTACTTCGCGCCGAAGAGGGACTTCGCGCGCTCGCGGGCGAGATCCTCCGCGATGTCGACGAACTCGCAGCCGCCGTAGTAGCGACGGCCCGGGTAGCCCTCCGCGTACTTGTTCGTGAGCACGGAGCCCTGGGACTCGAGCACGGCGCGCGGCACGAAGTTCTCGCTCGCGATCATCTCGAGGGTCGAGCGCTGACGGCCGAGCTCGTTCTTGAGCACCTCGGCGATCTCGGGATCGACGACCTCGAGCGGCTCGTTGAAGAAGGCTGACTGGGTGGACATGGTGCTGCTCCTTGAGTATCTTCCCGCGCAGGCGGACTACCGGTTCGGAAATTCACGGCCCAGGCGAGCGGCCTTTCCGAGCGAGAGCGTCGTTCCCCGATGGTGACCATCTGTACGCCAGTCACGACGCCCCCAGCTTAGCAACGCGCGCGCCACGACGACAGCGCACGATGACGACGGCGCGCAGACGCTCCGCGACGGCCCGATGCGGGTCGATCCACTACCCTGGTACCTCGTGAACACGATCCCGGCAGCCGCAGCACCGTCCGAGACCCAGTGGGTCCTCACCCTCTCCTGCACCGACGGTCCCGGCATCGTCCACGCGATCAGCGGTGCGGTCGTGGCGGCCGGGGGCAACATCGCCGAGAGCCAGCAGTTCGCCTCGGCCGACACCGGGAGCTTCTTCATGCGGCTGCAGGTGGAGGCCGTGGCCGAGCCCGAGACCTTCGAGGCCCGCTTCGCCGAGGCGCTCGCGCCCGTCACCGAGCGGTACCGCATGAGCTGGCGGCTCGACACGGTCGGCCGCCCCGTGCGCACCCTCATCCTCGCCTCGACCGCGACGCACTGCGTCAACGACCTGCTCTACCGCGGGCGCGGCGGACAGCTGCCGATCGAGGTGCCGCTGATCCTGTCCAACCACGAGACCGTGCGCGACATCGCCGAGTTCTACGACGTCCCCTTCGAGCACCGCGCCATCGCCGGCGCCGACGACAAGGCGGCCTTCGAGGCGCGCGTGCTGGAGGCGGTCGCCGAGCACGACATCGAGCTCGTGGTGCTCGCCCGGTACATGCAGATCCTCTCCCCGGGGCTCTGCGAGGCGCTCGCCGGGCGCGCGATCAACATCCATCACTCGTTCCTCCCGGGCTTCAAGGGCGCGAACCCCTACAAGCAGGCGCACCGGCGCGGGGTGAAGCTCATCGGCGCGACCGCCCACTTCGTGACGACCGACCTCGACGAGGGTCCGATCATCGAGCAGGACGTGGTGCGGGTCGACCACGCCGACAGCCCCCGCGAGCTCACGCAGCTCGGACAGGACGTCGAGGCGCGGGTGCTGCGCCACGCCGTGCGCTCCTTCGCGGAGAATCGCGTGCTCGCCGACGGCGCCCGCACGATCATCTTCTAGCCGCGCGTCAGCGCCGCGTGCTCGGCGCGGAGGCCCGAGACGAGGGCGCGCAGCCCGAGCTCGAATGCGGCGTCCGCCGGCCGCGTGCCGCTCGCGGCGAGCGCTCGCTCGCGCGCCCGGTAGGCCGCGGTGAACGCCGGCACGTCCGCGCGCGGCCCGGGCTCGAACATGTCGTCGGCCGCCTCGTAGTCGAGCGCCGAGCCGAGGATGAACGATTCGAGGGCGACGATCACGGTGAGCACGCGCTCCGGCGGCCAGCCCGCGCGCACGAGCCCCGCGACGACCGCGTCGTACATGCGGGTCGTGTCCGAGCGCTCCGCGAGCGGGGTGACCGCGAGCAGCGCGATGGTCGGCGGGTGCGCGGCGAACGCCGAGCGGTAGGACCTCGCCCAGGCCTCGAGCGCCGCGTCCCAGGGCGCTGCGGCGAACACTCCGGTATCGATGCGGTCGCTGATGAGCTCCCGGACGCCGGCGATGAGATCGGCGGTCCCCGCGACGTGGTTGTAGAGCGAGGAGGGTCGCACCCCCAGCTCATCGGCGATCGCGCGCATACCCGCCCGGTCCACGCCGTGCGCGTCCATGAGCCTCAGACCCGTCTCGAGGATCAACCGCCGCGAGAGCACCCTCCGCTTCGGGCGCCCCGCGCCGCGCCGCGCGCTCGGCACCGCCACGATCGCACCTCCGCATCGTTCCGTCGGGATCGGCGGGATCGGCTCGCGTCCCGGATGGATCCGTACTATTCTCTCCCTACAGTAAACGAACTGCGTTCGTTTCGGGTGCTCCGACGGTCCCGCGACCGCTCGGGCGGACGCGGAGCGGGCGAGCGAGCGGCGAAGGAGCAGCATGAACGCCAGCAACGGCCCGGACTCCGCGGACGGAACGGCGGGGGCTGCGTTCCCGGACGGCAGCACGGCGCACGACGGCGGCACGGTATCCACCGACGGCACGGCGTCCGCCGGCGGCACGGTGTTCACCGGCGGCACCGTGATCGTCGACCCGGACCGCGACGGCGACGCGGTCACGAGCGACGCGATCGCCTTCCGCGACGGCCGCGTCCGGGCCCTCGGAGCCGAGGCTCTGGCGCTCCTCGACGCGGACCCGACCGCCTACGCCCGCATCGACCTGGCCGGCGGCACGCTCGCCCCGGCGCTCGGCGACGGGCACGCGCACCCGCTGCTCGGCGGCGTCGAAGCGCTCGGGCCGCGCATCCGCGAGGCCGCCGATCTGCCCGGCATCCTCTCGGCGGTCGCCGCGTGGAAGGCGGAGCACCCCGACGCCGAGTGGATCGTGGGCGCGAGCTACGACGCCACCTTCGCCGAGGGCGGCCTCTTCGACGCCCGCTGGCTCGACGAGGTCACCGGGGACACCCCGACGATCCTGCGCGCCTGGGATTACCACACGGCCTGGGCGAACTCCGCGGCGCTCGCGGCGGGCGGGATCACGGCGGACACGCCCGATCCCGCGCTCGGCCGCATCGTCCGCCGGGCCGACGGCAGCCCCCTCGGCACGCTCCAGGAAGCCGCGGCGAACGACTTCCTCGCCGACGTCGTGCCGGCCTTCGCGCTCGCGCAGCGCCTCGACGCGATCGAGCGCGCGACGCGCGCCTACGCCGCGCAGGGGACGACCTGGATCCAGGACGCCTGGGTCGAGCCTGGCGACCTCGAGGTGTACCTCGCCGCCGCGGAGCAGGGCCGGCTGCACACGCGCGTGAATCTGGCGTTCCGCGCCGACCCCGCGCGCTGGCGCGCGCAGCGGGCGGCGTTCGCCGCGGCCCGCGAACGCGTGCGCGGCCTCGCGCATCCGCGCCTCACCGCCGAGACCGTGAAGTTCTTCGTCGACGGCGTCGTCGAGAGCCACACCGCGGCGCTCCTCGAGCCCTACGCGGACCGCCCCGACGACCGCGGTCTGCCGAACTGGAGCCCGGACGAACTCGCCGAGGCCGCCGCGGCGTTCGACGCCGACGGCTTCCAGCTGCACCTGCACGCCATCGGCGACGCCGCCAACCGGCACGCGCTCGACGCCCTCGGGGCCGCCCGCGCCGCCGATCCGGAGCGCGAGCGCCACCACGTCATCGCGCACGTCGCGCTGCTCGATCCCGCGGACGTCGCGCGCTTCGCGGAGCTCGGGGTCATCGCGAACTTCGAGCCGTACTGGGCCCAGTGCGACGCCGTGATGCGCGATCTCACGATCCCGCACCTCGGGCACCCCCGCGACGAGTGGCAGTACCTCATCGGCTCGATCCACCGCAGCGGCGCCACCGTCAGCTTCGGCAGCGACTGGCCCGTGACGACCCTCGACTGGCGCCCCGCCCTGGCGACCGCGATCACGCGGCACGACCCGGCCGATCCCGAGGCGGCCGCCTGGCTGCCCGGGGAGCGGATCGACGCGGGCGCCGCCTACGCGGCGTACACCGCCGGCATCGCACGGCAGGCGCTCGCCCCCGATCGCGGCACGCTCGAGGTCGGCCGCGTCGCCGACGCCGTCTGGCTGTCCGCCGATCCGCTGCGCATCGCCCCCGAGGCGATCGCCGGGCTCGAAGTCCGCGGCACGTGGCTCGCGGGCAAAGCCACCTTCCGCGGGTAGCCTACTCGCAACGCGAGCCCGATCCTCACCCCTCCCGAACCCCGGCCCCATCCCGATCCAGCACCCGATTCCGACCCCGACCGCGAGCCCGCACCCCCACGAATCAAAGGAGACATCGTGAGCGACACCACGCAACCGCGCCTGAAGCGCGCGCTCGGCCTCACCGGCCTCACCCTGTTCGGCGTGACCTACATGACGGTGATCACGGTCTTCACGACCTACGGCATCGTCAACCAGGTGACCGACGGGCACCTCCCCGCCGCCTACGTCGTCGCGGTCGTCGCGATGCTGTTCACCGCGGCGAGCTACGGCGCCATGGTGCGCCGCTATCCGGTCGCCGGATCCGCGTACACCTACACCCAGCAGTCCTTCGGCGGCGCCGCCGGCTTCCTCACCGGCTGGGTCATGCTGCTCGACTACCTCTTCATCCCGATGATCAACTTCATGCTCATCGGCATCTACCTGAACACCCAGTTCCCGGCCGTGCCGGTCTGGGTGTTCACCCTCGTGGCGCTGCTGCTCGTGCTCCTGTTCAACATCCTCGGGATCACGCTCGTGAACAAGCTGAACTTCGCGATCATCGGGCTCTCCGTGATCCTCGTCGTGATTTTCATGGTGCTCGCCTTCAAGGCCGCGTTCGGCGGCGACACCTCCGTCAGCCTCATCGAGCCCTTCACCTTCGGCGAGGGCGGCATCGGCGCGGTGGCCTCGGGCGCGGCCATCCTGGCCCTCTCCTTCCTCGGCTTCGACGCCGTCTCCACCCTCTCCGAGGAGGCGAAGCACCCGCGCAAGGACATCCCGCGCGCCATCGTGCTCGCCACCCTCATCGGCGGGCTGTTCTTCATCCTCGTCTCCTGGACGGGTGCGCTCGCCTTCCAGCCCGACTGGGACTCGCTCGACGCGACCGCGATCGACGCCGCGGGCGTCACGGTGATGAACGAGATCGGCGGCACCGCCTTCACGGCGTTCTTCGTCGCCGTGTACGTGGTCGGCGCCTTCGGATCCGGCATGACCGGCCAGGTCTCCGTTTCGCGCATCCTCTACGCGATGGGCCGCGACGGCATGCTGCCGAAGCCGCTGTCGCGCCTGCACCGCCGCTTCGGCACGCCGATCGTCGCCGCCTGCATCGTGTCGTTCTTCGCGCTGTCGGCGCTCTTCCTCTCGCTCGACGTCGTCGCGTTCATGATCAGCTTCGGCGCGCTCGCGGCGTTCGCGATGGTGAACCTGTCGGTGATCCGCACGTACATCTTCCCGAAGGGCGGCCGGCGGGAGCCGCTCACCGTCCGGAGCATCCTCGTCCATCTCGTCGCGCCGCTCATCGGCTTCGCGCTCACGATCTGGCTGTGGACCTCGCTCGAGGCGACGACCTGGATCGTGGGCGGGATCTGGCTCGTCATCGGCGTGATCATCATCGCGATCGTCACCGGCGGCTTCAAGCGCCCCGTCCCGAAGATGGACTTCTCCGAGCAGGATCCGACGACCGAGCAGATCGATCAGCTCGGCGCCGACTTCCCGCTGGAGGGCGACCGCGCCTGATCCGGGCCTCATCCGGGCCGGTCCGCGTCTGATCCGGGCCGGTCCGCCCGGTCCGCCCGGATCAGACGCGGACCCTCGCCTCCCCCGTCTCCGTCCCCGTTCTCCCTCCCTCTCCCGTCTCCCTCCCCGTTCTCCCTCCCGTCTCCCTCCCCCCTCTCCCTCCCTCCCTCCCCCTCCCGTCTCCCTTCGCACGTCAGTACTTGCGACTTCCGGCCGCTCTCGGTCGCAACTCCTGACGTGCGAAGCGCGGGCGGGAAGCGAGAGGGCGGGGCGAGAAGACGCGGGATCGGGAAGCGAGGGCGGGATCGGGGAGGCGAGGGGCAGGAGGTCGCGGGCGGGAGGTCGCGGGCGGGAGGGGCGGGGATCAGCGGGCGCGGGCGGCAGCCGCCGCGCGGAGACCGTCCAGGATCAGCTGCAGGCCCGTCTCGAACGCCTGGTCCGCCGGGCTCGCGCCGGTGCTCCGGACGAGCTCCTCGCGCTCGCGATACGCCGCGCTGAACTCCGGGACGTCATCGCGCTCCCCGGGATCCATCATGTCGGGCGCCGCAGCCGCGTCGAGAGCGGAACCCAGGATGAACGACTCGAGCGCGACGAGCACGTTCAGCGCCTCACCGCGCCCCCATCCGCCGCGGCCGAGCGCGTGCACGACACGATCGTAGGCGACGCTGACGCTCGAGGTCGGCGAGATCGGCATCACCGCGAGCAGCGCCACCGTCGGCGGATGCGCCGCGAAGGCCGCCCGGTACTCGCGCGCCCAGGCGGCGAGCGCGACATCCCAGGGCGCGTCGTCGAGACCGTCCCAGGTGATGCGCTCGCCGATGAGCTCGCGGATCCCGCGGTAGATGTCGTCCTTGTTCTCGACGTGGTTGTAGAGCGCCGAAGGGCGCACGCCGAGGCTGCGCGCGATGTCGCGCATGCCGAAGCCCTGCGCGCCGTGCTCGTCGATGAGCGCGAGCGCGGCCTCGACGATCAGCACTCGCGAGAGCACCTGCTCGCTGGGCCGGCCGACCCGTCGCCGCTTCGTCTCGGCCATCCGCGCTCCGCACTCCTTCGTCCGCATTCACGCCCCGCGCGGGGCGTCCGATGCCCCGGTTCGCGCTCGGGCGTCCACGGGGCTATTCTAGTCACGCCAAAAAGAACATTGTTCATTTCGGATCCCCCTCCCCGCATCCCGCTCCGTCTCCGGAGCCCGATGCCCCGACCTTCCGCATCAAAGGAGATCATGTGAGCCAGAACACCGGGGCCCACCTCAAGCGCACACTCGGCCCGATCACGCTCACGCTGTTCGGGCTCTCCTACATGGCGATCGGCACGGTCTTCACGACCTACGGCATCGTCAACCAGCTCACCGAGGGCCACCTCGTCGACTCCTACGTCGTCGCGCTCATCGTCATGCTCTTCACCGCCTCGAGCTACGCCGCCATGGTGCGCCGCTACCCGGTCGCGGGATCCGCCTACACCTATGCGCAGCAGTCCTTCGGCGGCGCGACCGGCTTCCTCACCGGCTGGGTGCTGATGCTCGACTACCTCTTCATCCCGATGATCAACTTCCTGATCCTCGGGCTCTACGTCGGCACGCAGTTCCCCGACGTGCCCAGCTGGGTGTTCACGCTCGCCGCGCTCGTCGCCGTGTTCGTCTTCAACGTCCTCGGCATCTCCCTCGTCGGCAAGATCAACACGGTGATCGTCGTCGTGTCGCTCGCCGCGGTCCTCGTGTTCGCCGTGCTCGCCATCAAGACCGCCATCGGCGACCCGAACGCGCCGAGCCTCATCGAGCCCTTCATCCCGGGGACGGAGAGCTACAGCCCCATCTTCACCGGCGCCGCCGTGCTCGCCCTGTCCTTCCTCGGCTTCGACGCGGTCTCCACGCTCTCGGAGGAGGCGAAGCGCCCCCGCAAGGACATCCCCCGCGCCATCATGCTCACCACGATCATCGGCGGGCTCATCTTCATCTTCGTCGCCTGGGTCGGCGCCCGCGCCTACTACCTCTCCGATTGGAGCCAGGCGTCGCAGGAGCTGCTCGACGCGGCCGGCGTCGTGCTCTTCGACCACGTCGGCGGCGAGGTGCTCACCGCCATCTTCATCATCATCACGGTCGCCGGATGCTTCGGCTCGGGCCTCGCCGGCCAGGTCGCCGTCTCGCGCATCCTCTACTCCATGGGCCGCGACAGCATCCTGCCCCGCCCGCTCGGCATCCTCTCCAAGCGGTTCGGCACCCCCATCGTGGCCGCGACCACGGTGTCCGTCGTGGCGCTGTCGAGCCTCTTCCTCAGCCTCGACCAGGCCGCGTTCATGATCAGCTTCGGCGCGCTGGCCGCGTTCGCCATGGTGAACCTCGCCGTGATCCGCACCTACCTCTTCCCGCAGGGCGGCCGCACCGAACCGCTGACCGCCTGGCAGGTGATCCGCTACGGCGTGCTCCCGCTCGTCGGCTTCGCCCTGACGATCTGGCTGTGGACCTCCCTCGAGGGCCTCACCTGGATCATCGGCGGGATCTGGCTGCTCATCGGCGTCGTCATCCTCGCGCTGAAGACCGGATTCTTCCGCCGGCCCGTCCCGAAGCTCGACTTCTCGGAGGAGGAGCCGTCGACCGAGGCGATCGACGCGCTCTCGAAGGAGTTCCCGCTCGACGGCACCCGCTGAGCCGGCCGGGTCCGGGCCGCGGGACGCACCGGGGCCCGGCCCGGGTCCGGGTCAGGGTCCGACCCCGAGTCCGGGTCGGGGTCCGGATCCTCCCGCCGCGCCGCCGGCCGGATCCTCCGGCCGGGTCGGGGCTCAGCGGAGGTGCTCGACGTCCCCGGCGGACACCGTGAGAGTGCCGCCCGTGGGGAGATCCACCACGAGCGCGCCATCCTCCGCGAGCTCCCGCGCCCGGCCGTCCACGATCTCGCCGCCGGGCAGGTGCACCCGCACCTCGGTGCCGAGCGTCAGCGAATGCCGCGCGACCCGGATGCGCGCGGCGCGCGGGTCGTCCGCGGCGAGCGCGACGAGCCGCAGGAGCTCCGCGGCGTAGGCGGCGAGCACCCGGTCGGCGAGATCCGACCCCGCCGGATCGGCGAGGCTCTCCGCCCCGCCGACGTCGGCACCCGCTGCGAGGAGCGACGTCGCCCGCTCGGTGGGGAGCTCCCACTCGGGGATGAGCAGGTTGATCCCGGCGCCCACGACGATCGCGGGCCCGTCGCCCGGCGGCGCGGGCAGCATCTCGCACAGGATCCCGCACAGCTTCTTGCCCGGACGGCCCGCGATCGCGTCCTCCTCGTCGCGCACGTGCACGTCGTTCGGCCACTTCACCCCGACGCGCTTCGCGCTCCGCGCGGGGGTATCGACGGCTCCAGCGCCGTGGCTCCGCCCGAGGCGATCCGCGCCGTCCCGGGGCTGATCAGCAGCGGCTCCGGGCCGATCCGCACCGGCCGACGCGCCCGCGCGGAAGAGCGGCTGCAGCGCGGTCGCGATCGCCGATCCCGCGAGCAGCGGCAACCAGCTCGCGCCGAGCCCCCGCGCACCGAAACCGCGCACGAGCAGCGACGCGGCGATCGACGTTCCCGGCGGCGTCACCCAGCCGCGATCGAGCCGGCCCCGCCCCGCCGTCTGATCCGCGGTGACGAGCAGGCTGCCGTGCGGCAGCGCCTCCCGGGCGACGAGCTCCCGCAGTTCGGCGTTCGTCGACGGCGAGCTCTCGCGCCAGATGACCTCGGGCAGCAGCTCGCGGCTTCGACGCAGATCCATGCCCCGAGGCTACCGCAGCCCTCCGACGCCGCATGCGGCCGCGCGCCGGGATGGACTCGCGCGCCGGGATGGACCCGCGCGCCCTCCGCCCCCTACACTCCGAGTGTGGAACACACGCGGATCGCCCCCACGCCGTACCGCCCCGCCGGAGCCCGTGCGCCGGAGGGATCCCCGCGCCGCGCGCGGCTCGGACGGCTCGCGAGCTGGGGCGCCGCGGCGGGCCTCGGCGCCGCCTGGATGCTGCTCGCGGGGCCCGCCGCGAGCGCCGTGCCGCCCGTGGAGCTCGGAGCCGGCCACGTCACGGACGCCGCCGATGTCCTCTCGGCTTCGGAGGAGTCCGCGGCGAACGCCCGGCTCGCGGCCGCCTTCGAGGAGACCGGGATCGACCTCTACGTCGTCTTCGCGGACGAGTTCACCGACCCGTCCGATCGCATCGCCTGGGCGAACGAGACCGCCGACCTCAACGGCCTCGGCGAGGCGCAGTACCTGCTCGCCGTCTCGACGGAGGGGCGCCAGTACTTCGTCTCCGGCCTCGATGACGGCGCCCTGAGCGAGGGGCAGATCGCGGGGATCGAGGAGCACGTCCTCCCCCAGCTGCGCGACTCGGACTGGGCCGGCGCGATCGACGCCGCCGCCGCCGAGCTCGAGGCGGCGCACGCGGCCCCCGGCCGAGCCACCGCGATCGCCGTGGGGGTGGGCGCGGGGGCCGTCGGCCTCGGCGGGGCCGCCTTCGGCGTGACCCGCGCAGTGCGCCGCCGTCGCGCGCAGGCGGCCGCGGAGGCGGATCTCGTCGAGCTGGAGCGGCGCGCGGGATCGGCGCTCGTCGCCGCCGACGACGCCGTGAGATCGAGCGGGCAGGAGCTCGAGTTCGCGCGCGCCCAGTTCGGCGACGCGGCCGTCGTGGAGTTCCGTACGGCCCTCGACACCGCGCGCGCGAAGATCCTCGAGGCGTTCTCCCTGCGCCAGCAGCTCGACGACGCCGTCCCCGAGGCGGACGCCGAGCGCCGCGACTGGCTCGAGCAGATCCTCGCCCGCTGCGACGAGGTGGACGCCGTGCTCGATGCGCAGGCCGACGCCTTCGAACAGCTCCGCGCCATCGAGCGCGACGCCCCGGCCGCGCTCGCGGCGCTCGCCGATCGGCGCCGCCGGCTCGGCGACGGCGCCGATGCCGCGGCCGAGCTCGCCCGGCTCGGGACGGTCTACGCGGCCGAGGAGCTCGCCGCCCTGGCCTCGGCGCCCGAGCAGGCCGCCTCGCTGCTCGCCTTCGCGCAGGATCGGGAGCGGACGGCCCAGGCGGCGCTGGGCGCGGAGGCGAATGCGGGATCGGGACCTGACGCGGGAGCGGGCGCCGCCACGGGGACGGATGCCGGCGCGGCGACTGGCACGGGGGCGAGCGCCACCGCGCCGGGCGCCGGCGCCCCGAGCGCCGGCTCCGGCAGCGCCGCCGTCGCGATCCGGGAGGGCGAGGCCGCCGTCGTCCAGGCCGAGGCGCTGCTGCAGCAGATCGCCGCGCGCGCGGGCGAGCTCGCGGAGCTCGAGCAGCGCGCCGCCGCGCTCGTCGCGGAGATCGAGCAGGACGTGGCGGGAGCCCGTGCGCTGCCCGACGAGGGCGGGGCGATCGCCGCCGCGGTGCAGGCGACGGAGCAGCAGCTCGCCCAGGCCCGCGAACTGCTCACGAGCGCGCCGCGGCGGCCCGCGGAAGCGCTGCGGGCCCTCGACGCGGCGAACACCCGCATCGACGGGGTCGTCCAGGCCGCGCAGGAGGCGGCGCGCACCCGGCAGCTGCTCGAGGCGAACCTCGCGCAGGCGGCGGATCAGCTGCGCCAGGCCGAGTCCTACATCGAGGCCAGGCGGGGCGCCGTGGGCGCGACCGCCCGCACGCGAGCCGCGGAGGCGCGCGCCGCGCTCGGCCGCGCCGAGGCCGCCAGGCAGGCGGATCCGCAGGGCGCGCTGGCGGAGGCGCAGCGGGCCGCCGCGCTCGCCGCCCAGGCCCTCTCCGCAGCGCAGTCCGACGTCACGGGCTTCGGCGGCTCCGGCGCAGGGTACGGCGGCGGTGGCATCGGCGGATTCGGCGATCCTCGATCCTCCGGCGGCGACTTCGGCGCGATCCTCGGCGGCATCCTCGGCCAGGGCGGCGGATTCGGCGGCTCCGGCGGCTCGGGAGGCGGGTTCTGGGGCGGCGGCTCGCGCAGCTCGGGAGGCTCCTCCTGGGGCGGCTCGTCGCGCCGTTCCTCGAGCGGGTCGCGGCGCTCCTCCGGGGGCTCGCGCCGTTCCTCCGGCGGTTCCCGGCGCTCCCGCGGGGGAGGCCGATTCTGACCCCCCGCACTCGGTGAATTCAAAGACCCAGTCCATACACTCATCCCACCCGCTCCGGCGAAAGGAACCCAGCATGTCGAAGCAGTCCATCCTCGGTCGCATCTCCACCCTCATCCGAGCGAACATCAACTCGCTCCTCGATTCCGCCGAGGATCCCGAGAAGATGATCGACCAGCTCATCCGCGACTACACGAACAACATCGCCGACGCCGAGTCGGCCATCGCGGAGACCATCGGCAACCTGCGCCTCATCGAGCAGGACTACCAGGAGGACGTGCGCACCGCGGGCGAGTGGGGCCGGAAGGCCCTCGCGGCGAGCTCGAAGGCCGACGAGATGCGCGCGGCGGGCAACACGGTCGACGCGGACAAGTTCGACAACCTCGCGAAGGTGGCCCTGCAGCGCCAGATCACCGCCGAGCAGGAGGCGCGCGCCGCCGAGCCCACCATCTCCGCGCAGCAGGAGGTCACCGAGAAGCTGAAGTCCGGGCTGAACGGCATGAAGGACAAACTGCAGCAGCTGCAGGCGAAGCGGGCCGAGCTCGTGGCCCGCGCGAAGACCGCCGAGGCCCAGAACAAGGTGGCCGACGCCGTGAAGTCGATCGACGTGCTCGACCCCACGAGCGATCTCGGCCGCTTCGAGGAGAAGATCCGCCGGCAGGAGGCGCTCGCGCGGGGCAAGCAGGAGATCGCCGCCTCGAGCCTCGACGCGCAGTTCAACGAACTCGAGAACTTCGAGGCCGTGACCGAGGTCGAGGCGCGCCTCGCCGCCCTGAAGGCCGGCGGCTCCGCCCCCGCGATCGGCCGCTAGGACCCGCGCGACCGGCCGCACCGCAGACGAAGGGGCAGAGGGACAGGTGGGATTCTGGGGACGCCGCGATCGCGCCGAGCAGCAGCGGGAGGACGCGGCGGATACCGAGCTGTCGCGGCGGGCCCGGGCGGCGCTCATCGCCGCGGACGAACGGATCCGCACGACGGGCGATGAACTCGCCTTCGCCTCCGCGGAGCTCGGCGACGCCGCGACGGCAGAGCTCCGCGTCGGCCTCGCCTCGGTGCGGGAGCACATGACGGAGGCGTTCCAGCTGCATCAGCTGAACCACGATCACCTCCCCGACACGCCCGAGGAGCTGCGCACCCGCAACGCCCGCATCGTGCAGCTGTGCGAGTGGGCCGAATCGGTGCTCGACGAGCGCACGAGCGCGCTCCAGGCGAAGATCGAGCGGATCCGCCGCGCCCCCGAGATCCTGCACCGGCTGCGCGCCGACATCGCGGCGCTGCGCGAGCGCCTCCCCGAGGCCCGCGCGACGCTGGACCGGCTCGCCGAGCGCTACACGCCCGAGGCGCTGCAGCGCGTGCGCATGACCTCGGGCGACGCCGAGCAGCTCCTCGACTTCGCCCTCCAGTCGGCGGAGCTCTCGGAGCGCCGCGCCGCCGCGGGGAAACCCGAGGACGCCATGCTCGCGCTCGAGTCCGCCACCGAGACCGTGCGCCGGGCGGGCTCGATCCTCGACGGCGTCGACGGCTTCGAGATCGAGGCGCTGCGCACCCAGACCACGCTCGCCGAGGTCGTGGAGGACTCCCGCGGCGACCTCGTCGCGGCGCGCGGCGAGCGGCGCACCCCCGAGGTCGAGGCGGCCATCGCCCGGCTCGAGGCCGAGCTCGCCGAGACGGCGAGCTCGCAGCGCCGGGATCCCTTCGCCGACCTCGCCGTCGTCTCGGCGGCGAACGCCGCCCTCGATGCGGCCAGGGAGCGGGCCAACCGTCCCGTCGTACCGGTCGAGCAGGTGCAGCACGCGGTCGCCGCGGCGGATCACGCGATCGGCGTCGCCTCCGGGCTCATCGAGGGGCACCGCGGCTGGATCGGCGCGGACGCCCGCACGCGCCTCGCCGAGGCGCGCCGGCTGCGCGGCGAGCTCGCGGCGATGCCGACCGCCGAGGAGGCCAGGGACGAGGCGCTGCGCCTCGCCCGCCGCATCTCTGGGCTGGCCGACGACGCACTGCGCCTCGCCCAGCGCGACATCGATTCCGCCAGGCCCGATGACGACGACTGGGGCTGGGGCGGCGGCCGGCCGGGCCCCGGCGGCCGGGGCGGCGGGGGCGGGGCGGGGAGTATCCTCGGCCCCGTGATCGGCGGGGTGATCCTCGGCGGGCTGCTCGATGACATCTTCGATTGAGCGGATCGCCGCTTCGTAGGGTTCCGACCAAGGAATGCGGTTTCCGTTGGAGAGGTTCGGAGGACCGGGGCATGGTGCCCGCGCTAGGCTGGCATGCGTGACTGGAGACAACGCCCCCGCGGCAGCGCCCGAGACGCCCGTGCACGCCCCCGATCCGGCGACCACCGCGGGGCGGATCGCCGACCACCGCCGGAAGTACCAGGAGGCCGTCGGCGATCGCGATGCCGCCGCCGCCGCGAAGCAGCATCCGCGCGGCAAGATGACGGCGCGGGAGCGGATCGCGGCGCTCCTCGATCCCGGCTCCTTCGTGGAGTTCGACAAGTACGTGAAGCACCGCACCCACGGCTTCGGCATGGAGGCCTCCCGGCCGTTCGGCGACGCGGTCGTCACCGGAGCCGGCACGATCCACGGCCGGCAGGTCGTCGTCTTCTCCCAGGATTTCACCACCTTCGGCGGTTCGCTCGGCGAGGTCGCCGGCGAGAAGATCGTGAAGGCGATGGAGTTCGCGCTGAAGACCGGGGCGCCGCTCCTCGGCATCCTCGACTCGGGCGGCGCGCGCATCCAGGAGGGCGTCGTCGCGCTCTCCAACTACGCCAAGATCTTCCGCCTGAACACCATGTGCTCGGGCGTGATCCCGCAGATCTCCATCGTGATGGGGCCCTCCGCGGGGGGCGCGGTCTACTCCCCCGCCCTCACCGACTTCGTGATCATGGTCGACAAGACGAGCCACATGTTCGTCACCGGCCCCGACGTCATCAAGACCGTGACGGGCGAGGACGTCGGCTTCGAGGAGCTCGGCGGCGCCCTCACCCATAACAAGACGAGCGGGGTCTCCCACTACCTCGCGAGCGACGAGCTCGACGCCCTCGACTACGCGCGCACCCTCATCAGCTATCTGCCCGACAACAACCTCGCCGAGGCTCCCGTCTACGACAGCGACACGGCCCTCGAGATCACGGCGGCCGACCGCCGCCTGAACTCGCTCATCCCGGACAGCCCGAGCCAGCCCTACGACATGAAGACCGTCATCGAGGCGATCCTCGACGGCGGGGACTTCCTCGAGGTGCAGCCCCTGTTCGCTCCGAACATGCTCATCGGCTTCGGCCGCGTCGAGGGCCGCACGGTGGGCATCGTCGCGAATCAGCCGGCGCAGATGGCCGGAACCCTCAACATCGACGCGAGCGAGAAGGCGGCGCGCTTCGTGCGGTTCTGCGACGCGTTCTCGATTCCGATCCTCACGCTCGTGGACGTGCCCGGCTATCTCCCGGGCACCGACCAGGAGCTCCAGGGGGTCATCCGCCGCGGCGCGAAGCTCCTCTACGCCTACGCCGAGGCCACCGTGCCGCTCGTGACCATCATCACCCGAAAGGCCTACGGCGGCGCCTACATCGTGATGGGGTCCAAGCAGATGGGCGCCGACTTCAACATCGCCTGGCCGACCGCGGAGATCGCCGTCATGGGCGGCGCCGGCGCCGTGAACATCCTCTACCGCAAGGAGCTCGCGGCCGCCGCCGAGCGCGGCGAGGACGTCGAGGCGCTGCGCGCCGAGCTCACGGCGCAGTACACGGCCGACGTCACCTCGCCCTTCCTCGCCGCCGAGCGCGGCGAGCTCGACAACGTGCTCGAGCCCGCCGGCAGCCGGCTCGCCGTCATCAAGGCGCTGCGCGGTCTGCGCGGCAAGCGCACCGAGCAGCCGGCCAAGAAGCACGGCAATATCCCGCTGTAGCCGAGAGGGACACGATGACGGACGACACCAGCACTCCTCCGGACGCCGCCGCCCGCGACGCCGCGAAGCGCGAGGAGCTCGGCCCCGCGGACGACGCGATCCACGGCGAGGACATCGCCTTCGTCACCCGCGAGGTGAGCGCCGAGGAGCGCGCCGCGGTGATCGCGGTCCTCACACGGGTGCGCAGCGAGGAGACGCGGCGCGTGAAGCGCGTGGCGCGTCGGGACCGGGAGCCCTGGGCGCGCTCGCAGCGGGTGCCCGAGGGCATCTCGGAGCTCCTCTCCGAGGGTTGAGCGCGACGGGACGGCCATGACCCCCTTAGAACGGGATCGCGCCGCGTCGCCGGCGGCGCTCGCGGATCTGCGCGCGCTCATGCACGCCGGGGACCCGCTCGGCGGCGCGCCCGCGGGGCTGCGGACGCGGATCCCCGCGGGACGGCGGGCCCGTCGTTCGGCAGTGCTCATCCTCTTCGGCGCGCTCGATCGGATCGACGCGGCGGCCTCGGTCTCCGCCGTCCCCGACGAGCTCGACGTGCTGCTGACCCGCCGCGCGCCCGGCATGCGCCACCACCCCGGACAGATCGCCTTCCCCGGCGGGGGCCGGGAGCCCGGCGACGCGGATCTCGTCGCCACCGCGCTGCGCGAGGCGGAGGAGGAGACCGGGCTCGACCCGACGGGGGTCGAGGTGCTCGGAACGCTGCCCGAGGTGCCGCTCCCCGTGAGCGACAACATCGTCACCCCGGTGCTCGGCTGGTGGCGCTCGCCGAGCCCGGTCGCCGCGGACGCGGCCGAGTCCGTCGACGTCTTCCGGGTGCCGGTGGCGGAGCTCCTCGATCCCGCCGCGCGCGGCACCTCGGTGCTCGATCGGGACGGCTTCCGCCACCGCGGGCCCGCGTTCGCGCTCGGATCGCGCTTCGACGGCGGGGTGGTCTGGGGGTTCACGGGGATCCTGCTCGCCTCCCTCTTCGACCGCCTCGGCTGGTCGCTCGCGTGGGACGCCTCCCGCGAGTTCCCGATCGAGGCCTGAGCGGCCGAGGACGCCGCGGGGAGGGCGGCGCGCGGAGGGCGGCGCGCGGAGGGCGGCGCGCGGAGGGCGGCGCGCGGAGGGCGCCCGTCCGCGCGAGCGGAGACGCCAAGGCGACGGCCTCCGCGCGAGCCGGCTACGCGTGCGCGGCGCCGTCGGCCGGGAACACCGTGCCGGCGTCGCCGAGCTGCAGGGCGAGCGCGGTCGCCTGCGCGGCGTCCTCGAGGTTCAGGGCGCGCCGGTACGCCATCTCGACCGTGTCGGCGACGACCGAGCAGCCGTGGTGCCGCATGACGACGACGTCGTGCGCGCGCAGCTGCTCGGCGGCCGTGTCGGCGAGCTCGTCCGTGCCGTTGTGGTAGAACGGCGTGACCCCGATGGAACCCAGGTAGTAGGCGTGGTCGAGGGTGAGCAGCCGGATCTTCTTGCCGAGGCTCGCGAGCACGACCGCGGTGCGGGGGTGCAGGTGCAGCACCGTCGCGATGTCGGGCCGCGCCCGGTACGCGCGGTGGTGCAGCTTCCACTCGCTCGACGGCTTCGCTCCGCCGTCGCGGGCCACCCCCGTCTCGGCGTCGTCGAGGGACAGGACCGCGAAGTCCTCGGGGACGAGCCGGTCGAGCCAGGTGCCGCTCCCCGACACGACGAACTCCGTCTCCGAGATGCGCGCCGAGAGGTTCCCGGCGCTCGCGAGCACCAGTCCGCGCCCGACCGCGTCGCGGCCGACCGCGATGAGCTCCTCGACCAGCGCGTCCCGGTCCCGTCCGTGCGTCACTGCCACTCCCTCTCGTCGATGCCGGCCCCGCCGATGAGGGCGCGGTGCGTGGTCACGGCCTGCTGATCGCTCAGCGCGGCCACGTAGTCGAGGATGGCGCGGCTGCGGCCCTGGCGCCGCAGCCCGGCGTCGCTCGTGTCGCCGACGAGCATCTCGGGGCGCTCGCGGCGGACGGCGAAGGTCTCCTCCGTCGCGTGCTCCGCCCATTCGAGGAGCCTGCGGGGAGCGCGCCCGGCGTCATCGGGATCGGCGAGCCACGCGTCGAAGCCGAGCGCGAGCTGCTCGACGATCTTCGCGCGTCCCCGCTGCGGCAGGCCGAGCTCGGGGCGCTCGAGCACGAAGTGGGCGTGCACGAACTTGAGCACCATGACCTCGTGCCAGGCCTGCCGGTCGAGCCGCACGTGGCCGCTGCGCACGTGCGGCCGCTCCTCGACGACGATCGAGGTGCGCAGGTGCTCGATCCAGCGCCGGGTGAAGTCGGAGACGGCGCGCTCGCTGTCGATGCCGCCGTCGTAGGGGGCGGCGAGGAGCGAGTCGCCGATGTCGGCGCTCACGCGCGACACCGCGTCGATGAAGGCGCCGCGATCGGCGATCCACGCGTCCTTCATCCGCAGCCGCCGCCATAGGAGCTCGAGCGCGTGCCCCGGCGCCCGCCACGAGGCGGCCAGCTGCTCGATGCCCTCGTCTGCGAAGGTCCGCTCGGCGTCGAGCCACGTGCGCAGCTCGCCCGTGATGTTCGCCTGCTGCAGCACGCCGGCGCGGGCGAAGTCGTCGAGATCGTGCACGGCGTAGGCGATGTCGTCTGCGAGGTCCATCACGGCGCACTCCACCGTCTGCATGCCGCGCTCGATCCGCGGGAAGGCGGCGAGCGCCGACTCCATCTCGTCGGCATCGATCGCGTAGGCGGAGAACTTCTCGGCGCCGGCAGCGGGATCGATGCCGACGCCGCGCGGGCGGTCGGCCACGGGCCTGGCCGAATCGTCGACCCCGATCCAGGCGCCGCGGGTCCACGGGTACTTCAGGGTGGCCGCGCGCGTGGCCGCCGTGAGATTGAGCCCGGGGAACTCGCGGCCGAGCGTGTCGAGGCGCGTGAGGATGCGGAAGCTCTGCGCGTTGCCCTCGAAGCCCTCGGGCAGGCCGAGCCGTTCGCGGGATACGCGGTCGAGCACCCGCTCGCCGAGATGGCCGAACGGCGGATGCCCGAGATCGTGCGCGTGCGCGGCCGCCTGCGCCACGATGGTGTCGCAGCCGCCGAGCCGGGCGACGATCGCCCCCGTCTCGTCGTCCACGGCGGTCTCCCCGCGCAGGTGGGCGCGATGCCTGGCCTCACGGCCCGCGAGCTGGGCGGCGATGACGCGCGCCACGGCGCTCACCTTGAGGGAGTGGGTCAGTCGGTTGTGCATCACCGGTCCGACGCCCGACTGCGGGACGACCTGCGTGACGTCGGACAGCCGCGCGAAGTACGAGGAGAAGCGGATGCGCTCGAGATCGATGCGGTACTCGCGCGGATCGCGCGCGTTCGGCGAGCGGCCCTCGGTGTCGGCGACCCCGTCGAGGCGATGCTGCGAGGTGACGTGCTCGACGTAGCTGCGGGCCTCCCGGGGCTCCGAACCGTCTCTCCAGTGATCCTCCGCAGCCGTCATGCCCCTATTCAACCATTCCCCGCGGGACCGCTGCGCCGCGGCTACACTGACGGGAGACGAGGGAGGTTGCGATGACGGGAACGGGCGGAGCCGGGTCGGGCAACCGCACGCGCGCCGGGAGCATTCCCAGCCTCGAACGCGCGACGGGCCGCTCCTGGGAGTCCTGGCTCGCGCACTTCGCGGCGCACGGTGCCGCCACCGCCGGGCACACCGAGATCGCACGGATCGCGCGGGACGGGATGCCCGCGGCGCTCGAGAACCCGGACTGGTGGGCGCAGGCGGCCGCCATCGCCTACGAGCAGCACGCCGGCCTGCGCGTACCCGGCCAGTCCTCCTCCGGCGACTTCCGGGTGAGCGCGAGCCGCACCCTCCCGCTCGATCGCGACGCCGCGATCGAGGCGTGGGTCGCGGCGCACGGCGCGCTCGGCACCCACCTCGGCCACACCGCGGGCGAGCCGCGACCGTCCCGCACCGAGAAGCGCAGCTTCTGGCGCTTCCCCCTCGAGGGCGCCGGCCGCGTCGAGGTCTCCGCCACGCCGAAGGGCGACGACCGCACGATCCTCGCCGTGAGCCAGGACGGCCTCGCCGACGGCGCGCGCATCGAGGCGTGGCGCGCGCACTGGAAGGCGCTGCTCGCCGCGCTCTGAGTCGCGCCCCGCACCGATCCCGCCCGGCACCGATCCCGCCCGGCTCCGATCCAGACCGGCGCCGACCCAGACCGGCGCCGACCCAGATCGCCCCAGACCGACCCCGCCCCGCACCCGTCCTGAGGAGGCACCGTGAACGACCGCATCGGCATCGTCTGGAATCCGTCCAAGATCGCGGAGGAGGAGCTGCGCGCCGCCTACGAGACGGCGCGCGCATCCGCGCCGCAACCGCCGGCGAGCACCGGCTGGTACGCGACCTCGGAGGAGGATCCCGGGCGCGGCGCCGCCGAGCGGGCGCTCGGCGACGGCTGCGGGGTGATCGTCGCCGCCGGCGGAGACGGCACCGTGCGCGCGGTCGCCGAGCGGCTCGGCGAGTCCGGGAGCCCGGCGGCCGAGCTCGGCATCGTGCCGCTCGGCACCGGGAACCTCCTGGCGCGCAACCTCGACGTCCCCCTCGGGGACGCGCGGGCGGCCTTCGACCGGGTGCTGACCGGCACGGCGTCGCCGCTCGACCTCGGGGAGGTGCGCTTCGCGACCGCGGACGGCGGGGAGGAGCGCCAGGGCTTCGTCGTGATGGTCGGCTTCGGGATCGACGCGCAGATGATCGCGGAGACCGACGACGAGCTGAAGGCGAAGGCCGGGTGGCTCGCCTACATCGAATCGCTCGGGCGCGCGGCCTCCGGCACCGAGGTCGTCGGGTTCACCGTGAGCCTCGACGGGCGGCCCGCGGAGCACGAGCGCGCCCACACCCTGCTCGTCGCCAATTGCGGCACCCTGCAGGGCGGCTTCACCCTGCTGCCCGACGCCTCGCCCGATGACGGCGAACTGGATCTGCTCGTCCTCCGCGCCGACGACGTCGGCGGCTGGCTCGACACGGTGCGCAACATGGTGTGGGACAACGGCCTCAAGCGGCTCGTCTCCGGCGGCGAGCGCGACGCGGAGAGCTCGGCCAGCACGGAGCACCTGCGCGCCCGCGACGTGCGCATCGAGCTCCCCGAACCGCGGCGCTTCGAGATCGACGGCGACGAGGTCGGCGAGGTCGAGGCGTTCTCCGTCTCAATCCTGCCGAGCGCGCTGCGCGTGCGCTGACGGCCGGAGCACCGGGACGGCGCCCCGTCCGCACCGGGATCGTCGCGAGGCGCACGGAGCGCGGCGCCGCGCGTGCGCCGATGCTCGCGCGCTCCCAGCATTCTCCCGACTCCCGCAGACGAATCTCATGGTCGGGCTTGCCAGGCTGGAGTTCCCACGATCGGCCCGCTTCCGCGGGCGTCCGCCCCGACTCCAAGGAGCCTCCCCGTGAAGAAGTCCCAGAAGATCCTCATCGGCGCCGGCGCCGGCATCCTCGCCCTCGGCGTGGCCGCCGCCATCGCCGGTCCGATCGTGTACCGCGATTTCATCGCCGCGCCCGCGGCCGAGGCCCCGACCCTCTCCGCGGACGAGTCGACCCTCGAGGCCGGGGATGCGGCGGAGACCGGCGCCGGCGATGCGCTCGACCCCGCGCTGCTCGCGGGAGACTGGGAGGTCGCGGACGGCTCCGAGGCCGGCTACCGCGTGGAGGAGGTGCTCAACGGGACCGACGTCACCGTCACGGGCCGCACCGAGGAGGTGACCGGCAGCTTCGCCATCGGCGAGGACGGGCTGACGCTCGAGTCCGCCGAGCTGACGGTCGACGTGGCGTCGATCGCCACGGACAGCGCGCAGCGCGACTCCTACTTCCGCTCGCAGGCGATCGACACGAGCCGGTTCCCCGAGGCGAGCTTCGTCCTCACCTCGCCCGTCGCCCTCGACGCCGCCCCCGCCGCCGGCGATACGGTGACCGCCGAGGCGAGCGGCGACCTCACGATCGCCGGAACGACGCAGCCCGTGACGTTCTCTGTCGAGGTGCGCAGCGACGGCGAGACCGCGGAGATCGCGGGCGCGATCCCCATCGCATTCTCCGATTTCGGCGTCGAGGCGCCGAACCTGGGCTTCGTCTCCGTCGAGGACACGGGATCCGTCGAGTTCCAGCTCGTCGCCGCGCAGGCGTAGCCACGCGTCGCGCCGCTAGCCGTCGGCGAGCTCCTGCGCATCCTTCGGGAGCTTGCGCACCCGGGCGCGCCGGCGCCGCTTCTCGGGCAGCATCGAGCGCATCTCCTCGAGCAGCCCGAAGCACAGCAGTCGGTCCTCCGCCTCGAGCACCACGTGCTTGCGGGGGTTCGGGATCACCTCGACGCCGCGGTGCAGGGTGAGCACGGTGACGTCGCGCTCCCAGAGCCCGAGTTCCCCGAGCGTCCTCCCCACATGCTCCGAGCCGTGCATGGTGAGCTCCGCCACCCCGTAGCCGGTGGAGACGGTGAGCCGCTGCCTGAGGTCGATCTCGGGGAAGTCGACCTGGCCGGCGATGTAGTCGATGATCGCGCCGGCCACGTCGAGTCCCGTCGCCGACTCGATGCCCTGCAGCCCGGGTGAGGAGTTGACCTCCATCACCAGCGGCCCCTCCTCCCCCTCGAGCATGTCGACCCCGGCGACCCGCAGGCCCATGATCTGGGCCGCGCGCACCGCAGCCTGCTCGTAGGCGGGCTCGAGCTGCACGGCCTCGACGGTGCCGCCGCGGTGCACGTTCGAGCGGAACTCGTCGCCCGAGGCGATGCGGCGCATCGCCGCGACGACCCGGTCGCCCACCACGAGCGCCCGCACATCGCGGCCGCGGCTCTCGGCGACGAAGCGCTGGATCAGCACGTTCTGGCGCGTGGAGTGGAGGGTCTCGATGATCGCCTCGGCCACCTTCACCTGCGGGGCGAGGATCACGCCGATGCCCTGGGTCCCCTCGAGCAGCTTGATGACGACGGGGGCCCCGCCGACGCTCTCGATCGCGGGCCGCACGTCGGCGCGGTTGCGCACGAACGCCGTCGCGGGCATCTCGATGTGGTGCCGGGAGAGGATCTGGGTGGCGCGCAGCTTGTCGCGGGCGTTGGAGATACCGCCGGCCGTGTTGGGCGTGTAGACGTCCATCTGCTCGAACTGGCGCACGACCGCGGTGCCGAAGTAGGTGATGGAGCTGCCGATGCGCGGCAGCACGGCGTCGTAGTCGCTCAGTCGCTTGCCGCGGTACAGCAGGTCGGGCTCATCGCCCGCGAGATCGATGGAGAACCGCAGCGTGTTGAGCACGCGCGCCGCGTGCCCGCGCTGCGCGGCCGCCGCCTGGAGCCGCTGCGTGGAATACGCCTGCGGAGAGCGCGAAAGAATCGCGAGCTTCACCCTGAACTCCTGCCAAGATAGATGCGTGAACGTACCCGACCATTCAAGCACTCTCACCGGGTGGCGGGAATGGGTGAGCCTGCCCGGAATCGGCGTGCCGTGGATCAAGGCCAAGATCGACACCGGCGCCCAGACCTCCGCGCTGCACGCGACGGAGATCGCCGAGTTCGAGCGCGACGGGGCGCCGTGGGTGCGCTTCCTCGTGCAGCCCTGGCAGTTCACGGAGGACGAGGCGGTGCCCGTCGAGCTCCCCGTCCACGATCACCGCACGGTGCGGAGCTCCTCCGGCCACGCGCAGCTGCGCCCCGTGGTGCTCGCGACCATCGGTCTCGTCGGCCGCGAGATCGAGGCCGAGCTGACGCTGACGGACCGGGAGGAGATGGTGTTCCGGATGCTCATCGGCCGCGAGGCGCTGCGGCAGGGCTACGTCGTCGACTCCGACTCCTCGTTCCGCGGCGGCCGGCCGCCGCGGGCGGTTCGCAGGCGCAACCGCGGTCTCGGCGGCTGATCCGCCGGGCGCTCCCGGCGCCTCGTCACTCGACGCGCTCGAGCACGCCGATCGCATCGCCCCCGGAGTTCAGGATCTGCAGCTCCGTGCCGTCCGGCACCGCCTCGCTCGCCGCGCCGAGCCAGGTGTCGACCCCCTGGCAGGCCATCTTCGTCGTCGCGAAGGCCTCGATGACCGCGCGGTCCTCCGCCACGGTGTACCGGCTCACGATCCGATTGCAGCCGTCGGTGCCGCTGACCGCGCCGTCCTCCGCGAAGGTGAGCTCCGGCGCGCCCGGCTCCTCGGAACGCCAGGTGCCGACGATGTCTTCCTGAACGTTTCCCATGACTCCGCCCTCCACTTCAGATGAACCAGCCCCGGAATTACTCGGGCTTTCCCCCCGAATACCCTCGGTGAAGCTTGTGCAGGATGTCAGAATGACACCCAGGCAGAGGGCGCAGGCGCCCGCGAACAGAGCGCTGCGCCGGCGCCGACTCCCCCATGCTGTTCCACCCATATCCGCATCGTATCGAGGGAAGATGCGGATCTCGTGGAAACTTCTCGAATCACTCCGACATCGGGGTTTTCGACCGTTACCGGACCGTAATACAGGGGTCCGAAGATTGCGGGATGCCAGGATCCGGGTTACGTTGGGACGCGGTCCTGTGAGTGAGCTGGAGGCGTGCGGGGAACGTGCGCACCGGCCCAGGCATTCTCGCGGCGGCCGATGACATCATGCGATCCACACACCACCCTGGGGGACAGCCAGTGACGAAACGTCGTCCGCTCGCGCTCGGCGCAGCAGCAGCTCTGGGTCTCGGAAGCCTCTTCATCGCCGCACCGGCGATGGCCGAGGATACCGCGGCGCCTGAGGCAAGTACCACGCAGGATCCGACGGCCCTGGCATCCGCCGCCGCCGCCGACATCCAGCAGGAGAAGGGCGACGACAGCGTCGTCGGCTACGGCGCCACGACGAACGGCGAGGCCGTCGTGCTCGTGAACGCCGCGCTCCAGTCCGACGCCGCGGCGATCGACGCCATCGCCGCCGAGAACGGCGTCGAGAAGGTCGCGCTCGTGGGCGCTGCCGTCGCCGACGCCGCGACCGACGTCGTCGGCGGCGCCGGCTACATCGGCGATGTGGGCGACGGCTACGTCGGCGCCTGCTCGATCGGCTTCACCGGCTTCAACGGCTCGGGCGATCCCGCGCTCATCACGGCGGGCCACTGCTCGAGCGACGGCGCCATGACCGAGCTCGGCCTCTCGAAGCCCTCCACCGAGCCCGCCGTGGGCGGCGAGGGCTACGAGTCCAACGGCACCGGCATCGCCGGCGTCTTCGGCTTCTCCCAGTTCGGCGGCCCGGGCAACACCAACGGCGCCGAGAACGACCCCACCTCGACCGACATCGCCGTGATCGACATCACGAACGACGACCTCACGCTGCACCCCGAGGTCACCGACTGGACGAGCGCGAGCAGCGACGACCTCGCCGCGTCGACGACCCCGATCAAGGGCGTCTCCGACCCGGTCTCCGGCTCCGTCTCCAAGTCGGGCCGCACGAGCGGCGTGACCGAGGGCAGCACCGAGCTCGAGCTCCTCTACACCGACGGCAACACGTACCCGACCGAGATCCTCGACGGCTACATGCAGATCTCGGGCAAGTGGGTCCACGGCTTCCTCGGCGGCGCGCTCACCGACCACGGCGACTCCGGCGGCTCGGTCTTCCAGGGCGACCAGGCGGTCGGCGTGGTCTCCGGAGGCCCCGAAGAGGCGCCCCCGCAGGGCGACGACTGGGCCTGGTACACCCGCCTGGCCGACGCGCTCGAGCAGGTGCCCGGCGGCTACTCCGTCGCCATCGACATCGACGCCCCCGTCGTGCAGAGCCCGAGCAACGGCGCGACCGTCGAGCCCGGTGACGACATCGTCGTCTCCGTCGCCGACAACGCGACCGATCTGAACGTGCAGACCGGCCCGTCCTCGGGCGAGACCGTGCCCGCCGACGGCGAGGTCACGCTGCAGGCCCCCGAGGCCGAGGGGACCTACACCTGGGATCTCGTCGCGACGAACGGCTACAGCGCCTCGGATGCGACCGAGTTCACCTTCACCGTCGACGAGACCATCGCGAAGCCGACCGTCGGGGCGCAGTCCGTGGCGGCCGCCGAGGGCGAGACCGAGGCGACCATCGACCTCACCGGCACCGGCCTCGCCGGCGCCACCGTCACCGTGAACGACATCTGGACCGCGGAGGTCGGCGATGACGGCACCTGGTCGATCGCCGACGTGAGCTTCGGCATCGGCGAGAACGTCGTCACCGCCGTCCAGGAGCTCGAGGGCGAGACCTCGCCTGAGGCCAACGGCACGATCACCGTGGCCCCCGCGGCCCCGAAGATCACCTCGATCGAGCCGGGTCAGACCTTCGCGAACGCCGAGGCGCCCAGTGAGCTCTCGGGCACCGGCCTCGCCGGCGCCGAGACGAGCCTGACGATCAACGGCGCCGCCGCCTCCGGCAGCGAGGCCGCGGTCGTCGCCCAGGCCGAGGTCGGAGATGACGGCGCATGGACCGAGAGCCTCGGCGCCCTCGGCGCGGGCACCTACTCCGTCGAGGTCGTCCAGGCCTACAACGGCGTGAGCTCCGCCGCGGCGCAGCTCGTCTTCACGGTCGAGGCGGCGTCCACGACGCCGACCGATCCGACGGACCCGACCACGCCCACCACCCCGAGCGATCCGACGAATCCGAGCAACCCGGCGAACCCGGGCGGCCCGGGCTCGCAGCTCCCCGTCACGGGCGGCATCGACCTGCTGCCGTACACGCTGACGGCGCTCGGCATGCTCGTGCTCGGCGGCGGCGCGATCGCCTTCGCGGCGCGGCGTCTGAAGGCGAGCGAGGTCTGATCCTCGACGCGCCTCAGCACTGAGGAAGACGGCGGCCCCCGACTCACCGAGTCGGGGGCCGCCGTCGTTGCACCCGGACCTCCGCGGCACCGATCCTCCGCGCATCCGAATCCTCCGCGCGCCCGCAGCATCCATCCAGCGCGGTCCGCCAGGCTGGGGCGCATGACCCTCCCCGCCCCGCCGGCCGGCCGCGCCCGCTTCATCGGCGTCGATCTCGCGCGCTTCCTCGCGATCGCGGGCATGATGGCGGCCCACCTCGTCACGATCGTCGAGTGGGATCCGGCCATCACCCCCTCGGCCCAGGCCGCCGCGGACGTCGCGAACGCGCTCACGGAGGGCATCGCGGCGCCGCTCTTCGCGGTGCTCGGCGGCGTCAGCTCCGTGTTCGCGACGGGCGGCCTGCTGCGGGATCGGCGCCCGGGGAGCGCGATCGCCGCGGTCGCGGTCCGCGGGGTCCTGCTCCTCCTCCTCGGACTGCTGCTCGGGCAGATCGAGAACCCGGTCGTGGTCGTGCTCGCCTACTACGGCACGGCGATGATCCTCGTCGCCCCGCTCATCGCGGCGCGCGGCTGGGTGATCGGCGTCGTGATCGCGGCGCTCACCGCCGCCGGCGGCGCCGTGAACGCCGCCGTGCGGCTCGGACTCCGCGTCGCCGATTACGAGGGCCGTGCGGTCTCCTTCGACACCTTCTCGACGGACGCCGGCGAGGCCGTCCGCGCGCTCCTCATCACCGGCATCTATCCGGCGATCACCTGGGCGGCGTACCTGCTCATCGGCGTGCTCGTCGGCCGGCTCCTCGTCGCGGCGGGCCGGCGCCGGCGCCTCGCGCGGGACGCGAGCCTGCTCGCCGTCGGAGGCGCGGTGCTCGCCGCGCTCGCCCACGCGGCATCCGCGGCGGTGCTCGCCGCAATGCCCGCGCGACTGCTCGGCGATCCGGTCGGCGCGCTCGGCGTGCTCGGATCGCTCGGGTCGCTCGGCGCGGACCCGTCCTCGGACGGGCGTCTCTCCGCCGAGGCGGCGGAGCGGCTCATGGAATCGGCGCACGGCGCGCCGCCCTCGGCGGAGCTGTGGGCGCAGCTACTGGCGATCCCGCATTCGGGCTCGCCGATGGACATCCTCCGCACGGCAGGCATCGCCTGCGCGATCATCGGGTTGCTGGTCCTGCTGTGCGACCGCGACGCGCCGCGGTCGGGCCCCCGCGCCCCCTGCGCCCCCGGGGGCGCCGGTGCCCGCCTCCTCGAGCCGGTGCGCGCCGCGGGCGCGGCCCCGCTCACCATCTACACCCTGCACGTGCTCGTCACCGGGTGGCTGCTCGGGCCGTTGATGACCGATCCGACCGCCTTCGCCGACGGCTTCCCCTGGTGGGTGGCCGGCACCGGAGCCTTCGCCCTGCACCTCGCGGGGGCGCTCGCGATCGGCGCGCTGCTCGCGGCCCTCGGCAAACGGGGTCCGCTGGAGGCGCTCCTCTCCGGCACGGTCCGGCTCGTCGTCCGCCCGTGAGGGGCTACCCTCGGCGCCCGCGCGTCACTACGCTGGGCGACATGAGCGAGCTCGATCTCATCCCCGCCGGCACCGTCTTCACGCCCGAGCAGATCACGCACTACGCGGAGCCCGAGGCGCGCTCGCTCGAGGACGCGATCCGCGACGCCGATCTGCTCGTGAGCACCCCGCACTCGGGCGCGGCGATCCCCGAGGAGCTCGCGGAGTTCCTCTCCCCCGAGCTCACCCGGCGGCTGCAATACGACTTCAGCGACGTCGCCACGGCGGCCGTGGTGCGGCGCTGGGCCGAGATCGACCCGCGCATCGTCGCGGTCGTCAACCCGCACCCCCGCCTCGTGCGCGACCCGAACCGCGCCAAGCCCGCGGACGTGCGCGCCGATCTCGCCGCCGCCATCGAGCGCGTGCGCGACGCGGGGCCCTGGCAGCCGGTCGACCTCGCCGGCGTCGACGCGATCCGCCCCGTCACCTTCTCGTTCTTCCCGATCCTCGAGATCCCTCGGAGCGCGGACGGACTCGCGCGCCTCGTCGACGCCTTCGCCGCCGCGGCCGCCCAGGGGCTCGAGGTCTACGAGCGCACCCGCGACGCCCTCACCGAGCGCTTCGTCGCACAGGGGCTCGCGCACGGCGGGGTCTTCACGCGGCTCTCGTTCCACGACACCATGAACACGACGACGACGCGCGACGGCGCGGTGAACGTCGCGAGGGCCGAGGCGGACCGCCTGCCCGCGGTGGTCGCGCTCTCCAACCGCGGCGACGCCCGCGGCGAGGCGCGCGCCCTGCCCGAGGGCGCGGCCGCCGATCCGCCCACCCTGGACCCCGCGGCGCTCCGCGCGCTCGCGGAGGCGCATCGCGCGGGCTTCGCGGTCGAGGATCCCGCGGCGGTGGCCCTGAACCGGCCGTATCTCGGCAGCCAGGAGATCCTCGCGGACGGTCGCCGCTTCCGCGCCATCGCCGGTGAGGCCGAGGCCGCCGGGCTCCGCCTCGGCGCCGTGCAGGCCGAGTTCCTCCGCGAGTACCTGCTCGGCCCCGCCGCGACGGCCGAACTGCACGAGCCTGGCACGGAGTGGGTGTCCGAGGATCCGGCTCGCGTCGACGCCCTCGCCCACGCCTGCCGGCGCGCCTGGGACGCCGTACGCGGCTGACGCGCCTCGGATCCCGTCGGGCTCAGCCGCCCCAGATCACGCCGAACAGGGCGCCGACCGCGATGGTCGCGACCGCCAGCACGAGCGTCGGCACGAAGAAGGAGTGGTCGACGAGCTTCGTGCCGAGCTTCGTGCTGCCCGAGGTGTCGAAGTTCGCCGCCGCGATCTGCGAGCCGTTGGTCGGCAGCAGGTAGATGCCGGCGAAGGCGCCCGCCCACATGCCCGAGAGCAGCCCGAGCGGGATCCCGGCCGCGAGCCCGATCGGCACGATCGTCCGGGTCGCCGTCGACTGGCTGGTCGTGAGCACGCACACGAGGAAGACGCCGAGCGCGAAGATCCACGGCGCCGCCGTGACGAGCCCGCCGACGCCGTCCGCGATGAGATCGGTGTGCGCCCCGAGGAAGGTGTCGGTGAGCCAGGCGAGGCCGAAGAGCGCGATCGCCGAGACCATGCCGGCCCGGAACACCGTCATCGTCGGGATCTCCGCCACCTTCGGGCGCGAGATCAGCAGGATGAGCGTGCCGGCGACGAACATCACCACCTCGATGATCGGCGTCATGCTGATGGGGTCGCCCGCCGCGTCGAGCGGGCGGAGTCCCTTGAACAGGCCGAAGACCACGATCGCGGCCACGCCGAGCAGGAACACGATCGCCGCGTTCCGCCCCGCTGACGTGACCGTGACCGCGGCGCGCACCTCCTGCGCGTCGGCGTGCGGCGCCTCGAGCTCGCCCGAGGCGATTCGCTTCTGGATCTCGGGATCGTCCGCGATGTCCTTCCCGAGGCGGTTCACCACGAAGCTCGAGATCACGATGCCGACGATCGCGGCGGGGATCGTGACCTTGAGGATGTCGATGAGCTCGAAGTTCCACGGCGCCGTGTCCGTGAGCGTCACCATCGCCGCCATCGCCGCCGAGACCGGGCTGCAGGCGAGCGCGACGCCCGTGGAGACGACCGAGAGCGACAGGGGCCGCGACGGCCGGATCCCGTTGCGGTAGGCCAGGTCCTGGATCACGGGGAGCAGCGGGTAGAGGATGTTCGAGGTGCCGGCGCCGACCGAGAACAGGAACGAGACGAGCGGTGCGACGAGCGTGATCTGCTTCGGACTGCGCGCGATGAGCTTCGCCGCGATCGACACCATCCAGTCGATGCCGCCCGCCGCCTGCATCATCGAGGAGGCAAGCACGACGACGAGCACGATGAGCAGCGCGTCGACGGGCGGATCCCCCGGCGCCAGGCGGAACACGAAGACGAGGATCGCCACGCCCGTGCCGCCCCACAGGCCGAGTCCCACCCCGCTCGACCGCGTCCCCATCACGATGCACCCGAGCACGACCAGCAGCTCGGTGATGAACAGCGCCGTTTCCATCCGCGTCCCCCAGTCCCCCGGTCCCCGACCGATGCGTTCCCCGTCAGCGTAACCAGATCCCGGCGCCGCGCATAGCCTTTCGAGTGTGACGCCGCTTTACCGGGCGGTTCGCGCGGCGGACGCGCCCGCGGGATCATGGGGGGCATGACCGACCCCGCCTGTCCCCTCCCCGACGCCGAGCGCGATCCCGGCGGGGTACCGTTCGCGGAGCTCGCGCCGGAGCGCCTGCGGGCGGAGCGCAGCAGCATCAAGTGGCGCCGATTCCCCGAGGACGTGCTGCCGCTGTTCGTCGCGGAGATGGACTTCCCCGTCGCCGGGGTCGTGCAGCAGGCCATCGTCGACCGGGTGCGGGCCTCGGACACCGGCTATCTCGACGGGCCCGGGGGGCTCGCGCCGGCCTTCGCCGGGTTCGCGCGTGATCGCTGGGGCTGGGACGTGCCGGCGGAGCGGATCCACCTCGCCACGGACGTCGCGACGGGCATCGTGGAGTCGCTGCGCGCGTTCCTGCCGCGCGGCGGCCGGATCATCGTGCCGACGCCGGCGTACCCGAGCTTCTTCGAGATGCTGGACGAGGTGCCGTTCGAGGTCGTCGAGATCCCGCTGGCGGAGCGCTCGGGGGACGACGGCGCGCCCCGCGTCCGGCTCGACCTCCCCGCGATCGCCCGCGCCTTCGCCGAGGCGCCCGGCATCGACGCCTTCCTGCTGTGCAATCCGCACAACCCCCACGGACTCGTGCATGCCTCGGAGGAGCTCGCGGAGCTCGCACGGCTCGCCGCGGCGCACGACGTGCTCGTCGTCTCGGACGAGATCCACGCGCCCCTGAGCTTCGCCGGCGTCGCTTTCACCCCCTTCGCCCCGCTCGCCGCGGCCGCCGGGGCGCTGTCCGTGACCGCGACCTCGGCGAGCAAGGGCTGGAACCTCGCCGGGACGAAGTGCTCGGTGCTCGTGGCCGCAGACGACCGCGCGAACGCGACGCTCCGCGCGCTGCCCCCGGAGGTCGCGTGCCGCTCGAGCATCCTCGGCCTCCACGCCGGGGTCGCCGCATTCCGGGACGCCCGCGACTGGCTCGACCGGGCCGTCGCGCAGTTCGAGGCGAACGACCGGCTGCTCGCCGGGCTCGTGGCCGAGCGGCTGCCCGGCGTCCGCTACACACGGCCCCGCGCCGGCTACCTCGCCTGGCTCGACTTCCGCGACGCCGGGCTCGGCGCCGACCCCTGCTCCCGGATCCTCCACGAGGCGCGCGTGGCGCTAAACGACGGGGCGCACTTCGGCGCGGGCGGCGCCGGCCACGTCCGGCTGAACCTCGCCTGCGCCCCCGACACGATCCGGCGCGCGATCGACCGCATCGCGGCGATCCTGCCGGGCACGCCGGCCGCGACCGCTGCCGATCGCGCCCCCGCTGCCGACCGCGTCGCCGATCCCGCTCCCGCCCGCGTCGCCGATCCCCTCGACGCCCCGACCGTCACCGATCCGGAGTCCGCACGATGACCTCCTCCGCCCTCGAGCCCGCCGCCCCCATCACCGACTGGGAGGGCTTCGCGTTCGATACCCGCCAGGTGCACGCCGGCGAGTACCCGGATCGGAACACCGGGCTGCGCGTGCCCCCGATCGCGCTGTCCGCCGGGTACGTCTTCGAGGACTTCGACGATCAGGTGGAGCGCTTCGCGGGCACCCCGGCGCGGCCAGGCGGCGCCTTCCCCGGGGACGCGGCCGCCACGCCCGGAGCGATCTACTCCCGCCAGGGCAATCCCACGAACGCGGTCGCCGAGGAGCGGCTCGCCTCCCTCGAGGGCGGCACCGTGGCGGTCGCCGTCTCGAGCGGTCAGGCCGCGATCTCCTCCGCGCTGTTCGCGCTCGCCCAGCACGGCGACCGCATCGTCTCGACCGCCTCCATCTACGGCGGCACGCGGATCCTCTTCGGGCGCAGCTTCCAGCGCTTCGGGATCGACGTCGACTACGTCTGGGACGCGGACGACGACGCCGAGTGGGAGCGCGCCATCCATCCGAACACCCAGGCGATCTACGCCGAGACGATCCCGAACCCGCGCAACGACGTCACCGACCTCCGGCGCATCGCGGAGGTCGCTGCGCGCCACCGGCTGCCGCTCGTCGTCGACAACACCGTCGGCACGCCCGCGCTCATCCGCCCCTTCGAGCACGGCGCCGACATCGTCGTGCACTCCACCACGAAGTTCCTCACCGGGCACGGCGCCGCGGTGGGCGGTGCGATCGTCGACGGGGGGCGCTTCGACTGGGAGGCCGCCGAACGCGCCGGCCGATCCTACCCACTCATCACCGCGGCGCCCCGACCCGGGCTGGGGTCGATGCTCGACCGCTTCGGCGCCGGCGCCTACGCGCGCGCCGTGCGCGAGGCCGTCGTCAACGACATCGGCCCCGCGCTCTCCCCCTTCAACGGCTTCCTGCTGCACCAGGGCATGGAGACGCTGTCGCTCCGCATGGAGCGGCACGTCGACTCCTCGCTCGCGATCGCGGCGTGGCTCGAGGCGCAGCCCGAGGTCGACTCGGTGGACTACGCCGGGCTCCCCGCGCACCCCCTGCACGGCATCGCGCAGCGGGACTACGGCGGCCGCACGGGCTCCGTCTTCGGGGTCACCGTCCGCGGCGGCATCGAGGGCGCCCGCGCCTTCGTGAACGGGCTCCGGGTGTTCTCCCGGATGACCGGCATCGGCGACACCCGCTCCATGGTGATCCACCCGCTCACCTCGACGCACGCGAGCTTCGCGCCCGAGATCAGCGAGCGGCTCGGGATCGGGCCCGGCCTGCTCCGGCTCTCCGTCGGGCTCGAGTCCGCGGACGATCTGATCCGCGATCTCCGCGCCGGCCTCGACCGGGTCGCCGCCCGCTAGCCCGGCTCCCCGCCCGCCTCCCGCTCACCTTCCTCCCGCTCACCTTCCTCCCGCTCACCGCGTCCCACCCGACCCTCCCATCCCTCCCCCGGCTCACTCGCACGTCAGTCGTTGCGACTTGGCGGGCGGCGAAGTCGCAACGACTGACGTGCGAGGAGCGGGGTCAGGGCGGGATGGGGCAAACGGGTGGGGCGGGACGGGGTGGAGTGGGACGGGCGCGGCGCGGGATCAGCGGGCGCCGGGGAGCGCGGCGCGGGCCGCCGCCACGGCCTCCTCGCTCGCGGCGTAGCCGTGCTCCGGACCGGGGAACGCGCGCGAGCGGACCTCGGCCGCGTACGCCGCCACCGCGGTCGCCATGTCGTCGCCGATCGCGGCGTAGCGCTTCACGAACTTCGCGGCGCGGCCCTCCGTGATGCCGAGCAGGTCGTGCAGCACGAGCACCTGCCCGTCCGCGTCTCCCGCGCCGATGCCGATGATCGGGATCGCGAGCGCCTCGCGCAGCACCGCAGTGAGCTCGGCGGGCACCGCCTCGACGACGAGGCAGAAGGCACCGGCCGCCTCGACGCCGAGCGCCTCGGCGACGAGCCGTTCGGCGCTCGCGGTGGTGCGCCCCTGCGCCCGCAGCCCGCCGAGGGCCGTCGCCGTCTGCGGAGTGAGGCCGATGTGCCCGACCACGGGGATGCCCGCCTCGACGATGGCGCGGATGCGGCTCAGACGCGAGGCGTTGCCGCCCTCGAGCTTCACCGCATCGGCGCCCGCCTCCTTCAGGAAGCGCACGGAGCTCGCGACGGCCTGCGCGTCGGATTCCTCGGTCGCGCCGAACGGGAGGTCGCAGACGACGAAGGCGGTTTCGGTGCCGCGGCGCACCGCGCGCGCGAGCACGAGCATCTCGTCCGTCGTCACGGGCACCGTCGCATCGTAGCCGAGCACGACCTGCGCGCCCGAGTCGCCGACGAGCACCATGTCGACGCCCGCGCGCTCGGCGGCGCGCGCGCCCGGATGGTCGTAGGCGGTGACCATCACGATGGCTTCGCCCGCGGCCTGCTTCTCGAGGAGCTGCGGGATGGAGATGCGGGTCATGTCAGGGCTCCTTCGTCGGTGTGCGGGGGATCGTCTCGGCATCGGAGTCGGCCGTCGCGCCGGCGCCGAGGAGGACGTTGTCGATGAGCCGGACCTCGCCGACCCGCGCGGCGACCGCGCACAGCACCGGGCCGTCGAGCCGTTCGCGCGGCGCGAAGCTGTCGGGGTCGACGAATGCCAGGTACTCGGCCGAGACGCCCGAGGCGATGAGGATCTCCTCGCCCCGCGCGAAGAGCTCCGCGGTGCGGGTCTCCCCGAGCAGCGCGGCGGACGCGATGGCCTCGAGCGCCCGCGGGATCGCGAGCGCCCGCGAGCGCTCCTCGGGGCTGAGCCTCACGTTGCGGCTCGAGCGCGCGAGACCGTCGTCGTCCCGCGAGGTCGGGCAGCCGACGATGCGGGTCGGGATCCCGAGATCGGCGACCATCCGCCGCACGACGCGCAGCTGCTGGGCGTCCTTCTCCCCGAAGTAGGCGGCGTCGGGGAGCGCGGCGAGCAGCAGCTTCGTGACGATGGTCGCCATCCCGTCGAAGTGCGCCGAACCGCGCACGGCGCCCTCGAGGGTCGCGGTGAGCGGTCCCTCCACGTGCACGCCGGTCGCATGCCCCTCGCGGTACATCTCGGCGGCCTCCGGGGCGAAGAGGAGATCGACGCCGGCCCGCTCCGCGAGCGCGGTATCCCCCGCCTCCTGCCGCGGATAGGCCGCGAGATCGGCGGCCTCCGTGAACTGCGTCGGGTTCACGAAGATCGACATCACCACGACGTCGTCGTTCCGGCGCGCGGCCCGGACGAGCGAGAGGTGCCCCTCGTGCAGCGCTCCCATGGTGGGCACGAGACCGACGGTCGCGGCGGGGCGCACGGCGCGCGCCTCCCGGAGCTCGGCCCGCAGTGCGGCGACGGTGCGGACGATCTTCACGGCTGCTCCTCGGGAGGTCGGGATCCGGTGGTTCCGGCTGCGGGATCGGCGCGCTCCGGATCGTTCGGCCCGGGATCGCGCCGTGCGGCCAGGCGGCGCGTCGCGGCGACGAGCGCGTCCACGAGGGACGCGTCCTCGGGCAGGCGCTCGCGGACGGCCGTCAGCTGACGGGCGACCGTTCCCTCGTCGCCACGGGCGATCGGCCCGGTGAGCGCCCGCGAACCGCCCGCCCCCGCCCAGTTGCGCAGCGCGGCCCCGGCGAGCGGCAGGAGCGCGGCGCGGGGCACTCCGGCCGACGCCGCGAGCCGCTCGGCCAGGTCCTCGAGCACCACGAGGAAGTTCGCGGAGACCGAGGCCGCGGCGTGGTATGCGGCCCGGTCGCGGTCCTCGACGCGAAACGTGGTGAGCCCGAGGAGCGCCGCCAACCGCTCGGCGACGGCGAGCGCCTCGGGGCTCGCGCCGTCCACTGCGGCGTGCGCCCCGGCGAAGACACCGGCGCCGACCCCCTCGGTCACGCTGTGACCGCCGGTCACACCGCCCCCCTCGGTCACGCTGAGCAGCGGATGCAGCGAGAACGCGGCGTGCGGGGCGAGCGGGGCGAGGGTCGTGATGCCGGAGCAGTGCCCGACGAACGGACCCGGCGTGAGGCGCGCCGCCGCATCGGCGATCGCCGCGTCGGGCACGGCGAGCAGGATCGCGTCGGGCGGCGCGCCCTCGCTCGGCCAGTCCCAGCCGCGCCCCGCCGGCGCGGCGACGTCCGCCCCCGCGGCGACGAGCGCGGCCGCGAGCGCCGCCCCCATGCGGCCCCGTCCGACGATACGGATGCGCATGATCGGGCTAGAGCTCGAGCCCGTAGAGGTTCGGCTCGGGAGCCAGGATCACGCCGAACTCCTGCTGCACCCGCTGCACGACGAAGCGGGCGAGCTGGGCGACGTCGTCGGCGGTCGCCGCCCCGCGGTTCGTGATCGCGAGCGTGTGCTTGTCGGAGATCGCGGCCCCCGAGCCGGGCAGACGGAATCCATGGCGCACGCCGGCGTGCTCGATGAGCCACGCCGCCGAGAGCTTCACCTGCCGTTCCGGCGCCGGCGCGGGGATCCGGAGGGGGTGCCCCATCGCGAGCTCCGCGAAGCTCGTCACGGCGGGTCCCTCCTCGGCGCGTCCCGCGGGCTGCACGGGGAAGCGCGGCGCGCCCTCCGGCAGCGTCCGGGCGAAGTGCTCGCTCACGATGGGGTTCGTGAAGAAGGAGCCGGAGCTCCAGCTGTCGTGATCCTCCGGGTCGAGCACCATCCCCTTGGAGGCGCGCAGCCGCAGCACCGAACTGCGCAGCTCCCGGATCGGCACGCGGTCGCCGACCGTGACGCCGAGGGCGTCGGCGAGCTGACCGTAGAACACGGGCGCCGAGAGGATCGGCGCCTCCGCGTCCCCGCCCGCGTCCCCGCGGGCGCCCGCGGACTCCGCGGCGCCGTCGGCGAGCAGCAGATCGATCGAGAGCACGACGCCCGCCATCCCCTGCTTGATAGCCGAGTCGCGGTAGCCCAGCCCGAGCTCCGCGGCCGGGATGCGGCGCACCTCGCCGAGCTCGCGGTCGAGGAACTCGATGGAGTGGAGCACGTCGGAGAGCTCCTGCCCGTACGCGCCGATATTCTGCACGGGGGCGGCGCCGGCGAGGCCGGGAATCCCCGAGAGCGCCTCGACACCCGACCAGCCGCGGTCGACGCAGGCGGCCACGAGGTGATCCCAGTCGTGTCCGGCCTGCACGCGCAGCCGGATCCGCCCCGGCGCGAGGTCCGGATCGGCGATCGGGGCCGCGCCCGTATTCCGCACGAGCAGCACGGTGCCGGGGAAGCCGTCGTCGTGGACGACGGTGTTCGAGCCGCCCCCGAGGAGCAGCCACGGCTCGCCCGCCTCCCAGAGCTCCAGCGCGCGAGAGACGAGATCCTCGCCGCTGCGGGCGACGAGGATCCGCTCCGCGCGGCCGCCCACGCGCATCGTGGTGAGCTCGGCGAGCGGGGTCCCGTCGCCGATCGGCTCGGGGACGATGTCGGGGAAGGACGGCGTCGCGTCGGTCATGCGAACGCGGCCACGAGCTGCGCCTTGCCGAGGACCGTGGCGCCGTCGAAGACGACCTTCAGGTCGATCCGAGCCGTGCGGGCCTCGGCGTCGATCGCGCCGACGGTCGCCGTGACCGCGAGCACCGCCCCGACCTCGGCGCCGACGGGGACCGGGCGGGTGAAACGGGACTGGAAATCCCGCACGCTCGCCGCTCCTCCGAAGGTCTCGGCGAGCCAGTCGGTCGCGACGGATCCCGCGACGCCCATCGTGAGCATGCCGTGCGCGAGCACGCCGGGCAGTCCGACGTCGGCCGCGACGTCGTCGCGGTAGTGGATCGGGTTGAAGTCGCCCGAGGCGCCCGCGTAGCGGACGAGCCGGTCGCGGGTGAGCGTCAGCTCGCGCTCGGCGACGACGGCTCCGGTCTCGAGGCTCTCGAACGCGCTCATGCCGCCTCCTCCCCGCGGACCACGAGCGTGGAGATCGCGGTCACCACGTGGGCGCCGGCCGCGTCGACGATGTCGCTGGACGCCGTGACCATCGAGTGGCCTCCGAGCTGCTTCACCGCGGCGATGGTGAGCGTCGCGGTGAGCTCGTCCCCGGCCACGATCGGTCGCGAGTAGCTGAACCGCTGGTCGCCGTGCACGACGCGGGAGAAATCGACTCCGGCGTCCTCGTCGGCGAGCAGCTGCGCGAGCGTCGACTCCTGCACCACCACGACGAAGGTCGGGGGCGCCACGACGTCCGAGTACCCGGCGTCGCGGGCGGCCGCGGGGTCGAGGTGGATCGGCGACGCGCTGAGCACGGCGCGCGCGAACTCGCGCACCTTCTCGCGGCCGACGAGGTAGGGAGCGGTCGGGGGGTACACCCGGCCCTGGATCTCTGCATTCACCACGCCGCCAGTCTACAGAGCGGGCGTGCCGCGGGGTGGTCCGACCGTTTGCACGGGGCGCGGCGCGTGGACGGCGGGCGCGACGCGCACCCGCGCCGCGATCACTTCCCGAACAGCCCGCCCAGAAGGTCCCCGAGCCCGCCGGAGGCCTGGCCGTCGCGCTTCCCCGATCCGGCCGATCCGCCGCCGAGGAGACCGCCCAGCACGTCCCCGAGCCCGCCGGCTCCGGAGGATCCCGATCCCTTCGCGTCGCCGCCGCCGAGGAGCCCTCCGAGCAGGTCGCCCAGCACCCCGCCGACCCCGCCGGCGGCAGAGGAGGATCCCGCGGCGACCGTGCCGCCGCCCGCGCCGCCGAGCTTGCCCGCGAGGAACTGCATGACGAGCGGGGCGAGGATCGGCAGCAACTGCGGGATGAGGTCCGCGATGGCGGAGCTGCCCGACTGCTTGCCCAGCGCGAGCGCGACGTCCTGCTCCTTGTCCCCGAGCACGTGCTTCACGATCTTCTTGCCGTCCTCGGTGTCGATCGCGTCGAGGGAGAGCTTGCCCGCCGAGGCGGAATGCCGCTCGGCCGCGCCGGCGAGCCGCGCGGCGCCCTCGTCGTCCGAGGCGTTGACGGCCATGCCGCCGAGCAGCCCCGGAAGCGCCTGGCGCACCGCGGCCTCGACCGTGGCCTCGTCGGTGCCGAAGCGCTCGGCCAGCTCGCCGACCGGCACCTGCTCGAGAAGACGGGAAAGATCGGCTGCATTGCTCATCGTGGCTCCTCGCTGCTCGTCGCCGCGGGCCCGAACGGGTCGTCCCGCCGGAGCGGCGCGGCTCCGCCGTGAATCGGCGGATCGATCTCAGCGTAGCGAGCGGAGCCGGGCGAGGGAATAGCGGGCGCACGCCGATCCGCGCGCCTCCGGGCCCGCGGGCGCCGCAGTCGCTTCCGGCAACGATCCGCGAAAAGGTTTGTGGGATATATCCAAGGCGTCGCCCCCGCTCTCGAATAGGCTGTAATCCATGTCGCGCATTCGTAAAGTGCTCATCGCCAACCGCGGTGAGATCGCCGTCCGTATCATCCGCGCCGCCGCAGACAGCGGCATCGCCTCGGTCGCGGTCTACGCAGACCAGGATCGCGACGCGCTGCACGCGCAGCTCGCCGACGAGGCCTACGCGCTCAACGGCACCACGAGCGCCGAGACCTACCTCGTCATCGACAAGATCCTCGGCGTCGCCCGCCGTTCGGGCGCGGACGCCGTGCATCCCGGCTACGGCTTCCTCGCCGAGAACGCCGACTTCGCGCGCGCCGTCATCGACGCGGGCCTCATCTGGATCGGCCCGGGCCCCGAGGCCATCGAGCGCCTCGGCGACAAAGTCTCCGCGCGCCATGTGGCGGAGCAGGTGGGCGCTCCGCTCGCCGCCGGCACGAGCGACCCGGTGCGGGACGCCTCCGAGGTGCTCGCCTTCGCCGACGAGGTCGGCCTGCCGATCGCCATCAAGGCGGCGTTCGGCGGCGGCGGGCGCGGGCTGAAGGTCGCCTACCAGCGCGAGGAGGTCGCGGAGCTCTTCGAGTCGGCCACCCGCGAGGCCGTCGCGGCGTTCGGCCGCGGGGAGTGCTTCGTCGAGAAGTACCTCGAGAAGCCCCGCCACGTCGAGACGCAGTGCCTCGCCGACGCCCACGGCAACGTCGTCGTAGTCTCGACGCGGGACTGCTCCCTGCAGCGGCGCCACCAGAAGCTCGTCGAGGAGGCGCCGGCGCCATTCCTCACCGCGGAGCAGAACGAGCGGCTCTACTCGGCGTCGAAGGCGATCCTCAAGGAGGTCGGCTACGTCGGCGCCGGCACCTGCGAGTTCCTCGTCGCGAAGGACGGCACGGTCTCCTTCCTCGAGGTGAACACGCGCCTCCAGGTCGAGCACCCGGTCTCCGAGGAGGTCACGGGGCTCGACCTCGTGCGCGAGCAGTTCCGGATCGCGGAGGGCGGGGTGATCGACTACGCCGATCCTGTGCCGCACGGCCACTCCTTCGAGTTCCGTCTGAACGGCGAGGATCCGGGCAACGGCTTCCTCCCCGCCCCCGGGCCCGTGACCGTCTTCCAGCCGGCCTCGGGTCCCGGCGTGCGCGTCGACTCCGGCGTGGCCGCGGGGGACGTCGTCTCCGGCGCCTTCGACTCGATGCTCGGCAAGCTCATCGTCACGGGCGCGAGCCGGGAGGAGGCGCTCGAGCGCTCCCGCCGCGCGCTCGAGGAGTTCGAGGTGCAGGGCCTGCCGACGGTGCTCCCGTTCCACCGCAAGATCGTCCGCGATCCCGCGTTCACCGCGCCCGACGGGCGCTTCGGCGTCTACACGCTGTGGATCGAGAGCGAGTTCGAGAACGACATCGAGCCCTGGGAGGGCGAGGTGCCGCCCGTCTCGCAGGATCCGAAGCGCCAGACCGTGGTCGTGGAGGTCTCGGGCCGCCGCGTCGAGGTGACGATGCCGGCGACGCTGCTGCCGCTCGTCGATCAGGAGGTCACCCGGGGGCCGGCGCCGAAGCGCGCCAAGGGCGCCGGCGTGGCCGGGGCGGCCGGGGACTCGATCGCGGCGCCGATGCAGGCGACCGTGGTGAAGCTCGCGGTCGATGAGGGGCAGGAGGTCGCCGAGGGCGATCTCGTCGCCGTCCTCGAGGCCATGAAGATGGAGCAGTCGCTCTACGCGCACCGCTCCGGCGTGGTCGCGGGCATCGATGCGCCCATCGGTCAGACGGTGCCGAACGGGCACGTGCTGCTGAGCATCGTCGATCCCGCCTGAGCGGGCCGCGCCTCAGAACACCCAGCTGCCGCCCGCGGCGATCGGCCACGACCAGGCGGTCGCCGCCCGGGCGAGAGCCGCGTGCGATCCGTCGGCGACGTCGACCAGCCCGGCTTGCGCGAGCGCGGCGAGCGACACCGTGCCGAGGTGCGCCGCGCCGAGCTCACGGATGTCGAGGCGCAGCTCGGCGGGGTCCTCCGAACGGGCGACCTCGGCCCGTCCCGACGCGTCGACGCGCACGCGCCAGCGGCCGGCGTTGGCCGGGATCAGCGCGTCCGTCACCTCGAGGACGACGTCGGCGGGCGCCGCGTATCGGCGCCCGGCGAGCGCCCGGGGCAGATCGAGGATGCGGATCCACTGCAGATCCCGCGTCGTCGGCATCGCCGCGCGCGCATCCACGAGGAGCGAGAGGATCGGATCGTCGACGGGCAGCGGGCCGGCTTCGATCCGCGCCATGAGATCGAGGTCGAGCAACACGGACCAGAGCCGGTGCGCCGCCGCGGCGTCGAGCGCCACCGCGTCGCGCACCTGCACCGTGCCGTCGGCGACGTCGCGGTTCCAGGCGCTCTTGCGCCGGAATCGCGCGTAGCCGCGGGGTTCGCCCGCGGCGTTGGTGATGAGGAGCAGGCGCTGCGCCTCGAGCCCCTGGCGCAGCGCGGGCGGATCCTGATCCTGCGCCCGCCGCAGCTCGGGGGTCTCCCAGCTCGCCCAGCCCGGCCGGCCGATGCCCTCGGGCACCCGCGCGTAGGCGCGGTGCAGCCGGGCGACCACCGGACCGTGCCGCGCGGCGTCCCACTCGTGCATCTCCACCGCAAGGGCCGCGGACCCCGCGATCGGGCGCAGCGCCGCACCGCGCGGGATGGTGAGCGAGACCTGGGGCGCCGCCATGCCGTAGCCGAAGCGCCCGTAGATGGCGGCCTCCGCTGCGGTCAGGCCCGAGATCGCCTCGCCGCGCTCCAGGCAGTCGGCGAAGTGGTGCGCGATCATCTCCCGCAGCAGTCCGCGGCGGCGGTGCCCGGGGTGCACGCCGACCCAGGTCAGCCACCCGCACGCGGTCTCGGCCCCGGGAACCGGGTAGGCGGAGAGCGCGTACGCGCCGTACATCGCGGCGAGGCCCGGCGCGGAGCCGCCGTGCTCGACGCCCCACACGCGCCCCCACGGGAGCGGCTGCTCGAGCCGGAGGAGCTCGTCGAACGCCACCTCCGTCGGGAAGGCCCAGGCGTCGAGCGCGATCACCTCGCGCAGCCGGGAATCGTCGTCGAGCCGGGTGAGGCGGTAGCCGTCGGGGAGGGTCATATCTCCAGTATCCCGGACGCCGGCGCGGGAATAGGCCGGGACGGGATCGGGTTGGACCCGGTATGTCTCCGACCCCGCTCTCGATCCTGGACCTCGCCACCGTCGAAGCGGACGGCAGCATCGCCGACGCCTTCCGTCACTCGGTCGACGTCGCGCAGCTCGCGGAGCGGAGCGGCTACGCGCGGGTCTGGTACGCCGAGCACCACAACATGCCGTCGATCGCCTCGAGCGCGACGTCGGTGCTCATCGCGCACATCGCCGCCCGCACCGAGACGATCGGGCTCGGCGCCGGCGGCGTGATGCTGCCGAACCACTCCCCACTGGTGATCGCCGAGCAGTTCGGCACGCTCGCGGAGCTGCATCCCGGCCGCATCCACCTCGGTCTCGGCCGGGCACCCGGCAGCGACGGCGCCACCTTCCGCGCGCTCCGCCGCACGATGCAGGCCGCCGACAGCTTCCCGCAGGACGTCGTCGAACTGCAGCGCTACCTCTCGGACGAGCTGCCCCGCACCGCGGTGAACGCCTATCCGGGCCGGGGCACCGGCGTCCCCCTCACGATCCTCGGATCGAGCCTCTTCGGCGCGAATCTCGCGGCGCAGCTCGGCCTGCCGTATTCCTTCGCCTCGCACTTCGCCCCGCAGCTGCTGCGGAACGCGGTGCAGCACTACCGCGACAACTACGTGCCGAGCACGGCCCACCCGGAGCCCTATGTGAGCGCGGGGGTGAACGTCGTCGCCGCCGACACCGATGCGGAGGCCGAGGCGATCTTCGCCCGTGCCGAGCTCGACCGGGTGCGCCGGTTCCTCTCGCGGGGCCGCGAGCAGGAGCTGACCGCCGACGAGGCGGCCGCGCTCTTCGACACGCCCGCCGGCGTGCAGATCCGCGAGATGCTGCACTACACCGCGATCGGCGGACCCGAGCGCGTGCGCGAGGAGCTCGAGGCGTTCGCCGCGCACGCCGGCGTCGACGAGCTCGTCACCGTGCACGCCGCGCCGACGCGCGCCGAGCAGCTCGCCTCGGTGCGCATCGCCGCGCCGGGGGCCTGACGCGGCATCGAGGACGCCGCGCGGTTCTCGGCGGAGCGCGTCGGCGCCCGATGTCTGCGCCGGGAGTCCACAGAGCGCGTCGGCGCCCGATGCCCGGCGCCACCCGCGTGCGTCGGTATCCGTGAGACGCCCCGCGGGTGCATCCGCCAGCAGTGTTGCGGCAGCGTCGCCGCATCCGCGAGGGTACCCCGCCGCCTCGGGACGTGCCACCCCCTGTGCGCGCGCCCCGGAGCCGGGGATCCTGGAAGCGGATGCCCGGAAGCGCATCCGTGACGGGAGGAATGATGGACGAGCAGTTGCCCGACGCCGTCGAGCGGGCGGCGAAGCAGGCCGAGGAGATCCTCGAGGATCCGCGCGAGGAGGATCCCGAACGCGCGCCCTCCGAGCCAGACGACGGCTCGGCCGTCGAGGACGCGCAGAGCGATCCCGATGGGACGCAGCCCCGCCGGCGCGGTGAGGAACCCGTCGACAATCTGGAGTGACGCAGCGCGGCGGAGGGACCATCCGTCGCGGCCGCGGGACGAGGGATCCGCGCATAAGAAATGCACAGTCCGAGTAAAACTTGGACTATGCTCACCATTATGCGTCGCCTCATCACCGGCATCGTCGCCGGACTCGCCCTCGTCTTCGGCGGCATCCTCGCCGCCGCCCCCGCCCAGGCCGCCACGGTCACGTGGGACGGCACCCTCAGCGACGGGGATGCGAGCTGGCAGCGGCCGTCATGCACCGGAGTCGGCCCGAACATCGAGTGGTTCGACACGCAGGATCTCAGCGTCGACACCGACGGCGTGTACACGTTCCAGATGCTCGCCCAGGCGCCGCTGCCGCCGAGCGGCACGGGCGCCGACGGGTACTTCCTCCTCTACGCAGCCCCGTTCGATCCCGCCGCCCCGCTCACCAACTGCATCGCGTCGGACGACGACAGCGGCGGCGGCTGGCTGCCGCGCATCGTCACAGAGCTCGCAGCGGGCGACTACGTGCTCGTGACGACCCAGTGCTGCGACGGCATCACGCCGGATCAGGCCATGAGCTACACGAATCAGGTCACCGGGCCCGGAGACATCCGACTGACGCACCGCGCCCCCGGTTCCGTGCAGATCTCGCCCGCGGCGGCGGCGATCCCCGCGGGCGAGGACCTCGCGCAGCTCGTGGTCGCCCTCTCCGAGCAGCCGAGCGCCGATGTGACGATCCCGCTCACGAGCTCCGATCCTGCGCTCCTCGCCGTCCCCGCCTCGGTGACCATCCCGGCCGCGGAGTGGGAGGACGGCGCGACGTTCGAGGTCGCGCGGCTCGCCGCCGTGACCGTGGATACGACGGTGAGCGTGGAGACGGGACTCACCACCAGCGCGGATCCCCGGTTCTCCGGGCTCGAGGTCGCGGATGTCCCGGTCACCCTGGACGCGCGGCTCGCGACGACGACCGCGCTCGAAGCGGATCCGGCCACCGTCACCATCGGCGAGGCCACGGCGTTCACGGCGACGGTCGACCGGGCGGGCGCCACCGGCGACGTCGAGTTCTTCGACGGGGGCGATTCGCTCGGGAGCGCCCCGCTCGTCGACGGCACGGCGACGCTCGATGCGGTCGTCCTCCCCGTCGGTCCGCGCTCCGTCACCGCGACGTACGCCGGCGACGCCGCTCACGCGGCCTCGGCCTCGGATCCGGTGATCGTCACGGTCGAGCGCGCCGCGAGCACGACGACGCTCGCGCTCGCGGAATCGTCGATCGTCGTCGGGGAGGACGCCGCGCTCGACGTCTCGGTGAGCGGCGCGGCGCCGAGCGGCGAGGTCGCGATCCTCCGGGACGGCGACCCCGTCGGCACGGTCGCCGCCGGCACGGCGACGACGCTCGTCCTCGCGGACCTGCCGGTCGGCGAGCACCGCTTCACCGCCGAGTACGCGGGAGACGCGCAGAACCTCGGTTCCGCTTCCGAGGCGGTCGTGCTCACGGTCGCGCCCGCCGTCCTGCCGCCGACGCCGGGGAAGCCCGAGACGCCCGCAGCACCGGCGCCCGCTCTGCCGGGAACCCCGACCGCGCTCGTCGCGACCGGCGCCGGGCCCGGCGGTCCGCTCGCCGCGGCCGGACTCGTGCTCGCGGCGGCCGGCGCGATCCTGCTCGCGCACCGGCGCCGGACGCGCCTGCACTGACGCCGCGGCGGCGCGGACCGCGGTGCGCCCCGCGCGCCCCTTTGCCTTCCCGCACCGCCCCCGCGGTGCGCCCCGTGCGCCCCTTTGCCTTCCGCCCCCGCTTCGCTCCCCACTCCCTTTCCCGCTTCGCTCCCCCGATCACGATCCGGGTCACTCGGGAAGGGTGTGCAAAGCGCGCACAGTGCCGCGCCGACCCGGATCCGGGCGCCGCGGTGCCCCGAATGGGCGCACCACCGCTCGCCCCCGGTCACCCCGTTCGCATCCCATTCGCCCCACCCTCGCTATCCCCCCCCCACGATCCGGGTCACTCGGGAAGGGTGCGCGCTCCGGGAACCCTGCCGAACCGACCCGAATCCTGCTCGGAATCGGCCCGCACCGGACCGGATCCAGCACTCGGGCAGGTTCCGCCCCGGCGCCACCGTAGGCTGACGGCATGCACGCTCCGACCTCTCGGCGACCGCTCGCCCTCGCGATCGGCGCCGTGCGGCTCGCCGTCGGGCTCGCCGTGATGGCCACCCTCGGATACGCCTACGCACTCGGCGTCGCGGCGGGGGAGCCCAATCCCTTCGACTACTTCGGCTACTTCACGAATCTGACGAGCCTCCTCACCGGCGGCGTGTGGATCGCGATCGGCGCGCGCGGCATCGCCGGGCTGCCGCTCCCGCAGAGCGCGAACATCGTGCGCGCCGGCGGCGTCGCCTGCATGCTCGTCGTGGGCGTCGTGTACAACACGCTCGTTCCGGGAACGGGGTCGGCGCCGCCGTGGGTGAGCATCTCGCTCCACGTCGCCTTCCCAGCGCTCGTTGCGCTCGATTGGCTCCTCGTCGGAGATCGGGCGCCCCTCCCCTGGCGGCTCTGGTGGATCGTGCTGCCCTACCCGCTGCTGTGGCTCGCGGTCGTGCTCACGCGCGGTGTCACCGACGGCTGGGTGCCGTACGGGTTCCTGCTGCCGGCGCACGGCACGGCGTCGCTCGCGGCGCACGTGGCCGGGCTCTGCGCCGCGCTCATCGCGCTCGGGCTGCTGGTGTGGTGGGCGAGCCGCTTCCCCGGAGTCCTGGATCGGGCCGCAGAACGCAGTCGTCCCGAGCGCGGATCGCTCGGAGCGATGCCGCACTCGGGACGAGTGGCGGAGGATGGGGGATTTGAACCCCCGAGGGCGTGAACCCAACACGCGTTCCAGGCGTGCGCCATAGGCCGCTAGGCGAATCCTCCTCACTGGTCGAAACCAGCGTCGCCCAGTCTAGCGGGTTCCGCGCTGCGATCCGAATCGGAGCCTCCCGGCGGTGCGCCGGAGATCCATCCAGGAGCGCCGGGACGCGCCCGGGACAACTTGCGAGCGGGCTGGGAAAACCGCCGCCGACTTGTAAGTAACAGAACGGTAACGCATACTGGTACGAGCGCCCGGGCCCGAGTCCGGCGCTTTTTGTTGGACAAGCCTCGGAGTTTTACACGTGAAAGTACCTGCCAAGACGTTCATCGTCGGCCTGGTCAGCTCAGTGACATTCGCACTGGGAGCGGCCCCCGCACTGGCAGCGGAACCCGTCGAGGACTTCTCCGCAGCCGCGGTGCAGCCGGCGAGCACCGTCTCGCAAACGCTCGACACCTCCTCCGAGAACACGGCGCTCGCCGGAGCGTCGATCGACTCGGTCCTCCAGCTCGACGACGTCGGAGACGTGCCCCACGGGTACGACGTGGCCGCCGCCATCGAGCTCGCCGAGAGCGAGATCGGCAGCAGCCGCCCCACGGGCTGGAGCCAGCCCGGCGAGTGCATCATGTCGGCCCAGCGCTGGATCCGCGCCGGAGGCGGCGCGTGGACCGGCGGCGGCGATCCGGTCTCCAACTACGACAACGCGACGCGGATGACCCTCGCGGCCGCGGCCCCCGGCGACATCATCCAGTACGAGAACGTCGCCTCCCCCACGTCCTGGGTGACCGGCGTGCACACGGTGCTCATCACCGAGGTGAACAAGGACGGCACCTTCACCATCATTCAGTCGAACAGCCCCGGCGGCTCCGGTCTCGTGACCAAAGAGGAGAACTGGACCCCCGCTCCCCCGGAGGGCTTCCAGGCCGCCGTGTGGCGCTTCTGAGCCCCTCCCCGCAGATCTTCCCGCCCCTGCCGCTCCCACCGAGCGGCAGGGGCGTTCTCGTGCCCGACCCGCGACGCCGCGAGCGCGCGGCGGGGCGGCGCGCTCGACACGGGTGACGGTGTTGACATTCGCCCAGCGAGTCGGCGAGACTTCGGAGATATGCAGCGCGATCCGTCATCGGGACGAACGGCGCTCCGAGATCCGGCGAACACGGGGGTCACGATGAGCATCACCGCAGCAGCACGGGCGTCGCGCACGGGCGGCATCGGCCACGCGCATCCCGCGCGACCCGCCGCGAGCTCGCGGACGAGCCTCACCTTCGGCGTCTTCCTGCTCACGACGCTGCTGAGTGCGCTCCTGCCCGCGCTGCCGCTGCTCATCGCGGGCGCATCGCTCCTCACGGAACTGCGCTCCCGGAAGGGCATGCAGGCGGTCATCTGGATCCTGGCCGGCCTCCTCACCGCGCTCCAGGCGACGATGCTCCTCCCGCCCACCCTCATCGTCGAGACCTCGACGTCGGTCGTGCCGCTGCCGTAGGCCGCGCCGCTGCCGTAGGCCGCGCCGCTGCCGGGCACCGCCGTCGCAGGCACGGTCGTTCGGGCCGCGCCCGCGGCATCAGCCCGAACCCGCGGCTTCAGCCCCGAACCCGCGGCTTCAGCCCGAACCCGCGCGACAGCCGCGCTCCCGCGCAACGGCAGCGCCGGCGCAGCTACAGGCGTTCGCGGTGACGCTCGCGCAGCTCCTCCACGGCGCGCTCGAGCGCGGGATCGTCGCCGCGGGCGAGGGCGGCGTACTGCAGCACGACGCCGTCCGCCGTCGGCACGGCCTTCACCCACATGCGTCGGCGCGGCACGAAGAGCGACCAGATGAGACCGCCGAGCGCCGCGAGCGCAAAGACGAGGATCCAGATCTGCGCGGGGTTCTGCATCACGTCGAAGGAGGCGTAGCGCGGCACGGCGTCGAGCGTGATCGTCCCGAGGCCGTTCGGCAAGTCGACGGTGTCGCCGATCGCGAGCTCGAGCGACTCCGCGTCGACGGCGCGGCCCGTGAGCTGCTCCATGTCGCTCGTGTCGAGCGAGTACACCGACTGCGGCACCCCGCCGTCGATCCCGAGATCGCCCTCGAAGACGTCGAGGGTGAGGAGCGGATTCGTGAGATCCGGGTAGTTGGAGGTGTACGCGCCGGATTCGAGTTCGACCTTCGTCGGGTAGAAGAAGCCGCGCAGGCCGATCTGCACCGGGTCCCCCGCCCCGTCGGTGATGCCGTAGGGCACCTTGACCACGCCGAGGGACGTCATGTTGAGGTTGTCCTGCGGGATGAAGGGCATCGCCTCGCTGTAGACGACCTCGTCGTCCGCGTTGCGGATGGTGATCTGCGGGGCGTAGCCGTTCGCGATGAGGTAGGCCGGCGAACCGTGGATGCGCAGCGGATGGTTCACGCGGATGATGTGCTCGGACTCGCCGCCGTCCTCGATGAGCGTCATGTTCGCGACGTAGTCCTTCACGTGCCCGATGGCGGACACGTTGCCGTCGTCGGGGGTCATGTAGCTGACGTCGAGGGAGTTGAGTCGCAGGCTGTAGGGCTCGAGGCTCGAGGTGTCGAAGGAGCGGCCGGAGTTCACCGTGTCGTAGTCGATGAGCTGGTTCACCATGGTCTCCCCCTCGACGAGCACCTTCTGCCCGTTGAAGGTGAAGACGCCGCCGATGCCGACGCTCACGAGCACGCCGAGCAGCGAGATGTGGAAGATCAGGTTGCCGGTCTCGCGCAGGTAGCCGCGCTCCGCCGAGACGGAGACCTCCGTGACGCCGCGGCGGGTGAGGCGCTGCGTCTCGACGCGGTAGCGGAGCCGTCGCAGCACCGCGGCCGCCTCCTCCACCGCACGCACGGCGAATCCCTCGCGCTCCGCATCGCTCGCCTCGGTGTTGGAGACGCGCACCTCCGTGAAGCCGGCCATGCGCTGCAGCCGGGCCGGGGTCTTCGGCGGGCGGCCGCGCCAGGCCTTCCAGTGGTGGACGATGCGCGGCAGCACGCAGCCGATGAGCGAGATGAATAGCAGCAGGTAGATCGCGGAGAACCAGACCGACCCGTAGACGTCGAAGGCCTGGATGGGGAACGCGTCGAGGATCGGGAAGAGCTTCGGATGGTCCTGCTCGTACTGCACGACGCCGTTCGGGTCCGCGCTGCGCTGCGGCAGCAGCGAGCCGGGGATCGCGGCGACGGCGAGCATGAGCAGCAGGATCAGCGCGACGCGCATGCTCGTGAGCTGCCGCCAGAACCAGCGGAGCCAGCCCTTCACGCCGATCTCCGGCGCTTCGATCCGGGGGGCGCCGCCCGCCCCGGTGCCGTCGTCGTAATCAGAGGGCCGGGACATAGCTGCCGATCACCGCCTGCATCGCGTACATCATCATGCTCCAGAGTCCGGTCACCATGAGGAGACCGATGAGGATCAGCAGCCCGCCGCCGATCAGGTTCACGGCGCGAATATGCCGTTTGAAGAATGTCATGGTCTGCGTCATCCATCCGAAGCCGAAGGCGGCGAGGACGAACGGCAGACCGAGGCCGATGCAGTACGCGACGGCCAGGACGACGGCGCGGCCCACGGACGCCGACTGGGTGCTCAGCGCCAGCACGACGCCGAGCGTCGGCCCCATGCACGGCGCCCAGCCGACGGCGAAGACGATGCCGAGCAGGGGCGCCCCCGCGAGCCCGACGCGGGGCTTCAGGCGCAGTCGGCTCGTGCGCTGGAAGCGGCTGAACGCGCCGAGGAAGACGAGGCCCATGAGGATCACCACGACCCCCATCACCCGGATGATCTGATCCTGCCACTCCCACAGCCAGCGTCCCACGGAGCCCGCGAGCACGTTGATGAGCAGGAAGACGAGGGTGAAGCCCAGCACGAAGAGCAGCGAGCCGAGGAGCATGCGGCGTCGTTCCCTGGCGGCTGCCCGCTTCGGATCGGCTCCGGCGGCGCTGGGCGCGCCGGCGACGCCGGAGACGTAGCCGAGGTAGCCGGGGACGAGCGGCAGCACGCAGGGCGAGAGGAAGGAGAGCAGACCGGCTGCGAGAGCGATCAGCGAGGCGACGAGCAGCTGCCCGTCGGCGACGACGTTGCCGATGTCCACCGCTACTGCTCGGCGGCGTCCGCTGAGGCGGCGTCGGAATCCGCGGCACCGGCATCGGCGACGGCGGACCCTCCCTGCGACTCGGCGAGGGTCTCGGTGATCAGCGTGCGCAACTGCGACTCGCCCGCGAGCTGGCCGAGGACGCGGTGCGCGACGCGCCCCTCCCGGTCGAGCACGAGCGTGGTCGGCACCGCGTTCAGCGGCACCTGCCCGGCGAAGGCGCGCTGCACGGCGCGACCGCCGGCGTTGTCCATGATCGACGGGTACTCGACCGCGAACTCCTTCGAGAACTGCGCGGCCTGGGCGACCTGGTCGCGCGTGTTCACGCCGACGAACCGCACCCCGTCATCGGAGAACTCGTCGTAGGCGGCGACGAGATCCGGGGCCTCGGCGCGGCACGGCGCACAGCCCGCGTACCAGAAGTTGACGACGGTGACGCTGCCGAGGGTGTCGGCCGAGCCGAAGGTCTCCCCCGTCTCGGTCTCTCCCGAGTACTCGACGGGTTCCGTCCGCTCGGCGACGGGGACGCTGAGCGACGAGCCGTCCCCCGACACGTAGCCCTTGTCGCTCGACTCCGCCCACTGCTCCGAGAGGCTCGTGCCCCCGGTGTCGCTGCACGCCGTCAGGGCCAGCAGGGCGGCGAGGGGCGCCGCGAGCGCGATCCCGATCCGTCGCTTCATACCGCCCCCACATCCACGGCGTCGTCCACGAGCCCCGCGGCCGGCGTGCGGTACTCCACCTCGAACCACCGCTCGCCGCGGCGCTCGAAGCTCGTGATGCTCGAGAGCTCGCACCGGCGCTTCGCCGGATTGTGCGCGAGCGGCCTCCCCGCGATGTCGAGATGCGCCATCCAGATCGGCGCCTGGTGCGACACCATCACGATGTCCCCGTCGCGGGCGGAATCCCAGGCGTCGTCCATCGCCTCGCGCATCCGCGCGGCGATCTGGCGGTACGGCTCGCCCCAGCTCGGCCGGAGCGGATTCCAGAGGCGGAACCAGTGTCTGGGCTGCCGGAAGGCCGCCTCCGCCCCGGTGTTCTTGAGTCCCTCGAAGGCGTTCGTGGGCTCGATGATCCGCTCGTCGGTCGCGATCTCGAGATTCAATGCACTCGCGATGGGCCTGGCCGACTGCTGCGCGCGCTCGAGCGGGGAGGCGATGAGCCGCGCGACGATCCGATCGCTGCCGGCGAGCTCGAGCGCCGCGGCCTCGGCCATCGCGTGGCCGCGCTCGGACAGCTGGTAGCCGGGCAGGCGTCCGTAGAGGACCCGCTCGGGATTGTGCACCTCGCCGTGGCGCACCAGATGCAGCAGTTTGTCGCTCACACGCCCCATTCTACGTTCGGCGTCTCTGGGAATCCCGCGGGCGGCATTCCTCCAAATAGTTGCCTGAGGCAATCAAGAAGCGTACCGTCGGAGCATGACCGCCGACGCCCCGGAAACGACGCCGGAGCCGGACGCCGTGCTGCGGCTCCCGACCCCGGACGATCCCCGCGCCGACGCACTGCTCGCGCTCACGCGGCTGATGTCGCGCTGGGCCTCGCTCGACTTCCAGCGCAGCGTCGCCGAGGCCTCCGGCGTCGCGCTCGACTCGACCGCCGTGCGCGCGCTCTACACGCTCGGGATCGAGCCGGAGCCCGCGGGGCCCACGGCGCTCGCCCGGGCTCTCGGTCTCGCGCGGCCCGCGGCGTCGAAGCTCATCGCCCGACTCGCCCGGGCCGGGCTCGTGTCGCGCACGCCGGACCCCGGGGATCGTCGCGCAGCCCGGCTCGTCCTCACGGCCGACGGCCGCGCCGTGTTCGACCGCCTGTTCTCGGCGGGCGTCGACATGCTCGGCGACGCGACCCGCGACTGGGACCCCGCGCTCCTGCGCGAGTTCACCCGGCTCCTCGACGGCTTCGTCGGCGGCCTGCTCGCGGTGGATCCGGCATTCGCGGCAGATCCGGCATCCGCGGCGGATCCGGCATCCGCGGCGGATCCGGCATCCGCGGCGGATCCGGCATCCGCGGCGGATCCGGCATCCGCGGCGGATCCCGCACCCGCGGCGGATCCCGCACCCGCGGCCGACCCGGCGGTTCCCGCCGTTCCCCCCTCCCCCCGTTGAAAGGACCCACCATGTCACGCAGCTACGTCATCACCGGAGCCGGCTCCGGGATCGGCAAGACCACCGCCGCAATCCTCGAGGCCCGCGGCGACACCGTCATCGGCGTCGATCTCCGCGGCGCCGCCGTCGCGGGCGACCTCTCGACGCCCACCGGTCGCGCCGAGGCCGCCGCCGAGGCGACGCGACTCGCCGGGGGCACGGTCGACGCCGTGATCGCCTGCGCGGGCCTCGCGCTGCCGAAACCCCTCACGGCCGCGGTGAACTACTTCGGCATGACCGAGTTCCTCGACGCGATGCGGCCGGCGCTCGCCGGCTCCGCCGCGCCGCGCGTCGCGCTGATTTCCTCCATGGCCTCCATCCAGCCCGTCGCCCCCGCGCTCGTCGACGCGCTGCTCACCGACGACGAGCCCGCGGCTCTGGCGATCGCCGAGCGCCTCGCCGAGGATCCCGCCACCGGCAATCTCATCTACTCCTCCTCCAAGCGCGCGATCTCGCGCTGGGTGCGGCGCGAGGCGCCGTCGGCGGCGTGGGCCGGGGCAGGGATCCCGCTCAACGCGGTCGCCCCCGGCACCGTGGTCACGCCCATGACGGCCGAGCTGCTCGCGACCCCCGACGGGCGCGCGCTCGTCGACGCCTCCGTGCCCATGCCGCTCAACTCGCACCAGGGCCCCGAGAGCATCGCGAACCTGCTGATCTGGCTGACCTCCGTGGAGAACAGTCACTGCTGCGGGCAGACGATCTACTGCGACGGCGGTGCGGACGCCGTGCTGCGCGGCGACGACGTCTGGTCGTGGAACGAGGAGGGGATCCAGGCGCGCTTCGCCGAGATCTTCGCCGGGCTGCAGAACTGAACCGGCGGGCCGGCGGGCCCGCAGCCGCGGGGTCGCCGAGCCCGGCCGCCCCCGTCCCGCAGCGTGCGGCAATCGTCCATCCGCGCGACTCCTCGCATTTCCTCGGCCGTCATCCCCGCGAAATAGCGTGAGCGGAGACCGGCGGAAATCCGCCGGCGGAGAGGAAACCCCGTGAAGATCATCCAGATCACCGACACCCACATCAGCCACCTCGGCGGCACGACGAACGTGAACGCGGAGCGCGCGATCCGCTTCATCAACGCGCTCGAGCCCGACTTCGTGATCCACACCGGCGACGTGACCATCATGGATCCCGACGAGGACCGAGACCGCGCGACCGCGCAGGAGATCCTCGCCGGCATCGCGGCGCCGTGGCGCGCGCTCCCCGGCAATCACGACGTCGGCGAACCGGGCGACAGCCCGTTCGCGGATCGCGCGGTCACGAGCGAGCGCGTCGCCGCCTACCGCGCGCACTTCGGCGACGACCGCTTCGTCGAGCGGGTCGGCGAGTGGGCCGTCGTCGGCTTCAACAGCGAGCTCTTCGGCTCGGGCCTCCCCGAGGAGGCGGAGCAGTGGGCCTGGCTCGAGGGGCTGCCGGAGCTCGTCGGCCCGCACCCGGTGCTGGTCTTCACGCACAAGCCCGTGCGCGCCCCGAGCCCGGAGCTGCAGAACCCGCACGTGGCCGTCGGCGCGGAGTCGCTGCCCCGGCTCGAGGAGCTCCTCGCACGCCTCGACGTCCGCGGCTACGGCAGCGGGCACCTCCACCACTACGCGCTCACGGCCCGCGACGGCGCGCCCGTCGTCTCCGCGCCCGCGACGGCGTTCACGGCAGGGTCGAGCGCCGGCGACGAGGTGACCGGTCCCGGCCTCAAGCAGCTCGGCGTCGTCGAGTACGGCATCGCGGACGGCGTCGTCACCCCGCGCTTCCGCGCCCCGGCCGACCTCGTCGAGGCCGACCTGCTCGAGATCGCCTCGGTGCGGGAGGCGCTCGCGGCCATGGGCTTCGACCTCGCGCAGATCGGCGTCGAGGCCTGACGCCGCACCTGGCCGACGGCACAGAGCCGGAGCGACCGGAACGGCCTCCGCCCCGACGATCGTCGGGGCGGAGGCCGTTCCGGTGCCGCGGCGGCGCCGCCGACTACTTCAGACCGGAGCGCACGAAGGCGTCGACCACGTAGCGCTGCAGGAAGACGTAGATGAGGAAGATGGGCAGGCAGGCGAGCGCCGAGGCCGCCATGACCGCGCCCCAGTTGTTGCCCTCCGCCCCGAGGAAGCTGCGGACGCCGACCTGGATGATGTCGTTCGACTTCTGCATGATGAGCGAGGGCCACAGGTACTCGTTCCACGCGTTGATGAAGAGCATGATCGCGAGCGCGGCGAGGGCCGGCTTGAGGTTGGGCACGACGATCTCCCACAGCGAGCGCCAGGGGCCCCGTCCGTCCATGTCGGCGGCGTCGAGCAGCTCCTTCGGGAAGGAGTCGAGGTGCTGCTTGAGCAGCATCACCGCGAACGCCGCCGCGAGCTGCGGCACGATGACGCCCGCGACGTTGTTCAGCAGCCCCGCCTGCGAGATCAGCACGTAGTTGGGGATCATCGTGACCTGGAAGGGCACGAGCCAGGAGCCGATGAAGAGGAGGTACAGGGTCTTCTGCCCCAGGAACCGCCAGCGCGCGAAGCCGTAGGAGGCGAGGATCGCCACGAGCAGCTGCCCCGCCGCGATGGCGAGCGCCATCCCGAAGGTGTTGAGCAGCATCCGCAGGATCGGGATCGTCTCCCAGACGTACTGGAAGTTCTCGAGGCTGAACGGACCGGGCGCGAGACTCGTGGAGAGCGACTGATCCGCCGGGCGGAACGCCGTGACGAACATCCAGTAGATCGGGAAGATCGCGATGACCGCGAGCACCGTCAGGATGACGAACGCCGGGATGAGACCGAGGCGCCCGCGCGTGCGGGAGGCCGCGAGCGCGCGTTGCGCCTGCGCGATCCGCTCCGGGGAGCTCGGGACCGCCTGCTGCTGCGGGGCGACGAGGGTGAAAGCCATGTGCTGGATCCTTACTGCCGTGCGGCGCGGTCAGTTGTCGTGGAAGCTCAGGCGCTCGGTGAGCTCGACGAAGAGGAGCGCCACGAGGCCGAATGCGATGAAGAAGAGCACGCCGGCCGCAGCCGAGATGCCGGCGTCGAAGCTGCGGAAGCCGAACTCGTAGAGCAGGTAGTAGATGTTCGTCGAGGAGCCGCTCGGCCCGCCCTGGGTGATGAGGTCGATGACCGGGAAGGTCCACTGGGCCGAGAGCAGGATCGTCATGAGCGCGAGGAACACGAGCGAGGGCGAGAGCAGCGGGATGGTGATGCGCCAGAGGATCTGGCGCCGCTTCGCGCCGTCGACGCCGGCCGCGTGCTCGTAATCGGGGTTGATGCCCGCGAGCCCCGCGGAGACGACGAGCACCCCGAAGCCGAGCAGCTGCCAGCCGACGATGACCATGACCGCGATCATCGATCCTCCCGGCTCCCGGAAGACGTTGCCCATCTCGAATCCGAGCGTGCGTGCGATCGCGGGGATCGTGCCGCCCTCTTCCGCGAACATCCAGCGCCAGATCGCGCTCGTCGCGACGGGCGTCACGAGGTACGGCACGAAGATGAGCGCCTGGTAGACGGTCTTCGCCCGGCCGGAGACGCGCTTCGAGAGCAGGGCGAAGGCGACCGGGAGCGCGACGGACAGGATGAGGAAGGCCCCGATGTACAGCAGCGTGTTCCAGAGCGCCTGGTGCAGCTCGGGCAGCGCCAGCACCTCGGCGTAGTTGCCCATGCCGACGGGGGTCTTCGGCTGGGTCGGGATGAGGTTCCAGTCGTAGAAGGAGAGCTCGAAGGTCTGCGCGAGCGGCAGGTACGTCCAGAGGATCAGCATCGCCGTGGCCGGGAGGATGTAGAGGTACGGCGCGACGGAGAAGCGGGGCCGCGGCGCGCGGCGGCGCGCGCGCCTGCGATCCCCGGCCGGCCAGGGGGCGGTGGGCCCGGGAGCGGTGGACCCGGCGTCCGCCGGTGCGGCGTTCGCGGGCGCGGGATCTGCGGGGCCCGCGGGATCGGCGGGGCCCGCGGGATCGGCGTCGGCGGCTGCCCGGGACGGGGCTTGCTGGGGGAGAACCTCGGTGAACAAGCGTGGGTCCGTTCTGCTCGGGGTCCGGGGCCCGGCGTCCGCCGGGCCCCGGCATCGGGTCAGGCGAGGGCGGGCTCGGCGGTGGCGCTGAGCGCGGCGTTGGCCTCCTCGAGCGAGAGCTGCGCGAAGGCGGCCATCTGCTCGGCGGTGACCTCGTAGACGGTCGAGAACTCGCCGATCGGGACGACGGTGTGCATGACCCGGTCGTCGTAGACGTGCACGAGGTTGAAGCCCTGCGCGCCGTTCTGCCCGCGCATCCCGCCCGCCTTGACGTTGAGATCCTGGGTGTAGCAGGTCGCGGAGGCCACCGACACGGGCACGCCGCCGATCTCGCTGAAGGTGTTGAAGTGCAGGTGCCCGCCGAGCACCGCCCGCACATCGGTGCCGCGGATCGCCTCGGCGAAGCGGGACTGCTCCCGCAGCTCGACGAACTCGATGGGCTCGAGCAGGGACGGCACCGGCGGGTGATGGAGCGCGATGATGCTGCCGTGCGGCGCCGGGGTCGCGAGTACGTCGGCGAGCCACGCGTACTGCTCGTCCGTGATCTCGCCGTGGTGCGAGCCCGGGACGGTGGAGTCGAGCGCGATGATGCGCAGACCGTTGATCTCCGTGACGTAGTCCACGCTCTCCTCCCCCGCATCGGAGTCGAGGAGCTGCGAGCGGAAGGGCGTGCGGGTGTCGTGGTTGCCCATGACCCAGATCACCTCGGCGCCGATCGCGGCGGCCGCCGGTTCGACGAGCGCGCGCAGCCGGTCGTAGGCGTCGGCGTCGCCCGTGTCGGCGAGGTCGCCCGTGAAGACGATCGCCTCGGGCCGCGCCTGCGTCTCGGCGAAGTCGCGGAAGAGCTTCTTGAGGTTCGCGTCGCTGTCGACGGAGCCGTGCAGCAGCTCGGTGCCGCCGACGAAATGGGTGTCGCTGAGGTGGAGGATGAAGTGCTCGACGGGCGGGTGCTGCGATGCCGACATGAGAGGAGTCCTTTCGGTGTGCGGTGGGGGTCTGGAGTGAGCGGGTGGACGGGTGCGCTGAGGAGGCGGGCGCCGCGGCTCAGCCGACGAGGCGATCGCGGAGCCGCGCGAGCGCGGCCGCGTCGAAGCCGTGGGCGAGGAGCATCCGCTCGGCGCCGCCGTGCAGCTCCTCGATGAGGTCGAGCGCCTCGGCGATGAGCGCGGCGGGGCTCGACGCGACGAGCTCCCGCACGCTCTCCGGGGCCACGCCGTGCTGAGCGGTGAAGCTCGCGAGCATCGCCTCGGCCCACTCCCCCGCGAGATGCGTCTCGCTCGCGACGTAGTCGGCGACGATCTGCTCGCGGGGCACTCCCACGACGCTCAGCGTGGTGGCGATGACCATACCGGTGCGGTCCTTGCCCGCGGTGCAGTTCACGAGCACGCCGCCCTCGGGCGCGTCGGCGATGCGCCGCACGGCTCCCGTGAGCGCGACCACGCGGTCCGTCGCGATGCTGCGGTAGATCTCCGCGAGCGACGGCGCCGCGCCGATCTGCGGGATCGCGGCGCCCGCGAAGATCGGGTGATGCACCGTTTCCACGAGCGCCGGAGGCACGGCGCTCGGGGCGCGGCCGAGTTCCGCGTCGTCGCGCAGATCCACGATGCGCACGATCCCCTGCGCGGCGAGCTCGCGTGCGCCGTCGGCGTCGACGCGGTGCAGGGCGTCCGAGCGGAAGAGGCTCCCGGGGCGGATCGCGCCGGAGACCGCGGGGTAGCCTGCCGCGCTGCGGAGGTTGTAGGTTCCGGCGATCGGGATCCGTGCGCCGGCCCGAGCGCTCGAGGCGAGCGATTCCATGGTGTGTTCCTTACTGTTCGGTGCGGGAGATGGTGCCGAGCGGGCCAGGGCTCACTCGATGAGGGCCTGGGCTCGCTCGGCGGCGTCGCGCATCGTCTCCTCGGCGGGCTCGCCGTAGAAGACCACGTTCTCGATGGCCTCTGCGAGGAGCTCGTCGACCTGGGCGTAGCTGTTGCCCGGGTAGGAGACCCAGGGCTCCAGCCGGTCGAGCTGGTCGAGGTTCGGCTGGGCGAGGGGGTTGGCCGCGAGCCAGTCCGCGAGCGCGCCGCCCTCCTCGGTGAGCGAGGGGCGCAGCGGCAGGTAGCCGATCTGGCTGGTGATGAGCTCGTAGGCGCGATCGCTCGTCATGAACTCGATGAACTCCCAGCTCGCCCGCTGCTCGGCGGGATCCTCGCTGAGCACGAAGAGCGCGGAGCCCGAGTTCGTCGGCACGGCCTCCGCGTCGCCGAATCCGGGCATCGCGGCCGCGTCCAGCGTCCAGCCGCCGGCCTCGGCGCCCTGCAGCAGCATCCCCTGCACCGCCGAGGTGGTGAGGACCATCGCGACGTCGCCCTTGGCGAGCCCTTCCATCTGGGCGGCCGCGTCCACGTTGCGCAGCACCCCGTCCTCCGTCATCCGCGCGAAGCGCTCGACCGTGTCGACGGCCTGCTCGGAGCCGAACTCGATGGTGCTGCGGTCGTCCGAGAGCACCTGGGCGCCGTTCGAGCGGAACAGTCCCTGCATGCACCAGTTGCCGCCGGTGACGACGCAGTTCACGTCGAGGGAGGGCTTGCCCGTCGCGGCCGTCACCTGCTGCGCGATCGCCTCGACGGAATCCCAGGTGCTGAAGTCGGGATCCTCGATCCCCGCCGCCGCGAGCGCATCGGCGTTGAAGAAGAGCACGGGCGTGGAGAAGACGTACGGCATGCCGATGGTCTTGCCGTCCCAGTCGGCGAGGACGCGCGCGTTCGGGTGCATCGGATGCTCGCCGCCGAAGGCCGCCTCGAGCTCCTCGGCGCTCACGATGTCGGACAGGGGCTTCGCGCCGAGCTGGGTGGCCGCGAATTCGAGTGAGTCGAAGGTGAGCTGGGCGACGTCGGGCGGGTCGCCGGCGAGCAGCTGGGTCTGCACGCTGCTCGTGTAGCTGCTGTTCGCGGCGCTCGTGCCCTGCGGCGCCTGGCCCGTCACCGAGATGTTCGGGTGCGCCGCCTCGAACTCGGCGATGAGCTGCTGCACCGTGTCGGTCCAGGCTCCGGCCTGGGAGAGGTTGTAGCTCTCGAAGACGATCTCGACCCGCTGATCGTCGCCGAGTTCGGGCGCGATCGCGGCGGCGGTCTCGCTCGCGGCGGCGCCGGGGGTGCAGGAGGCGAGGGTGAGCGCGGCCAGGGCGGCCAGGGAAGCGGCGGCGGCGAGGCGTCTCGTGCGCATGCGGGTGATCCTTTCGGGATGCGGGCGGGGTTCGGGTGCAGGCGGGGTTCGGGATGCTGGCGGCGGTCGGGACGACGGCGGGGCGGGTGCGGTCGGGATCAGGCGGGCTGCGGCGCCGCGGCGCGTCCGGGATCGGATTCCGCGGCGGCGAGCGCGTCGTCCTCGACCCACTCGAGACGGCGCCCGCTCGCGCGGTCGAAGAGATGCACGCGCTCGGCCGGGGCGGCGAGCACGACGAGCTCGCCGACCGTCCACCGCGTCGCGCGGTCGCAGGACACCGTGACGCGGTGCTCCCCGATCGTGCAGTGCACCAGCTGCTCGCGGCCGAGGTTCTCGACGAGCGCCACCGCGCCCCGCAGGGCGATGCCGGCCGTCGGCACCGCCTCGGGAGCCCCGCCGGCGTGGATGCTCAGGTGCTCCGGCCGCACCCCCGCCACGACCTCGCGGTCGGGCGTCGCGCCCGCCCACAGCACGGCCTCGAGCCCGGGGGCGAAGACCGACACCCGGCCGTCCGTGGTGGTGAGCGTCGCCTCCATGAGGTTCATCGCGGGCGAGCCGAGGAAGCCGGCGGCGAAGACCGAGCTCGGCGCGTCGTAGAGCTCCTCGGGCGTGCCGTACTGCTCGAGCCTGCCGGCGTTGAGCAGCGCGATCTTCGTCGCCATCGTCATGGCCTCCACCTGATCGTGGGTGACGTAGACGAAGGTGGCCCCGAGCTTGCGGTGCAGCGCGGCGAGCTCCTGACGGGTGGCGGTGCGCAGCTTCGCGTCGAGGTTCGAGAGCGGCTCGTCCATGAGGAAGGCCCGCGGCTCGCGCACGAGGGCGCGCGCCACGGCGACGCGCTGGCGCTGGCCGCCGGAGAGCTCCTTCGGCTTGCGATCGAGCAGGTGCGCGATCTCGACGGACTCGGCAGCCGCTCGGACGCGCTCGGCGATCTCGGCCTTCGGCGTCTTCTGGACCTTCAGCGGGAAGGCGAGGTTCTTCTCCACGCTCAGGTGCGGGTAGAGCGCGTAGCTCTGGAAGACCATGGCGAGGTCGCGCTTGCGGGCCGGGAGACCCGTGATGTCGGTCTCGCCGATCCTGATCGAACCGTCCGTCGGCTCGAGCAGGCCGGCGATCATGCGCAGCAGCGTCGTCTTCCCGCACCCGGAGGGCCCGAGCAGCACCAGGAAATCGCCGTCCGCGACATCGAGCGAGATGCGATCGACGGCGGTGACGTCGCCGAACGCGCGGGTGATCTGATCGAGTACGAGCCGGGCCACCGGATACCTCCCAGGTAATTGCGTTTCCTCGTCTCCTGCGTTCAAGAAACGATCTGCCTCCAGCGTGGGCCGCCGAGATGAACCGCAGGAGACGGCCCGAGGAACGGCGGGAGCCGGGTGCGCGAACACCTCGTTCACCGTCCCGGCCCGGATGACGACGGACGGGCGCCGCCGCCCGAGGGCGGCGACGCCCGTCGGGGGCATCGCTCGACGGCGCTCAGGGCACGAGCGCCTGGGCCCGTTCCTGGGCGGCCGGCATCGTCTCGGAGGCCGGCTTGCCGTAGAAGATCGACTCCTCCGCGGCGCCGACGTAGAGGTCGGTGATCTGCGCGTAGCTGTTGCCCGGGAAGGAGCGCGCGGGCTCCATCCGGTCGAGCTGATCGAGGTTCGGCTGCACCATGGGGATGGACGCGGCCCAGTCGTGCAGCACGCCGCCCTCCTCCGTCAGCGCGGGTCGCAGCGGGAGGTAGCCGATCTGGCTCGTGATGAGCTCGAAGGCGCGGTCGCTCGTGAGGAAGGAGATGAGCTCCCAGGCGGCGCGCTGCTTCGCCGGGTCCTCGCTGAAGACGTAGAGCGCCGATCCCGAGTTCACGGGGACCGACTCCCCCGCGCCGTCGAAGGCGGGCAGGCCGACCGCGTCGAGCTCCCAGCCGCCGGCGTCCGAGGCCTGGATCAGCGCGCCCTGCAGCGCCGCGCTCTGGAGCAGGAAGGCGACGTCGCCCTTGGCGAGCCCCTCGTTGTGCGCCTGGGCGTCGGCGTTGCGCAGCACGCCGGACTCGTACATCTCGGCGAAGCGGTCGACCGCGCCCACGGCTGCGTCCGAGCCGTACTCGATCGTCTGCCGATCCTCCGAGATGACGTCTCCGCCGTTGGAGAGGATGAGCGCCTGCAGGCACCACTCGCCGCTCGGGTAGAAGCAGGCGACGTCGACCGAGGGCTTGCCGGTCATCGCCGAGACCCGGGCCCCGGCCTCCTCGACCGCGTCCCACGTCGACAGGTCGGCGTCGGCCGGCACCCCGGCCTCCTCGAGCATCGTGCGGTTCACGAACAGCATCGGCGTGGAGAAGACGTAGGGCATCGCGACGGTCTGCCCCTCCCAGTCGCCGAGCACCTTGGCCTTCGGGTGGTAGGGGTGCTCGCCCCCGAAGTGCTCCTCGACCGCCTCGTCGCCGACGATCTCGTTGAGCGGCTTGGCGCCGAGCTGGTTCACCGCGAAGTCGAGCTGGCCGAAGCCGAGCTGCGCGACGTCGGGCGGGTCGCCCGCGAGCAGCTGGGTCTGCACGCTCGAGACGATGTCGTCGACTGCGCCGCCCTGGGGCGGCTGCGCGGTGACGGTGATGTTGGGGTGCTCCTCCTCGAACTCGGCGAGCAGCTGCTCGACGGTGTCGGTCCAGGGGCCGGCCTGGGTGAGGTTGTAGGACTCGAAGACGATCTCGACCTGCTCGTCGTCCGCGAGCTCCGGCACGACCCCCTCGGGGGAGGAGCCGGTCGCGGTGGCGGCCTGCGTGCAGGCGACCAGGGGCAGGCCGGCGATCGCGGTGATCGCGGCGGTGGCTATCAGGCGGCGCATGCGCATGTGAGGGATGGTCCTTTCACGGTCGTGAGCGGCGCGGTGTCGGTCTCCGACTCCGCGAAACGGCGTTTCCTGGATCCGGTGATCCGGGGAACCGCTCGTACTCAGCGTGGGCGACGCGGGTGAACCGCCGGGGGCCGCGCGGCGAACGGAGGGGACCGCCTTCGCGAACACCCGGTTCCCCTGCGCACGGCCGCTCCGCGGCGTCTCAGGCGCGGTCGGGCTGCGCGACCATCATGCGCACCTCGTCGTAGACCTCTGCCCGCGCGGCGATGGCGGTCGGCAGCGTGCCGAGCGCCGCGGCGTGCAGCGCGGAGAGCAGGAGCATCTGGACGATGTTGCCCGTGACCGTGCTGTCGTTCCAGCGGTGGAAATCCGCGCCCGCGACGAGGGGGTAGTCGGAGAGCTCCGCGAGCTCCGACTTGCCGTAGCTCGTGATGGCGACGACGACGGCGCCGGCCTCCTTCGCGAGCACCGCGGAGCGCAGCGTGAAGTTGTTCATGCCGCTGTCGCTGACGGCGAGGCAGACGTCGCCGGGCTTCAGCAGCTTCGCCGAGATGTGCTGCGAAATGATGTCCACGGGGCTCTCGCAGACCTTCCCGCTCGTGAGGAAGTGCAGCCCGACGGACTGCGCGGCGGCGAGCGAGGCGCCGTTGCCGACCACGAGGAGGCGGCCGCACTCCCTGATCCGGCCCGCCGCGGCGTCGAATGCCGCGAGGTCGAGGGCGCCGAGCGCGCCGCGGATCCCCTCGATCGCGCGGCTGAAGACGCCCTCGAGCGGGTGCTCGAATGCGGCGGGGACGGGGCCGTCCTGTGGCATCGCCTGGTCGCGGATCAGCAGTTCGCGCAAGCGCTGGAATCCCCCGAAGCCCATCCGCTGGCAGGCCCGGACGACCGTCGCGGGCGAGACGCCCGCGCGGGCCGCGAGCTCGGCGACGGATGCCGCCGCCACGAAGCGGGGATCGTCGATGCAGGCCTGCGCGACGCGGCGCTCGCTGGGCACGAGCGAGGGGACGAGGGACTGCAGCATCGCGCGCGTGCCGCCGAGCGGCGGGGAGATCGTCGAGGTCATGCCTTCGATGCTCACACCGTCAGGTGGCCGGGAGGTTACGGCCGCGCGGAGGGTGCGAGCGGCGGGTGCGGGCGGAGCCCCGCGCGACGGCTAGACTGTGCGGGTGACTGAGCGTGTATTGATCAAGGACCTGGCCGCCCGCGCAGACGGCCCCGTACGTGTCTCCGGCTGGGTCGAGAAGGTGCGCGACCAGCGGTACGTGCAGTTCGTCGTGCTGCGCGACGAGTCCGGCGCGGTGCAGCTCGTCAACGGCGGCGTGCTGCGCGAGCCGGATCCCGAGAACCCGCGCTCCGACATCCTCGTGCCGCGCACGCAGACCATCTCGGAGCTCACCCACGGCACCTTCATCACCGTGTCGGGCGAGTTGCAGCACAACGAGCGCGTGAAGCTCGGAGGCGTCGAGATCCAGATCGACGAGATCGAGGTCGTCACCCGCGCCCTGCCCGACAACCCGGTCGCGGAGGACTCGGGCATCGACGTGCGGCTCGACTGGCGCTTCCTCGATCTGCGCCGCCCCGAGCAGCACCTCGTCTTCCAGGTGCAGACGACCTTCCTGCACGCCCTGCGGCAGGTGTGGATCGATCGCGGCTTCATCGAGATCCAGACCCCGAAGCTCATGGCCTCGGCCTCCGAGTCGCGCGCCGAGCTCTTCGAGGTCGACTACTTCGACGGCACGGCGTTCCTCGCGCAGAGCCCGCAGTTCTTCAAGCAGATGGCGCAGGCCGCCGGCTTCGGCGGCATCTTCGAGGTCGGCCCGGCCTTCCGCGCCGACCCGTCCTTCACCTCGCGCCACGCGACCGAGTTCACCTCGATCGATACCGAGCTGAGCTGGATCGACTCGCACCTGGACGTCATGGAGCTGCACGAGGAGCTCATCGTCGCCGGCGTCGCCGCGGTCAAGGAGCGGCACGGCGAGGAGATCCTGAAGCACTTCGGCGTCGAGCTCGAGGTGCCCGCGCGCCCGTTCCCGCGCATCCCCCTCGCCGAGGCGAAGGAGATCGTCAAGGCCGAGGGCTACGAGGTGCCGCGCGCCGACGCCGACATGGACCCCGAGGGCGAGCGCCGCATCGCCGCGCACGTCAAGCAGAAGTACGGCAGCGACTTCGTCTTCCTCACCGACTACGACGCGTCGATCCGCCCGTTCTACCACATGCGCCACCCCGAGAACCCGCAGCTCACCAACAGCTACGACCTCATCTACAACGGCACGGAGATCTCCACGGGCGCGCAGCGCGAGCACCGCATCGAGGTGCTCGAGGCCCAGGCCGTCGAGAAGGGCATGGACCCCGCGGAGCTGTCGTTCTACCTCGACTTCTTCCGCTACGGCGTACCCCCGCACGGCGGCTTCGGCATGGGGCTCAACCGCGTGCTCATGCTCATGCTGCAGCAGTCCTCGATCCGCGAGGTGACCTACCTCTTCCGCGGGCCGAACCGCCTGCTGCCGTAGTTTCGGGATCCCGACCACGGCGCCCCGTCGCAGCTGCGACGGGGCGCCGTGGTGCTCTCAAGGCTGCTCAGTTCGGCTTCGGGGTCGTGGTGACCGTACATGTGGCCGTACCGAGCGAGAGTATCGGCCAGACACCAGTGACCGTTCGGGCATCCGACACCCAGCCGCTCGCATGCACCGTCTGCACGGAGAGCACTCGGGTGGCACCGAGCGCCGCGTTGAGCAGTGCTCCCGTGAGCGTGGTCGTGTATGTTCCCGAGGACTCCGTCGTCTTCAGATTGGTTCCGAGCAAGGTGTCGACCACTGGGACGAGCCCGTTGGACCCCGTGTATCCGATCCGGATATTGTCGATCGTGTATCCCGCGGGGAGCTTCCACTTCAGGCTCAACGACGAGCCGAGGAGGTTCAGGAGCGAGCCGACGATGACACAGCTGCCGCCATCCGCCGGCGCAGGCACGGTGATCGCGGCGAAGCTCCCGGTGCCGGCCTCGGCGTCGGTCCAGGCAGCCTGCGTGGACTCCGGGCGCGGCGCGGCGATCGCCGCGCAGATCGCCGCCGCCGCGCAGATCGCGGCGATCCTGCGCCGGCGGCGCGCTCGGCCCGCCCGGGTCCCCGACCGGTTCGGACTCACGGGACCACCGCCTTCCCGCCTCTCGGCAGCGCGCGGGCGGCACGCGCGAGACCGGCGGCAGCGAGCCCTGCGGCGACGGCCCCGATGCCGAGCCACAGGGCCGGGATGAGATCGGGTCCCCCGGTGATCGGGATCGTGCCGATGGGCCCGCCCGGGCCGACCGCGATGTCGTCGCCCGCTCCGGCCGCCCGGATCGTGAGCGCGACGGAGCCGGGCGCTCCCGCGGTCGCGGTCGCCGTGACGAGGACCCAGAGCTCCTCGGTGTCGCGGATCGACGCGAGCGGCACCGATGCGCCGGTGACGTCGACGAGGCCGGGGGGAGCGAGCGCGGTCTCGATGCCCGGGCACGCATCGGCGACCCAGCGCGCGCTGCACCCGCGGACGTCTGCCGAGAGCCCGAGCCTGTCGGTTCCGCTCGCCTCGAGGGACACAACGACCGCTCCGGGCTCGGGCGCCTCGGCACGCACCCCGACCTGCCAGCGCACGGGCTCACCGGGGTCCATCCTCGCCATCGCGGCGGGGTCGCCGATCGAGGTCAGCACGAGCACATCGCCGTGCACGACCTGGATCTCCTCCGCCGCGGCCGGCTCCCGCATCACGGGCGATGCCTCGGCAGGCGGCGCGGGCGCGACGGCCGGAGCGCCCGTCCCCAGCAGCAGCGCCAGGAGCAGCGTCCGCGCGGCCGACCGGCCTCCATGCCGGGGGTCGGACACCGTCGCGTCGGCGCCCGCTCCACCGCCGTCGGCGCTGCGGCGCGCACCGCCGGCCGCGACGCCCGCATCCGGCCGCGAGCCCCTCGGACCTCGCGAGTCCTTCGGACCCCGCGGCCCACGCGGCCAGAAGGCCCAGGTCACGAGGATCGAGGCACCGATGGTGAGCGCGCCGAGCACCCAGGGATTCGAGAACCAGACGACGACCCGCGCGAGCTCGGGCACCGTGAAGAGCACGCGGCGCACCTCGGACACGGTGTAGGGCGTCGGATCCTCGGCCGCGTTCGCGTCGCCCCGCATCGTCACGATGCGGGTCTCCCCCGAGCCGGAGACGGAGGTCACTCGGTGGGTGACCGGCAGCGCACCGGCGCGGTCGACGGTGACGACATCGCCCACTTCGATCTCCGTCGCCGGGATCTCGCGGACGATCGCCACGGAGCCCGCGGGGATCGTGGGGGACATCGACCCGGTCTTGAACATGATGAGCGAGATGTGGAAGAGGACGGAGAGGATCACGAGCACGATGCAGACGACACCGCCGAGCGCGGCGAGGTTGAGCAGGGCGTTGCCGATCGCCCTGCCCGTACGCCGTGGCTGCGTCATCTCATCCCCCGTTCGCATCCCGGCGAAGCCCGAGCCCAAGAACCACCGTTCAGGAGCTCGAGGTCGCCGTGATCGTCCAGGTCGCCGTCCCGGTCTGTCCCTGCACCGAGTTCGGGGTGCCCGCGGGAAGCGTCACCTGGAAGCAGTAGGCCACCGCGGCGGCACCGCCCGCCACGAGCGGCTGCGATGCCGAGGCTCCCGCGGTGAGCGCACTGCCCGCCGGCACGATCACCGTGCCCTGCGCGAACGTCGCCGCGGTGCAGGCGCTCGCGGCGGGGATCACGCTCGCTCCGTAGCGGAGCGAGGCGCCGAGCCCCGTCCCTCCCACCGTCGCGCCGCCGAGCATCGCGGTGCCGCTCACCGTCGTCGGGGAGGTGGTGCGCACGAGGAAGCGCGAGTGCACCGTCGTCCCCGGGGACATCGCGCCGGCGGCGACCGTAAAGTTGAGCGCGGCCGCGCCGGTCGCGGGGTGCTCCGCGTAGTTCGTGCCGTCCGTTGATCCCTCGATGCCGAAGACGCTTGCGGCGAAGCTCCCTCGTGCGGTCTCGCTGTCCGTCCAGGCCGCGAGCGTCACCGTACCGCCCACCCCGAGTACGAGCGCTCCCGCGAGGAGCGCTCGGAGCCTCGTGAAGCGCCCGAGCGCCGCTCGCCGACCGTGGGCGGGCGATCTCGCGCTGCGGCGTGCCATCGCCCGGCCCCTAGATGGAGTCGCCCGAGACCGCGTCGAAGGTCCAGGTGATCGAGCCGTCCGCGCCCTGCGGCAGCGTGTCGTCGGCCGTCACCCGCAGGCACAGGTACACGGGGGTCGTCGGCGCGGTGAGCGTGAAGTTCGTCACGTTCTCGTCGGTACCCGCGGCATACGCGGCCTCGGAGCACGTGGCGGAGGTCGTGTAGACGAAGCTCGCTGAGGTGCCGGCGATCGCATCGGCGGTGTCGGTGGTGACGGTGACGTCGCCCTCGTTGGTCGAGCCCGCGATGAGCTGCACCCCGAACGACGCGTACACGGCATCATCGGGGGCGAGCTCGTCCGCGCCGACGGCGAAGGAGAGCGTCGCGGCACTCGCCTCGTCCGGGTGGTCCGTGAACGCACCGCCGTTCGCGGAGCCCTGGATCCCGAAGCTGCCAGAGCTGAACACGCCGGTCGCCCATTCCTGATCCGTCCAGGCCGCCAGCGTGATGGCGGCGCCCACGCCGAGGACGAGCCCGCCCGCGAGCATCGCCCGTGCCTTCGTCCAGACGCGCCGATTCGCGTCCGTCGAGGCCGTGCTGATTCGCTGATCCATGGTGGTTCCCCTCACTCCGCGATCCCCCCGACCGCAGTTATCGACATCGTACGGGACGCCGGGGCAGCAATCAAAGATTTTTCATTGCTTTATGATTGGATACTCCCAGAGTGATGCCTCTTCACTTCCGGCGCGCCACCACCACGGTGTCCTCGAGCGTGGCGGGGGAACCGTCGGGCGCGGCGGCGTCGCGACGTCGCACCTCGGCGACCTCGACCGCCCACTGAGCCGGATCGAGCGCGAGGGCCGCGAGCTCGGAATCGGGGGACGGGAACGGCCCGGGATGCCCGCTCGCCCACGACGGGGGCGCCGCATGCGAGATCACCACGATCCGCCCGCCCGGAGCGACCCGGGCCGACGCCGCCCGGAGGATCGTCTCCCGCGGCAGCGCGACGGGAGATTGGAGGAAGCTCGCCGCGACGAGCTCGTAGGCCTCGTCACCGGGATCCGCCTCCGCCCAGGCGCCGAGATCCGTCGCGCGGAACTCCGCACCGTCTGCCCCGCGCGCCGCCGCCGCGGCGCGGGCGCGGGCGACGGCCGTCTCGGAGAGGTCCAGGCCCGTCGCCCGCCAGCCGCGCTCGGCCAGCCAGATCGCATCGCCGCCCTCCCCGCAGCCGAGGTCGAGCGCGCGCCCGGCCGCGTCGTCCCAGGCCGCGACGACCTCGGCGAGCGCCGTGTTCACGCGACCGGACCACACCGGGCCGGCGTCGCCGTAGCGCCGCTCCCAGAAGTCGCGCGGATCCTCCGCCGGGTCGACCGCCATCGGGTCGGCCCCCGCGGCGCCCCCGTTCGCCGAGGCCCCGCCGGCGGGTCGCCCGCCGTGCCGGTGGGTCGCTTGAGGCGCCATCGGCGTGTCATCCGGCGACTCCGACGACTCCGACGCTCCCGTCGCGAGCCGCCGGGCGGCGAGCGCGAGATCCTCGTCGACGAGCGCCGCGTTGACCGCGGCGCCGGCGAAGGTGCCTGCGCCCATCACCATCGGCACGGAGGCCGCGGGACTCGCGGCATTGCCCGCGACCCAGATCCGCGGGTGGCTCGTGCGCCCCATCGGGTCGAGCTCGGGGAACGCGCCGACGGGGGTCTCGGCTCGGGCGACGCCGACGCCCTCGAGGAAGCCGTCGCGCGGGGCCATGCGGCCCATCGTGAAGACGGCGTCGACCGGGTGCTCGCGCCCGTCGGCGGTGCGCACGGCCGTCACGGGCCCCGCCCTCCCCGCGTCGTCCGCGGGCTCGCCGAGGATCTCGACGACGGGCTCGGACACGAGGCGCACGCCGCGCGCGCGGAGGCCGCGCTCGCTCTCGGCGTCAAGCGCGCTCCCCTCGGGACCGAGCAGACCGGCCGTGAAGACGGTCACCCGGTCGCTCCACTGCCGCAGCAGCTTGGCCTGGTGCAGCCCGAGCGGCGAGGTGGTCACGACCGCGATCCTCGCGCCGCGCACCTCCCAGCCGTGGCAGTACGGGCAGTGCAGCACCGTCGCGCCCCAGCGCTCGGCGAGACCCGGGATCTCGGGGAGCACATCCGCCACGCCCGTGGCGACGACGAGCGCGCGCGTCGCGAGCACCTCCCCGCCCTCGAGGACCACCTCGAGGAGCGCCCCGGGATCGGCGGGCTCCTCGCCGTGCCTGCCGGGTGCGTCGCGCACGGTGCGCACCGTGCCCGATCGGATGGTTGCGCCGTAGCGCTCGGCCTCGACGCGACCGCGGGCGAGCAGCTCCTCGGGGGGCGTGCCGTCGAGCCCGAGGGCGTTGTGCATGTGGGAGGCGAACCGGTTGCGGGGCGAGCCCGAATCGATGACGAGGGTGCGGCGTAGGGCGCGGCCGAGCGACTGCGCCGCGCTCAGGCCGGCGGCCCCGCCGCCGATGACGATGGCTTCGTATGGGTGCTGGTGCATGCTCCCATGATCGCCAGCGCTATGCGATAATTGCAAGACGGTTTGCAATATTGGCAAGGAGTGTCCGATGGAAGAACTCGAGCGATTGGGCCCGCGGCTGCGCACCGCCCGGCAGGAGCGCGGCTGGACGCTCGAGGAGCTCGCCGGTCGCGCCGGCATGTCGGTGAGCACGCTCTCCCGCCTCGAATCGGGCAAGCGGCAGGCGAGCCTCGAGCTGCTGCTCCCGCTCACCCGGCAGCTCGGGATCCGCGTCGACGATCTGCTCGGGCCGCGGGAGGAGGATCCGCGCGTCCGCCGCCCGGCCACCTGTCGCGACGGCATGACCGTCGCGCCGCTCACCCGGGAGGCCTCGGAGGTGCGCGCGTACAAGATCACCTACCACCCCGACGCCCCCGAGCGCGAGCCGCGGACCCATGAGGGGCACGACTGGCTCTACGTCCTCTCGGGCAGGCTCCGGCTCGTGCTCGGGGAGCAGCAGCTGGTGCTCGGCCGCGGCGAGGCGGCCGAGTTCGACACCACCACGCCGCACAGCATGCGCGCCGAGGGGTCACGGCCCGCCGAGGTGATCAGCATCTTCAACTCCGTCGGCGAACGGCTGCACCTGCACTCGCCCGCGGGCTGAGGAGCGCGGCGCGCCTGCGGGGCCGCGGGGTTCTTTGACGCCGCGGGGCCGCGGCGTCTTGGTGTTTTGGCGCCGCGGGGCTGTGGCGGCAGCGTGCGTCGGGGCTGTGTCGGCAGCGTGCGTCGGGGATGCGGCTTCGGTGAGCCCGGATCCTCGATCCCCGTCTCACCGAAGCCACATCCCTCACCGAAGCCTCGCGCGCGGAGCCGCGAGCCGCGTCACCCTTCGAAGGACTTCGCCCACTCGCGCACGCGCGCGGCGCTCTCCTCCTCGGAGAGATCCTCGACGCGGGTCATCACCGACCACCGCACGCCGAAGGGATCGCGGAGGCTCGCGAAGCGATCGCCCGAGACGAAGTCGCTCGGCGCTTCGCGGACGGTCGCCCCGGCCGCGACGGCCCGCTCGACGACCGCGTCGACGTCGGCGACGTACAGCCCCATCGAGTAGCAGTCGTCGTCGCCCGCCGGGGCGGGGACGAGATGGTAGTCGGGCATCGGCTCGCCGAGCTGCAGGTGCCCCGTGCCGAAGTCGAGTTCGGCGTGGACGACCGCGCCGCCCATCTCCGTGACGTCGACGACGCGGGCGCCGAAGACGTCGCGGTAGAACGCGATCGCCTCGCCCGCGCCCGGGATCGCGAGGAAAGGGGTCAGCGAGGTCGAGCCGTGGGGCATGCCGTTCGTGGTGTGCGCGCCGTTCGCGGCGCGGGATGCGGAGTCGTTCATGCCGCCAGCCTAGGATCTGGCGTGCGGGCGGCGCTTGCGAATTCGCGCCAAGACGCGCGGAGAAGTGCAGGGAAGCGCGGAGAGGGGCGGCGATGGACGAGGATCGGCGGGGCGTGCTGCACCCGGAGCGCCTCCCGGAGTTCCACCGGATCCCGGCGGACGCCGCCCTCGCGCACGCGGTCCGCTGGTTCTGGATCCCGGAGTGGGATCTCCCCCGGGCGTCGCGTCCGCGCAGCAGCTGCTGCCGTTCCCGGCCTGCAATCTGGTCGTCGATCCCGACGGCGCCGCGTTCGCCGGGCCGGCGACCAGGCGCTCGGAACGGGTGCTCGCGGGCCGCGGCTGGGCGGTCGGCGCGCTCCTGCGACCGGCGGCCGCGCTGCCGATCGCCGAGACCCTGGGGCTGGGCGCGATACCGGCCCTCCGCGATGCCGAGCGCCCCGTCGACGCCCCCGGGCTGCACGCGGCGGTCGTCGCGGCGATGACGGAGGCGCGTCCGGGCGCGGAGCGGCGCGCGCGGGCCGCGGAGGCCGTCGCGCGATGGATCCTCGCCGTCGTCCCCGTCCCCTCCCCCGGCGGCGACGCCGCACTCGCGAACGCGCTCGCCGAGGTCCTCGCGGATCCCGCCGTCACCCGGGTCGACCAGCTCGAACGGCGGCTCCACGTCTCGACGCGCTCGCTGCAGCGCCTCGCCGAGCGCTGGTTCGGGATCCCGCTGCACGCGATGATCCGCAGGCGCCGGCTGCAGGAGGCGGCCGAACGGCTCCGCGGGGATCCCGAACTCGGCATCTCCCGGCTCGCGAGCGAGCTCGGCTACGCCGGCCACGCGCACTTCACCACCGATTTCAAGGCCGTCATGGGGGTCACCCCGAGCGCCTACCGGGCATCCGTCCCGGGGCCGAGCCGGGCCGCACCGACGAGCCGGGCCGAACCGACGGACCGAACCGAACCGCGGAGCCGCGCGGCCGGCTGAGCCCCGAGGCGATCCTCGGCGAGCGCGCGGCGACCGTCAGGTGGCCGCGGCCGCCGCGTCGTTCGCGCGCTGATCGGCGAGCGCCTCGGCGTCCTCGCCAGCCGGCGCCGCCGGGGCGCCGAGGCTGAGCATCAGCCGGTTCGCCCACGCGAAGAACGCGGTCGCCTGGATGACGTCGGCGATGTCCGCATCGTCGAGCCCGGCGGCGCGCAGAGCGCGCACGTGATGCGCGCCGAACGCGCTCGGACTGCGCGTGAGCGCCGCGGCGGCGTCGACGATGGCTCGCGCCCGCCCCTCGAGCTCGGTCTCCGGCCCCTCGTGCAGCAGCCGCGCGACCGTCTCGGCGTCCTTCGAGAAGGTCGCCGTGAAGCGGGCGTGCACGCTCGCGCACAGTTCGCAGCCGTTGACCCGGGAGGCGACGGTCGCCGCGAGCTCGCGGTCGCCGCGCGGGAGCCCCTGCCGCGAGAGGAAGACGGCCCGGTCCAGCGAGGTGCGGGCCGACAGCGATGCCGGATGCCACGCGAGCAGCCGGAAGTACGGCGAGTTCGGCCACACGCTCGTCTCGTAGGCCTCGCGCTGCCCGGCGCTCGCCGTGTCGGGTCCCGCCGGCTCGATCCATGCGTGCCAGGCCCGCTCCTCCATCGTGAAGTGACCGCTCATGCCGAGGCCTCCTGCAGGACGGCCAGACCCGCGACGACGCGGGTCTGATAGGTGACGAACGAGACGATCTGGGAGAGCACGACGATCTCGACGACCCCCCAGCCCGCGGCCGCGAGCGCGTCGAGGTCGTCGGAGGTGGCCGCGGCCGGACGCTGTACGAGGAGGTCGACGTGGCGCAGCAGCGCGCGCTCGGCTCGGCCCGCCGCCCGCCCGGCCTCGCCGTCCGCGCCCCCGGTCACGAGCTCGGCGAGCCCGGGGGCGTCGACGTCGTCCGCCTCCTCGAGCAGCTGCTCGGCGTAGAAGGCGGCGACCGCGTCGGAGCCGTCGACGTGTGCAGCGCGGGCCGCCGCGACGAGACGCAGGCGACGGTCGAGACCGGGCGCTTCGTCGTCTTCGGGCACGTCGAACAGCGCGTGCAGGCTCGCCTCGGCGGCCTCCGTGACCGCGGGCCGGTGGCCCCTGAGGCGCTCCGACGCCTCCCGGTCGAGCCCCGCGAGGGTCCCCAATGTGTCCTGCGTCGTCATGCGGCGCTTCCTTCCTCGTCGAGTCCGCGGCCGAGATAGGCCTCCTGGATGGCCGGGTCGGCGGCGAGTTCGGCCGCCGGTCCCGCGAGCACGACCTCGCCGGTCCGCAGCACGTATCCGCGCGACGCGATGGAGAGCGCGAGCTCGGCGTTCTGCTCGACCATGAGCACGGACACCCCGAGCTCCCGGTTGAGCTCCGCGATGCGCGCGAGCACCTGCTCCACGATGATGGGGGCGAGGCCCATGGTCGGCTCGTCCATGCAGATCAGCCGCGGTCGGCTCATGAGCGCGCGCCCGAACGCGAGCATCTGCTGCTCTCCGCCCGACATGCTGCCCGCGCGCTGCGTGCGGCGCTCCTGCAGCCGCGGGAAGAAGGCGTAGACCTCGGCGAGAGTCCGCCGCACCTCCCCGTCCCTGCGGGTGTGTGCGCCGGTGAGCAGATTGTCCTCGACGGTCATGTCGGGGAAGACGCGCCGCGCTTCCGGCACTGAGGCGATCCCGGCGCGCACGCGCCTGGCGGTCGACCACTGGGCGATGTCCTCGCCGTCCCAGAGGATGCGCCCCGCATCGGGTCGCTTCAGCCCGAGGATCGTCTTCATCGTCGTCGACTTCCCCGAGGCGTTGCCGCCCAGCAGCGAGACGATCTCCCCGGATCCGACCTGCAGATCGACCCCGATGAGCGCGGGGCTCGGCCCGTAGGAGACGGACACCCCTTCGAGTCGCAGCTCAGTCATGCGGATGCTCCTTCGCGAAGGCGGTGCCGAGGTAGGCCTCGATCACCCGGGGGTCGCGGCGCACCTCGGCCGGCGTGCCTGCGGCGATGATCCGCCCCTCGTCGAGCACGACGACGCGATCGGACAGGGTCATCACGAGATCGAGCTTGTGCTCGACGAGGAGCATCGTCTGCCCGTGGGCCTTGAGCTCGAGCAGTTGGGCGAGGACCTCCGCGGTCTCCGTCTGGTTCATGCCGGCGGTCGGCTCGTCGAGGACGAGGATCCGCGGCTCGGCGACGAGCGCGCGGGCGATCTCGGTGCGGCGCCGGTTCGCGTAGGAGAGGGTGAAGGCGTAACGGTCGCGGCGCGGCGCGAGTCGCTCGCCGAAGCGGGCGAGCTGCCGGTCGACCGCGTCCGCGTCCGCGGCGTCCCGCGCGCCCCGCGGGGCGAAGAGCGCGGCGAGCGTCTCTCCGAGCAGCGGAATCCACCGCGCGCCAGGGATCTCGCGCAGCCGGGAACGCCGCTGCCCGAGCCCGTCGAGACCGACCCGCACGTTCTCGCGGACGGTGAGGTTGCCGATGACGCGACCGTTCTGGAAGGTGCGGGTGAGCCCGAGGCGGGCGATCTGATGAGGCTTGCGGCCCGTGAGACGCTCGCCGGCGAGTTCGACCGACCCGGCGTCCGCCGCGAGCACGCCGCTCACGATGTTCAGCGTGCTCGTCTTGCCCGAGCCGTTCGGCCCGATGATGCTGAGCACCTCGCCCGGGGCGATCGCGAAGCTCACCTCGTCGACGACGGTGAGCCCGCCGAAGCGCTTCGAGACGCCCCGCACCTGCAGCAGCGGTGCACCCGTCATCGCTCGCCCCCTGCCACGACGGCGGAGTCGGAGCCGCCGGCGGCCGCATCCCCGACGTGCACGGGGTCGCGCTCGCTCGGGCGGCCGCGCAGGCGCGCCCAGCGCTCGCGCAGCCACGGGGAATCGGCCCACACGCCCTGCGGACGGAGCAGGATGAGCGCGAGCAGCAGCACGCCGTAGAGCAGGAGGCGCCAGTCCGCGAGCGGGCGGAAGAGCTCGGGGACGCCGACCAGCACGGCGGCTCCGACGATGGCCCCGAGCGGCGTGCGGAGCCCGCCGAGGATCGCGATCGTCACGGCGAGGACCGACAGCGACACGTCGAACTGCTTCGGTTCGATGAACGTGACCTGCACGGCGTAGAGCGCACCGGCGAAGCCGGCGAGCACGGATCCCAGCCCGAACGCGAGCGACTTGTAGGACGCGGGGTGCAGGCCGGCGGACGCTGCGGCGACCTCGTCCTCGCGCACCGCGGCCCAGACGCGCCCGAGCCGGGAGGAGCCGAGTCGCAGCACGAGGACGACGCCCACGAGCAGGAGGCCGAGTGTGAGCCAGTACATGGAGTCGGCGCTGCCGAGCCGCACGCCGAAGAGCTCGGGCCGCGGGATCGCGGAGATCCCGCGGGACCCTGCGGTGAGCTCGGGAAGATTGAGCGCGAGCGCCGCGACGAAGGCTCCGGCCGCGAGGGTCGCCATCGACACGTAGTGGCCCCGCAGCCGCCACGTCGGCGCCGTGAGGATCACCTGCAGCACGCCGGCCGCGAGCCCGGCGGCGAGGAAGCTCGGCCAGAACCCCCAGTCGTATCTCGTGACGAGGATCGCCGAGGTGTAGGCGCCGATCGCGAGCGCCCCGGCCTGGCCGAGCACGATCTGACCGGCGAAGCCGCCGGCGAGCGTGATGGACAGGGCGAACAGCGCGTAGATCCACACCTGACTGCCGGCCCGGAGGAAGTAGTCGCTCGCGATGAGCGGGAGCAGCGCGAGCACCGCGGCGGCCGCGACCCCGAGCCATGGCGGCAGGCGGAGCGGTTTGCCCGCCCCGAAGAAGGTGCCCGTCATCGGTTCGCTCGCGATGCTCGGCACGCGGCCGAGCAGCCCGCCCGGCCTGATCCAGAGCACCAGCAGAAGCGATCCGAAGGTGATGAGCTGCCGCACCGAGTCCCCCCAGAGCGAGACGCCGAGGGCCTCGGCGACCCCGAGGAGGAGGCCTCCGATCACGGCGCCGGCGATGGATCCGAGGCCGCCGATGGTCGCCGCGGCGAAGCCCTGGAGCCCCGCGAGGAAGCCCATGCCGGGCGACACGTTCGAGGTGTACATGCCCACGAGCAGGCCCGCGATCCCGCCGAGTGCTGAGGCGATCACGAAGGAGAGCGCCTGGATCCGTTCGACCGGGATCCCCATCTGCTGCGCGGCCTCCTGGTCCTGCGAGGTCGCGCGGATCGCGCGACCGGTCTTGGTGCGGCCGAGCAGCCACGCGAGGGCCGCGACGCAGACGAGGCTCACCCCGATGATGACGAGCGAGAGCGTGCCGAAGCGGAAGCCGAAGAGCTCGAAGTTGTCGCGCGGGAATGCGCTCTCGAGCCGGCGGGTCTGCGCGCCGAAGATCTTGAGCGAGAGGTTGTCGAGGATGACGCCGACCGCGAAGGTCGCGAGCAGGACCGCGATCCCAGGGGCGCGCCGCAGCGGGCGGACCGCCAAGAGGTACACGGCCCAGCCGAGGAGGCCCGTGATCGCGATCACGGCGGGGGCGACGAGCCAGATGGGCAGTCCCGCGGGGCCCGAGAGCCACCAGGAGAGCATGGCGCCGATCGCGAAGACGGCACCGTGCGCGAAGTTGACGATGTTCGACACCCCGAACACGAGGGAGACCCCGACGGCGATGAGCGCGTAGGCGCTCCCTCCGACGAGGCCGGCGAGCAGGATATCCACGGTGGTACTCCGGGCGGACGGCGAGCGGCGCCCGCGAGGGCGCCGCTCCGCGGGATGGGCGGGGTTACTGGATGGTGAAGGCGCCGTCCGCGATGACGAGCGGGAACTGCTCGGCATCGCTCACGCGGCGCGTGTCGTCCAGGGTGTACTCCCCGTAGAGGATGGAGGTGAAGGGCTCGCCGTCGTCGAGCGCGTCGCGCAGGCCCTGACGCGTGAGCTCGTCCGCGCGCTCGGCGCCCTGCGCCACGGCGTACAGGGCGTCGTAGGCGCGGATCGCGTAGTCGCTCGGGGTCGGCTCGCCGGTGGCCGCCTCGAAATCGCTGATGAACTGCTGCACGGCCGGATCGTCGTTCTCAGGGGTGAAGTAGCTGAGGGTCCGCACGCCCTCGGCGGCGTCGCCGGCGAGCTCGATGAACTGCTGGTTGTAGATCGAACTGATCCCGACGATCGGCGTGTCGATGCCGAGCTCGCGCGCCTGGCTCGTGATGAGCGCGCCGTCGGCCGCGTAGGAGATGAGCACGATGACCTCGGGGTCGGTCTTCTGCGCGGCGAGGAGCAGCGGCCGGAAGTCGGTGCTCTCGGGGTCGTACGCCGTGGCGTAGACCTCGTTCAGCCCGTACTCCTGCTCGCCCTGCTGGAAGAAGCCGTAGGTCTCCTGCCCCCAATCGGTGTCGTGGTAGAAGACCGCCGCGTCGGTGCCCGTCTCCGCGGCGAACTCGGCGAGGCGGGGCGCCTCGAACTCCTGGGAGACCCAGGTCGCGAAGACGAAGTCGCCGGGATCGGTGACGTCGGGGCCCGAGGCGGAGAAGGCGAACTGCACGAGGCCGGCGTCCTGGTACAGCTGGCTCGCGGCGGACGTGGCGGGCGTGCCGAAATCCCCGAGCACCGCCAGGATCGACGCGTCGTCGATGAACTTCTGCGCGACCTGGGGCGCCTGCGCGGGATCGGCCTGCGTGTCCTCGTACACGAGCTCGACGTCGCGGCCGTCGATGCCGCCGTCGGCGTTCAGCTCGCTCGCGGCGAGATCGAGGCCCTGCCGGAAGTACTCGCCGTACTGCGCGGAGTTGCCGGTGTCGGGCAGCGCGACGCCGAAGCGGACCGGCTCGTCGCTGCCGCCCTCGGCGTCGCTCGACGGGGACGAGCAGGCGGCGAGGCCGAGCGCGAGCGCTGCGGTAGCGCCGGCCGCGAGGGCCCGGCGAAGACGTGACGACATGGCGAAACTCCTCTGATCAGGGAACGTCGGCGACGCGCAGCTGCTCGCCGGTGAATGCACAGCATCCCATTCGAACGCCTCATCCTCGGAGAAGATGAAGCAATATGACATATAAGCACAGCTGTTCCTCGAGAATCAATTTGGCAAGCGGCCACCCGGCGTGGGATAACCGAGGAGTGACCACCCCCGCGATCGCGCTCATCGGGGCCGGCGTGCGCGGAACCGCGGCGCTCGGCCGCCTCGCCGCGCGCCTGCGGTCCGCCGCCGGCGAGACCGTGCTCGACGTGCACGTCGTGGATCCGTTCCCCCCGGGCTCGGGCCGGATCTGGCGGGAGGACCAGCCCGCCTCCCTCGTGATGAACACCGTGCCCGCGCAGTCGACCGTCTTCGACGATCCATCCCTCGCGTTCGATGCCCCGTTCCCCGGCCCCCACTTCGCCGAGTGGTGCGCGGAGGTCGCCGCCGGGACCATCACGGGCGTGCCGGAGGCGATGCGCCGGCTGGCCCGCGGCACCGCGCCGTGGGGCTTCCCCTCGCGGGCGCTCTACGGGCACTACCTGCGCTGGGCGTACGGGCGCTTCCGCGACGCGCTGCCCGCAGGGGTCCGCGTTCACGAGCACCGCGCCCGCGCGACGGGGATCTCGCGCGTCGACGGCCGCTTCCGCGTGGAGCTCGGCGCCGAGGGAGCCTTCCCCGCCGACGGCGTGCTCCTCGCTCTCGGGTGGCTCCCGCGGGATCCGGGAAACGGCCACGATCTGCCTTCGGAGAACCCGATCGACCAGCCCGTCGCGCGGATCGCCCCGGGCGAGCGCGTCGCGGTGCGCGGAGTCGGCATGGGCTTCACCGATCTGCTCGGGCTCGTCACCGAGGAGCGCGGGGGCGTCTACTCCCCCGACCCGGAGGCCGGTCGGCGCAGCGCCCTCCGCTACGCCCCGTCGGGCCGCGAACCGCGCCTCATCGCGGGTTCGCGCAGCGGCGCGCCGTTCCTGGCGAAGCCCGCCTTCGGCCGCGTGCCGCCGCCGGCGCGGCTCGATTTCCTCGGCGCCGCGATCCCCGAGCTCGTCGCCCGTCGTCCGGTCGACTTCGCGCGCGAGGTGCTGCCGCTCATCGAGCGGGATGCCGCGGCGGAGTACCACCGCGCACTCGCCGGGCTCGAACCGTCGGCCTACGCCGTCGAGCCGACGGCACTGCTCGACGCGCTCGATGCGGCGAGCGCGACGGGATGCGCGGCGGACGCGCTTCCCGACTGGCGGGCCCTCGAACGCGCGCTGATCCCCGACCCGGCGAAGCGGTTCGATCCCGAGCGCGTCGCCGCGCCCTGCGCCGCCTCCGAACCCGACGCACTCGACGCCGAGATCGCGGGACGCATCGCCGCGGACGCCGCGGAGGCCGCCCTCGGCTCGGGCAGCCCCTGGAAACGGGCGCTGCACGTCTACCAGGCCGCGCGGGCGGCGATCATCCCGGTGACGGATTTCGGCGGATGCACGGAGGAGAGCCGCCCCGCGCTCCGGCGCTTCCTCGAGATCGCAGGCCTCATCGGGAGCGGTCCGCCGCTCTTCCGCGTCGAGCAGCTGCTCGCGGCGCATCGGGCGGGGATCGTCCGTTTCGCCGGAGCGGGCTTCCGCGTCGAGGAGACGCCGCGCGGGCGCGTGGCCACGAGCCGGGCCGCGCCGAGGGGACGCACACCGGTCGACCGGGTCGTCGACGCCCATCTCGGCCTTCCGGATCCGACACGGATCTCGGATCCGCTCCTCGACGGACTGCTGGCCTCGGGCCTCGCGAGGCTGTGGGACGCGGGGGGCGACGCCGCCCCCGCCCTCGAGATCACCGCGGACACCAGCGCCCTCGTCGACGCCGCGGGCGCGGCCGTACCGGGACTGCATTCGGTGGGCCCGCTGCACGAGGAGCTGCGCCGTTTCACGATCATCGCGCCGATCCCGGGCGCACGATCGACGGTGCTGCGGGAGATCGATGCGGCCGTGGCCGCGCTGCTCGCGGTCGCCGCCGGGTCACCGCATGCGGCCGAGGAGGCGGTGCGTGCCTGAGCCCCTGCGCCATCCTCCCGGCTCCGTGCGTCAGTGCGCGGCGAGGCCCCAGAACCCCTCGGGGGTGCTGCGGGCAGCAGGGGCTCGAGCCACTCCTGGACGGCCGCGGCCACCTGCTCGGCGAGTGCGTCGCGCGTCCAGCCGCGCGGCCGCGCGGGCACCGCCGGTTCCCAGCCGAGCTCGCCCCACTCGACGCCGAAGAGCCGCCGCTCCGCGTCGAAGCGGCGGTCGAGCCTGAAGGCGTCGCGACCGAGGAACCTGGCCCACACGTCGAACGGCCCCTCGCCGTCCTGGCCCACGAAGACATCGATCTCGATGCCATCGATGGCGGCGTCATCGGCGAGCGCCGCCTCCGCGAAGCGCTCGAGCCGCTCCTCCGCCCGCCGCGACTCCGCGGCGAGCGCCGCCCCCACCGCCGCCCGGTATGCCGCTGCGTCCATGCGCCCAGCGTATCCCCGGCAGCACGACCGCGCGCCCCGGACGGCCCGGACCGCCGCACGCAGACAGGAGACCCCCGGATCATGAGCACGCGCACGGAACGCATCGACCATCTCGTCGTGGGCGGCGGGGCCATGGGCCTCGCCGCCGCGTGGCAGCTCGCCGGGCGCGGCGCCCGGGTGCTGCTGCTCGAGCGCTTCGCGCCGCACCACGCCCGGGGCGCCTCGCACGGGTCCACCCGCAACCTCAACAACGCCTACGACGAGGAGCACTACCTCGATCTCTTCGACGAGGCCGTGGGGCTGTGGCGCGGACTCGAGTCCGCGACCGGCGCGGAGCTCCTCGGGCTCCACGGGCTCGTGACGCACGGCGACGGCGCGCTCGTGGGCGCCGCGCACGACGCCCTCGCGCGGCGCGGGGCGAGCATCGCGCTGCTGAGCGCCGACGCCGCGGCGACGCGCTGGCCGGGCATGCGCTTCCAGGGCGAGGTGCTCCTCAGCGAGGACGCGGGGGTCGTGCGGGCGGCCCGCGCGCTCGACGCCCTCACCGATGCGGCGAGGGCGGCGGGCGCGCGGATCGAGCACGGCGTGCGCGTGCACGGCCTGGAACCGGGGGCGGACGGGGTGCGGGTCATCGCGACGGGCGCCGACGGCGCCGTCAGGGAGATCCTCGCGGGGCACGCCACGGTCACCGCGGGCGCCTGGAGCGATCCGCTGCTCGCCGGGCTCGTGGAGCTGCCCGAGCTCACCGTCACCGAGGAGCACCCGGCGCACTTCGCGCCGCGCGACGCCGGCACCGTCTGGCCGTCGTTCAACCACCTGCTCGAGTCCGACGATCTCGACGCCTTCGACGGCAACGTCTACGGCATGCCGAGCCCCGGGGAGGGGGTGAAGGTGGGGTTCCACAAGGTGGGCGCCGTGGTCGATCCCGACGATCGCCCCTTCCGCGCGAGCGAGGCGCAGCGGGCCGCGCTGCGCGACTACGTCGCCGACTGGTTCCCCGGTCTCGTTCCCGAGAGCGCCGAGGAGATCAGCTGCACCTACACCTCGACGGCGACGGGCCGCTTCGTGCTCGACACCGTCGGCCCGATCACCGTCGGCGCCGGCTTCTCCGGTCACGGTTTCAAGTTCACACCGGCGATCGGCCGAGTGCTCGCGGACGCGGCGACGGGGGCCGCCCGGCCGCCCGAGCCGTTCCGGCTCGCCGCGCATCAGGGGTGAGGACGGGCGGGGTCAGCGGAGGATCTCCGCGAGGGCTCCCGCGACCCGCAGCAGGCCGCGATCGGCGTGCCGGGGCCCCTCGAGCGAGACCCCGACCGGCGCGCGGCCCGGGTCCCGTCCCGCCGCGGGCAGGGTGACGACCGGCTGCCCCGAAACCGAACCCGGGTTCAGATTGCGGGTGCCGACGGCGAAGACGGACTCGTCGGCCCCGAGCTCGGCGGTGCGCTCGGCACCCAGCCGCGGGGCCGTGATCGGCGTCGTCGGGTAGAGCAGCCCCTGCACCCCGCTCGTCGCGAACATCGCGTCGTATCGCGCCTGCAGCGCCGAGCGCGCGACGAGCGCCTCGGCGTAGTGCTCCGAGCGGGCCCCCGCCCGTACCGACTCGCGCAGGGCCTCCCCGACCTCGTCGAGCGCCACGCCCTCCAGAAGCTCGCCGAAGCGCAAGGGTCGCGGCAGACCCGCGAGGTACTCGGTGAGCTCGCGCGCGATCTCGAAGAACTCGATCTCGTGCCCGCATCTCCGTTCGATCTCGTGCAGCTCCTCGGTCTCGATCCGGATCAGCGTCACGGAACCCGACGCTCGGAGCCGGTCCAGGCTCTCCTCCCAGGCGCGGCGCACCGGATCGGCGAGACGGCGGGTGAACGTCGCATCTGCGTCGGGGACGCCGATGCGGATCCGGGCTCCGCTCGTGAGCCGCAGCGCCTCGTCCGAGGGCGGCCGGCGGTCGCCCACCGCGACCGCGTCGACCGCCGCCAGGCGACCGACGGAGTCCGCGATGACCCCCACCGTGTCGCGGGTGCGGGAGAGCGGGACGACGCCCCCGACCGGCCAGCGGCCGGTCGTCGGACGGAGCCCGAAGACGCCGCACCAGGCTGCGGGAATCGAGATGGAGCCGCCCGTATCGGTGCCGATCGCGAACGGTACGATCCCGGCGGCGACCGCCGCCCCGGAACCGCCCGAGGAGCCTCCGGGCGAGCGCTCGGGATCGGCCGGGTTCCGGCATGCCGGAAAGGCGGCCGCGCTCGTCGTGATCCCGAGCGCGAGCTCGTGGGTGCTCGTCTTCCCGATGAGCTCGGCTCCGGCGGCGATCAGCCGGCTCAGCACCGGGTTGTCGCGCGAGCGATGCGTTCCGAGGAGCGCGGGGGTGTTGCCGGTCGTCGGCAGCGCACGGGTGTCGAGCGTGTCCTTCGCCGCGAAGGGCGCTCCCCCGAGCGGACCGCCGCTCGGAGGAGCGCCCGAAGCCGGGCGGGCATCGGTCACGGCCACGAAGATGCCCCGCGCGTCGCCGCGCGCGAGGTCGCGCGCACGACGCGCGCTCCAGGCCTCGCCCTGTTCCATGCCGGCGACGCTCGCCGTTTCAGACGGCGGCGGGCGTCGCCGAACGCTCGACGGCCCGCTGGATGACGTAGTAGACCGGGCAGATCACGACGAGGCCGACGATCCAGGAGATGTCGACGCCGCCGAGCGCTTCGCCCACCGGCCCCGTGTAGAGCGCCGTGACCATGAACGGGACCTGGATCACGGCCCCGAGGATGTAGCAGATGATCGCGACCCAGTTGAAGCGCCCGTACTGGCCGCCGTCCTGCCGGAAGAAGTCCTCCACCCGGTACTCGCCGTGCTTCACGAGGTAGTAGTCGACGAGGTTGATCGCCGTCCACGGTACGAGCACGTACAGCAGGAGCGCGAGGAAGTTGGAGTAGTAGACGAGGAAGTCGTCGGCTCCGACGAGCGCCAGGACCAGCGAGAGGGCGAAGATGATGACGGCGGTCACGGCGCGCGTGCCCGCGCGGGGCTTCCAGCTCGGACGGAACGTCTGCACGACGGTCAGCGTCGAGAGCACCCCGCAGTAGAGGTTCATCGAGTTCGTGGCCGCGACGCCGAGCGAGAAGATCCCGACGATGATGATCGTGAGCGGCTGCAGCAGGACGCCCATGCCCCCGACCACATCGTCCGGATTCATATTCGCGGCGATCAGCTTCGCGCCGACGAGCGCGCCGAGGAACATCGGCAGCGAGGCGCCGAGCACGCAGCCCCAGTACGACGACCAGAACGCCTGCTTGGAACCGATGCCCTTGGGGAGATAGCGGGAGTAGTCCGACACGTAGGGCGCGTAGGCGATCTGCCAGAGCGCCGCGACGGAGATCGTCCCCATGAAGCCGCTCCAGTTGAAGCCGCCGATCGCGGTGGTCGCGCCGTCGCCCGGCGAGTTGACGATCAGCAGGAAGAATGCGACGACGAGCGCGAGGCCCGAGACGACGCTGAGGATCTTCGTGTACGCGTGGATCAGCCGGTATCCGTAGATCGTCGCGATGACGCTCACGATGCCGATGATCACGATGCCCGCGCCCACCGGAAGGCCCGGCACGATGGTGGCGAGCGCCTGACCGCCGAGGACGAGATTGGCCGCGAAGAAGCCGATGTACATGAGCACCGTGACGATGACCACCAGGAGCGATCCGTACGAGCCGAACTGGCCGCGCGTCTGCACCATCTGGGGCACGCCGAGCTGAGGGCCCTGGGCGGAGTGCAGAGCCATGAAGACGGCGCCGACGAGCTGGCCGATGGCGATCGCGAGGATGCCGCTCCAGAAGTCGAGGCCGAACAGCGTCGTGGCGAGCGCGCCCGTCACGATGGTCAGCACCATGATGTTGGACCCGAACCAGATGGTGAACAGGTCGCGGGCCTTGCCATGGCGCTCGTCGAGCGGGATGGGCTGGATCGTCTTGTCCTCGATGGTGGGGACCTGACCGTGCGTCGTTGCAGTCATGAGCGAGATCTTTCGAGCAGCAGCGGTTCCGACCTACTTGGTCAGGAATCCGCCGTCGATGGGCAGGGAGACACCGGTGATGAAGCCGGCGTCGTCGGAGAGGAGGAAGGCGATGCCTGCGGCGATCTCCTCGGGCCGGGCGAGCCGCCCGAACGGGATCGGGGCGGCGAGCTCCGCCTTCGCGGCCTCGAGCTCGGCGCCTTCCACGCCGAGGAGCCCGGCGATGAGCGGTGTGTCGCAGTCGGACGGGAGGACCGCGTTGACTCGCACGCGATCGCTCGCGTGCTGCACCGCCATCTGTCGGGTGAGGTTGATCACGGCGCCCTTGGACGCCGCGTAGCCGCACTCGTCGGGGTTCGCGACCATGCCGAACACCGAGGCGATGTTCACGACCGAGCCGCCGCCCGCCGCGATGATCTGCGGAATGGCGTACTTGCCCGTGAGGAAGATGCTCTTCACGTTGACCGCCATGGTGGTGTCCCAGGCCGCCTCGCTGCACTCGACCACGCCGCCCTCGCCGAGCGCGACGCCGGCGCAATTGACGAGGAAGTGGAGTGCGCCGAAGTCGGCGACCAGCTTCGAGACCCCGGCCTCGACCTGCTCGGCGCTCGTGACGTCGGCGACGATCGCGGTCGCCTCGCCTCCCGCCGCCCGGATCTCCTCGACGACGGAGCGCGCCGACTCCTCGCGCAGGTCGACGACGCCGATCCTCGCGCCTTCGCGCGCCAGGCGGAGCGACACCTGCCGCCCGATCCCGGAGCCTCCGCCGGTGACGAAAGCGACCTTCTCAGTCAGACCGTTCATGTTCGTGTCCTTGTCCTCTCAGTGCTGCTGCGCACCTGACCGGAAGTCCCGGTCGGTACTGGCCCGCTGATGCGCGGGCGGGGTGTGATGGATGGATCCCGGCGTGCGGGGGTCGTGGCGGCGGACGCCCTACCCCCACTGCATCCAGGTCGTCTTGTAGTCGGTGTAGTTCTCGAGTGCGTGGACCGAGAGATCGCGCCCGAAGCCGGACTGTTTGAAGCCCCCGAACGGCGTGGTGAATCCGAGCGCATCGACCGTGTTCACCGAGACGGTGCCGGCGACGAGCCGCTGGGACACCCGGTGGGCGCGGGCCAGCGACCCCGTCCACAGGGACGCGGCGAGACCGTAGGGGGTCTCGTTGGCGCGCGCGACGGCCTCATCCTCGGAATCGAAGGGGGCGACGACCGCAACGGGACCGAAGATCTCGCGCGTGTGCACCTCGTGATCCGCCGGGACGTCGGTCACGATGGTCGGCTCGATGAACGCCCGCGACCCGTTGATCTCGGGGCGCGTCCCTCCCGCCGCGATCGTGCCGTCGCGGCGGGCGCGCTCGATCGTCGCCCACACCGTGTCGGCGTGCGCCTCGGACACGAGTGCGCCGATACCGGTCTCCGGGTCGAGCGGGTCGCCCGGCGCGTACGCCCGCGCGGCCTCGGCGTACAGCTCCAGGAACTCCGGGTACACCGAGCGTTCGACGAAGATCCGCGAGTTCGCCGAGCAGACCTCCCCCTGGTTGTAGAAGCTGCCGAAGGCGGCCTTCTGCGCGGCGAGGCGCAGGTCGTCGCAATCGGCGAAGATCAGATTCGAGCTCTTGCCCCCGGCCTCGAGTGCCAGGCGCTTCATATTGGATTGCCCGGCGTACTGCTGCAGCTGCTTCGCCACCTCGGTGGAGCCCGTGAACGCGAGCATGTCGACGTCCTCGTGCAGCGCGAGGGAGCGCCCCACGGCGGAGCCGCGTCCCGTGACGACGTTGAGCACGCCGGCGGGGATCCCGGCCCGGATCGCGAGCTCGGCGAGGAGCAGCGTCGAGTGCGAGGCCTCCACCGGCGGTTTCACGACGACGGAGTTGCCCGCGGCGAGCGCCGGGGCGAGCTTCCAGGTCGCGATCTCGAGGGGGTAGTTCCACGCGACGATCACGGCGACGACGCCGAGCGCCTCGCGCGTCACGAGCGCGGTCGACCCCGGAGGGGTCACCGGGATGAGGTCCTCGGCCTTCTCGATCGCCTCGCCGTAGAAGCGGTAGAGCGCGGCCGATCCCGGCGCGTCTATGGCGGCCGCCTCGCGCACGGGCTTGCCCATGTCGAGGGAGTCGAAGAGCGCGAGCTCGTCGGCGTGCTCCTCGATGAGCCCGGCGAAGGCGAGCAGGCGCTCGCGGCGGAAGCCGGCGCCGGCGCGCGACCACTCGCCGGCCTCGTAGGCGGCCCGGGCCGCGGCGACGGCCGCATCCACGTCCTCCTGCCCGCAGGCGTGGATCTGCGAGACCACCTCCCCGGTCGCAGGATTCGTCTTGGCGATCGTCTCGCCGGAGCGGGCGGCGACGCGGACACCGCCGATCACCGGGCGACCGTCGAACTCCATCGCCGCCGCTGCGGCCTTCCACTCGTCGTAACTGCGCGTCATCGTGTGCTCGCTTTCCTGTCGTCTCGTGCGCCGCGGTCGAGCGCGACATCGAGGGCCGTCCACGCCAGGGCGGTCGCCCCGTCCCGGAGCGTGCGCTCGGCCGTCTCGCCGACGCAGGCGTCGGCGAATGCCGGCTGGTGGTTGCTGGCGTCGCCGCCGACGCCGATGTAGGGATGGATCGCGTCGACGACGAGCGAGACGTTCCCCATGTCCGTGGACGCCCGGTTCATCGTCGCGGCGATCGGATCGACGTCGAAGTCGCGGCCCAGCGCACGCGCGTTGGCGCGGTAGCGGGCGAGCGCCTCCTCGTCGGTGCGCATCTCCGAGTAGCGCTTGCTCTCCGGCGTCACGGTGAGCTCGGCACCGCTCGCGAGTGCGCCCGCCTCGAAGCACTTGAGCACCCGGTCCTCGAGCTCGCGGAGCTGCTCAAGACTCTCGGCGCGCACGTACCAGCGCCCCTCGGTACGCTCGGGGATCGCGTTGGGCGCCTCGCCGCCGCGGGTCTGCACCCCGTGGACGCGGACGCCCGCGGGGAGCTGCTGACGCAGGAGCGCGATGGCGGTCTGCGCGACGACGAAGGCGTCGTTGGCGTTCACGCCGCGCTCCGGGTAGGCGGCGGCGTGCGCCGCCCGTCCGTCGTAGCGGATGTGCCAGTGCGCGACGGCGAAGGGCCGCGCCTCGGCGACGTCGACGGGGGCGGGGTGGGCCATCAGCGCGAAGTCGAGCCCGGTGAACGCGCCGCGCTCGAGCAGCTCGATCTTGCCGCCGCCGCCCTCCTCGGCCGGGGTGCCGATGACCTCGACCGAGATCCCGAGCTCGGCTGAGACCGCCGCGAGCGCGATCGCGCCGCCGACGGACATGGCCGAGATGAGATTGTGCCCGCAGGCGTGGCCGAGCCCGGGGAGCGCGTCGTACTCGGCGAGGAAGCCGACGGTGAATCCGGGTGCGGCGGGCGCGGCGAACGTGGCGCGGAACGCCGTCTCGAGCCCGAGATAGGGCTGCTCGACGACGAAGCCGTGCTCGGCGAGCACCCCCGCGACCGCGGCGGAGGAGCGGTGCTCCTGCCAGCCGGTCTCGGGGTCGGCGTGGAGCGCGTTCGACAGCGCGACGAGTTCCGCGTCGACGGTGCCGCGGCGCTCGGCGATGCTCCGCTTCAGCGCATCGCGGTCGACGCCGGGCCGCGCATCACTCATCGCCTGGCACCCCGTAGGAGGGGGCCTCCGCCGGCCGCAGGCCGCGACGGGTGTAGTCGTCCCGCTGCGGGAGCCAGGCGTCGAGCGCCCGTCCGAGTTCGCCGATGGGGTCCTCCGACCAGTCCACGCGGAGATCGGTGACCCGCCAGCCGGCATCGGCGACGACCGCGATGCCCGCGGAGTGCACCGGCCCCTCCTCGCCGCCCGCCGCGACGGCGGCGCGGAGCGCCGCGAGCAGGCGCTCCTCGATCCGCCCCGAGGCGGAGAGGCCGGTGTCGACGAGGGCGTCGAGCACGGCGGGGCTCGCGAGCATGTTCCCGCCCGCGACCGCGTTCTCCCGGACTGCGGAGCCGAAGATTCCGAGCGCGCGGCCGCCGGAGAAGACGGCTGCGCGCCCCTCGGCGTCGAGGACGAGCAGCTGACGATAGTCGATCGTCTCGGGATCGGCTCCGGCGACGACGGCGTCGAGCGCGCCCTCCGCGCTCGCACCGGAGCGCAGCGCGTCGATCAGGCGCGGGCCGAGGCGCGGGTCCGTCACGTTCTGCGAGTGCGCCCCGCCGATCCCGTCCGCGAGGTTCACGCAGCGGGCCGCGACGGCGGGCGAGGACGAGGAGATCGCCGAGCCGAACTCACCGGTCGCCGGGTCGCGGAGGATGAGGGAGAAGGTCATGCCTCGGCCCGCTCGCTGATCACGGCGGTGGCGTCGATCTCGACGAGCCATTCGGGGCGGGCAAGCGCCTGGACGACGATCCCGGTCGAGACCGGGTGGACGCCGCGCAGGTACGCGCCCATCGTGCGGTACACCTCCTCGCGGTACCGGGGATCGATGAGGTAGACCGTCACCTTCACGATGTCCTCGAGCCGGCTGCCCGCCTCCTCGAGGAGCATCTTGATGTTCTCCATCGCGCGGACGGTCTGCGCCGCGACGTCGCCGATGCCCACGGACTCCCGGGTATCGAGATCCTGACCGATCTGGCCCCGGAGATACACGACGCCGTTCGCCACGACCGCCTGGCAGAGGTCGTTGTCGAGGTTCTGCTCCGGGTAGGTCTCCCGGGTGTTGAACTTCCTCAGTCGCACGTGGGTCGTCTCGGTCACGGGTCCTCCTCCTCGAGCTGCGCGGATGCGCGGATGGGTCAGCACCATTGTCGAGAGCCTCGTTTCATCTGTAAAATAGTGAAAAGTTACTCATATCATCTAATAAACAGATTTCCCGTCGATGACGACGGCCGCCGCCGAACGAGGAGCGCGCTCATGGTCCAACGGTTCCCCGTCACGCTGACCCAGCTGGTCTACTTCACGGAGTGCGCGAAATCGCTGAACATGACCGCGGCGAGCCAGGAGCTGCACGTCGCGCAGTCCGCCGTCTCGACGGCCATCACCCAGCTCGAGCGCTCCCTCGGCGCATCGCTCTTCATCCGCCAGCACTCCAAGGGGCTCATCCTGACGTCCGCCGGCGAAACCCTGCTGCGAGACGCCCAGGGCATCTTCGGCGCGCTCACCGACGCCATCGACACGATCCGCGCCGACCAGCACCACGTGCGCGGCTCCGTGACCGTCGCCTGCTTCAACACGCTCTCCCCCTTCATGCTCCCGCAGCTGCTCGGCGGCCTGCGCGAGACCCATCCCGAACTCGAGGTCGAGCTCATCGAGGGCGATCACGACGCCTGCCTCTCCGCGCTTCGGGGCGGCAGGGCGGAGATCGCGATCACCTACGATCTGCCGGGCGGCGACGGCATCGCCCGCACGGTCATGGCCGAGTTCCGCCCGCACGTCATCGTCCATCCCGGGCACCCCCTCGCCGACGCGGGCACCGTCGCGCTGCGCCAGCTCGCGGACGACCCCTTCGTGCTCCTCGATCTGCCGAGCAGCAGCGACTACTTCCTCGCGATCCTGCGCGACGCGGGGATCGCCCCGAACATCCGGTATCGCAGCGCGAGCTACGAGACGGTGCGCGCCATGGTCTCGACCGGCCTCGGCTACTCGATCCTCAACCAGCGCCCGCGCACGACGGAGACCTACACCGGCGACCGCACCGTCGCGCTCGAGATCGCGGACGACGCGCCGAGTCTCAGCGTGGAGATCGCCTCACTCGCGCAGGTGAGGCGCTCGAGCCGCGCACGGGCCGTCGAGGAGGCCGTGCGCGCCCTGCTCGCCGATCCGGCCCACCCCGCCGCGCCCATCGTGCCGGCGTCCTCCGCCGGGTGACCCGGGCGGAGGCGCGCGATCAGGCCGTCGGACGGCCGCGAATGGCATGCATTCTCCAGATGCACATCTGCCTTGCCATCAGTTGATCTGATGCAGTTCACCGCGAACAACTATTGGCGCCGGGCACGCCGCGTGGGGTTTGCTGGGGGCGTCCGGAGCGGATCAGCCGCTCCGCGGCGCGCGGTCCCGGCCCGATGCCCGGCCGCGCCAGCTGTCGTCACGAGCGGAGAAGAAACGTATGTCGAGCCCAGAGATCGAGGCCACCGAGGTCCTCGTGGTCGGCGCCGGCCAGGCCGGAATCGCGATGAGCGAGCATCTGAGCGCGCGGGGGATCCCCCACGTCGTGCTCGAGCGCAGCCGCATCGCCGAGCGCTGGCGGAGCGAGCGCTGGGACTCCCTCGTCGCCAACGGCCCCGCCTGGCACGACCGCTTCCCCGGTCTCGAATTCGACGACGTCGATCCCGACGCCTTCGCTCCGAAGGAGCGGGTGGCGCGGTACTTCGAGGAGTACGTCGCGAGGTACGGCCTCCCGATACGCACCGGCGTCGAGGTGACGAGCGTGCGCCGCGATCCGAGCGTCGGCGGCTTCCGCGCCGAGACGAGCGCCGGCGCGTTCTCCGCCCGCTACGTCGTCGCGGCCACCGGCGCATTCCAGGTGCCCGCGTACCCCGCGATCGTGCCCGAGGAGGCCGGAGTCGACCAGCTCCACTCGAGCGGCTACCGCAATCCCGAGCAGCTGCGCGAGGGTGCCGTACTCGTGGTGGGCGCGGGCTCCTCGGGCGTGCAGATCGCCGACGAGCTCCGAGCGAGCGGACGCGAGGTGTACCTCGCGGTCGGCGCGCACGACCGCCCGCCCCAGCGCTACCGCGGCCGGAACTTCGTGTGGTGGCTCGGCACGCTCGGGCTGTGGGAGAAGGCCACGCCGCCGGCGGGCGCCGAGCACACCACCATCGCGGTGAGCGGCGCCCACGGCGGGCGCACGATCGACTTCCGCGACCTCGCCCGCGACGGCATCACCCTCGTCGGACGGGCGGAGACCTACGCCGACGGCGTGCTCGCCTTCGGCGGCGACCTCGAGCGCGACATCCGCCGCGGCGACGCCAACTACCTCTCGGTGCTCGAGCAGGCGGATGCCTTCGTCGCCCGCACGGGCATCCCGCTGCCCGAGGAGCCGAGCGCGTGGGAGCTCGGCCCGCTGCCCGAATCCGTCACCGACCCGCTCCGCGCGCTCGACCTCGCCGAGGCCGGCGTCACGACCATCGTCTGGGCCACGGGCTTCGGCGTCGACTACGGCTGGCTCGAGGTCGACGCCTTCGACGATCGCGGTCGGCCCGTGCAGCAGCGCGGCGTCTCAGAGGAGCCGGGCGTCTACTTCGTGGGCGTTCCGTGGCAGTCGCGCCGCGGCTCCAGTTTCATCTGGGGCTGCTGGCACGACGCAAAGTACATCGCCGACCAGATCGAGATCCAGCGGGGCTACCTCGCCTACACCGGGAACGCGCTCCCGGCGAGCACCGCGGCGACGACGCAGGACCCCGCGAGGGCCGCGACCTCCGTCACCGCCTAGCAGCCGCGCGGCCCGGCGCCGCGCCGCCGGCGCCTCCCCCGGGTCAGACCGTGAAGTCGCTCGCGGCGCGGGCCGCCGTGATGCGCTTCATCAGGTCGATGACCGGGAGATGCGTCGGGTGCCCGGCGTAGACCGCGAGGCCGTCGGCGTCGTCGAAATCCGCGACGAGGGTGAGGTCGTAGTTCTCGCCGTCGAAGAGCTCGTTGCGGTGCAGCGCGAGCGCGCGCACGGAGGGCACCGACTCGGCCAGCGGAGCGATCGCGGCGACGGCCTGCGCGGCCTGCGCGTCGCGCTCCTCCCGGGTCTCGCCGGTGAACTTCCAGCTGACGATGTGTCGCAGGGTCATGGGTGTCCTTCGCTCTCGAGGGTGGTCGCGCCGTGCGCGCGGGGTGCGGGATCTGGGATCGGGATCAGCCCTGGCCGAGGCGCGGCCGCCGCGCCGCCTTCGCGAGGGCCGAGGCGAAGCGCTCGGGATCCACCCGCCAGATCGCGTGACGGCGCCCGTTCACGAGCACGACGGGGATGTCCTCGGAGTGCTTCCGAGCGAGCGCCGCGTCGGCGAGGATGTCGAGCTCCTCGAGCGAGGTCTCCACGCCGTCGCGCTCGCGGACCTCCCCGCGCACCCGCTCCACGACCGCGCGCGCGTCGTCGCAGAGATGGCAGCCTGGCTTGCCGATGAGGGTGATCCGAACGTGCGTCACGGTCCCCCAGTCTAGGCGAGGCCGGCGGAGCCCTCGGGCACGCAAAAGGCGCCGGGCTCATGCCCGACGCCTTCCCATCGATCGCGGGCCGCCCGCTGGCGGCCGCGCCGACTACTTCTTGTTGCGACGCTGGTGACGCGTCTTCCGAAGCAGCTTACGGTGCTTCTTCTTGGACATGCGCTTGCGGCGCTTCTTGATCACAGAACCCACGGTCACCTCACAACGTCTCTCGGGCCGTCGGATTCGGGGCCCACAAAACACATATCCTACCCGGGGCGGCGCGCAACGGGAAATCCGGGCGCCGGATCGGGACCGGCGGAACGTCAGCCCTTCAGCCGGAAGCGCGCGACGAGTTCCTTCACGCGGTGCTCGGCGCGCGCCGCAGCGCGACCGATCCGCTCCGCCGCCGCCGCCGCCTCCTCCGGCAGCACCTCCCCCTCCTCGGCGAAGGGGTCGTCGCCCGCGGGCCCGGGCACCCGCTCGCCCTCCTCGGAGAGGTACTCCACCGTCACCTCGGTGTCGAACCCCGCCGAGAGGAAGGGGATCACGAAGTCCTCGACCATCTCGAGCGGTTCGGGATCGAGCGAGTAGTAGCGGTGCTGCCCCTCTTCGCGCACGGTCACGAGCTCGGCCTCGCGCAGCACCTTCAGATGCTTGGAGACCGTCGGCTGGCTGATCTCCAGCTGCCCGACGATCTCGGACACGCTGATCTCGGCATCCTGCTGGAAGCGCTCCAGCAGCACTCCGAGGATGTCGCGCCGCGTCGCATCGGCGATCACTCCGAAAATATCTGGCATGCGACAAGGGTAGCGGGGACCGCCGGGCGGAGCATGCTTTTCCGCGGCTTCGTCCCGGCGGCGCGATCCGCTGTGTAGCATGAAGCATCGAACCGGGAGCGTCTCCCGGTGCACCGGGCACGGGAAAGAAGGAGCAGTGAGGGCACGGGCCGTGAGCGGGCGGGCATCCGCCGCGCTCTCGCAGAAGTCGTGGGTCAGTGCGATGATCCACTCCTCCCCCGCACGATTCGCGCTGCTGATCTTCACGGGGCTGATCCTGCTGTGGACCGTGCTCCTGTCGCTGCCGTTCTCGAGCAGCACCGGCACGATCACGCCGCTCGCCGATGCGCTGTTCACCGCGGTCTCGGCGATCTGCGTCACCGGGCTCTCGACGGTGGACATGTCCGCGCACTGGTCGCTGTTCGGGGAGCTCGTCATCCTCGCCGGCCTCCAGATCGGCGGGATCGGCGTGCTCACCCTCGCGAGCATCCTCGGCCTCACGGTCACGCGCAGGCTCGGGCTCAGGCAGCGGCTGCTCGCCGCGGGAGACACGAACCCGATGCGCATGGGCCGCGACGTCTCCGAGAGCCAGGCCGTGGGGCTCGGCGACATCGGCGGGCTGCTCGCGGCCGTGGCGACGAGCCTCGTGGTCATCGAGGTCGCCCTGACCCTGCTCATCGCGCCGCGGCTCATGACCGAGGGGTACGACTTCTGGTCCGCGGTCTGGAACGGCTTCTACCTCGCCGCCTCCGCCTTCACGAACACGGGCTTCGTGCCGCTGGCCGGGGGCCTCGCCCCCTTCGAGACCGACGTCTACCTGCTGAGCGTGCTCGCGGTCGGCGTGTTCCTCGGCAGCATCGGCTTCCCCGTGATCTTCGCCCTCTACCGCTACGTCGTGGGCGGCGGCTGGCGGGCGCACAAGCGGCTCGGGCTGCACGCGAAGCTCACCCTCACCACGACGCTCGTCTTCGTGATCTTCGGCTGGCTCGCGATCGGCGTGCTCGAGATGAGCAATCCGGCGACCCTCGGCGGCCACGGCTTCTGGGACACGGTGCTGAGCTCCGGGTACATGTCGGTGATGACCCGCTCCGGCGGGCTCGGGATCATCGACCCCGCCCAGATGGAGGGGTCGACGCTGCTCGTCATGGACATGCTCATGTTCGTAGGCGGCGGCTCGGCGTCGACCGCGGGCGGCATCAAGGTGACGACGATCGCGGTGCTGTTCCTGGCCGCCTACGCCGAGGCCCGCGGCTATCAGGACGTGCAGGCCTTCGGCCGCCGGATCCCGAACGAGGTGCTGCGGGTGTCCGTGTCGATCCTCATCTGGGGGGCGACCATCGTGCTCGCGGCGACCGTGGCCCTCATGCACCTCACGGGCGAGTCCCTCGACTTCGTGCTGTTCGAGGTGATCTCGGCGTTCGGCACCTGCGGACTGTCCACGGGGCTCTCCGGGGAGGTCGGCGACGCCGGGAAGTACATCCTCGCCGCGACCATGTGGGCGGGCCGCGTCGGCACCGTCACGCTCGCCGCCGCCGTCGCGGCGACGAGCCGTTCGCGCATGTTCCGTCTCCCTGAAGAAAGGCCGATCGTTGGTTGATATTCGCAGTGACGCCCCGGTGATCGTCATCGGGCTCGGCCGCTTCGGCGCGGCCACCGCCGGGCAGCTGGACCGCCAGGATCGCGAGGTGCTCGTCGTCGACACCGACCCGCAGCTCGTGCAGAAGTGGTCCGACCGCGTGACGCACGCCGTGCAGGCCGACGCGCGCTCCATGGAGGCGCTCCGGCAGATCGGCGCCGACGAGTTCCAGATCGCCGTCGTCGCGACGGGCGCGTCGATCGAGTCGAGCGTGCTCATCGCCGCGAACCTCGTGGACCTCGGGATCCCGCAGATCTGGGCGAAGGCGATCTCGCTGTCGCACGGGAAGATCCTCGAGCGCATCGGGGTGAACCACGTCATCTACCCCGAGCGGGAGGCCGGCGAGCGCGTCGCGCACCTGCTCAGCGGCAGCATGCTCGACTTCATCCAGTTCGACAACAACTACGTGATCGCGAAGATGTACCCGCCGCGATCGATCCGCGGGCGGTCCCTCGCCGAGAGCGGCGTGCGCACCCGCTACCGCGTGACCGTCGTCGGGGTGAAGACCCCGGGCCAGCCGTTCACGCACGCGACCCAGGACACGGTGGTCTCGCCGCACGATCTCATCATCGTGAGCGGCGCGGCCGCCGACGTGGAGCGCTTCGCCGCGATCGGGTAGCGCGCGGCATCATTCCCAGACGTGCTCGCCCCAGGCGATCAGCTCGTCCACGATCCCGCGGATCTCCGCCGCGGCGAAATGGGTGGGTTCCCACGCCGCGTAGATCGGCATCCGCACCCGGGCGCCCGCCGTGTCGACGAGCGGCCGGGCGACGAGGCCGAAGCTCGGCCTGCCGAGATCGATGCCGACGCCGTCGCCCGACGCGGCGCGCGCCATCACGAGTTCCGAGCTTACCGGCTCCGCGACGACCCGCACGCGCTCGCGCACGGGCCACAGCGCCTCATCGATGATCCTCCGCAACCCCGAGCCCGCGGAGAGCAGCACGAGCGGGTGGGCGACGGCCTCGCCCACGCCGACCGTCTCCCGCCCCGCGAGCGGATGGGTCTCGGGCACGAAGACGGAGACGCCGTTCGTGCCGACCAGCTTCGAGCCGAGCCCGAGCGGCGGGGGCAGGGTGTTGACCGCCAGATCGGCCTCGCGCCGGCTCACGTGCCCGTACACCCGCACCGCGAGGTCGATCGCGGCGTCGACGATGGGGGCGCCCGTCGCCGCGACGAAGGGGGCGATGACGCCGCGGACCGTGGCCTCCGGGCAGGCCACGCGCAGCCGGGTCGCGCCGCCGGCGGCCATGCGTTCCAGGGCGTCGCCGACGTCGCCGGCGTGGTCGAGGAGCTCCCTGGCGAGCCCGACGAGGTGGGATCCGCCCGAGGTGAGGATCAGCCGGGTCGGCGTGCGCTCGAAGAGCCGGACCCCGATGCTCCGTTCGAGCTGCTGGATCTGACGCGAGAGCGCGGGCTGCGTGAGATTCAGCCGGACGGCGGCGGCCGAGACGGAGCCGGCCTCCACGACGGCGAGGAAGTGGCTCAGCAGGCGCAGATTCAGCGGGTCATGCATGCTGAGCATACTAATTGCAACAAAGCATCATTTGACCGCATGTAACGTCGTTGCTGGAATGAGTGCACTGCCGGCCGCACGGTCGCAGAAGCGCAAAGGACACCGATGTCAGCCGAACCCCACGTCTCCCGATCCACCGAAGCGAAAACCGCGGTGGCGACCTTCGTCGGCACCGCGATCGAGTGGTACGACTTCTTCATCTTCGGAACCGCCGCGGCCCTCGCCTTCGGCCCCGTCTTCTTCCCCGAGGCCACGCCCGCCGTCGGCCTGCTCGCCTCGTTCGCGACCTTCTGGGTCGGATTCATCGCCCGCCCCATCGGAGGGCTCATTTTCGGCCATCTCGGGGACACCCTCGGCCGGCGCGGCACCCTCGTCGCGACGCTGCTCATCATGGGCGTCGCCACGACCGCCATCGGGCTCCTGCCCGGCTACGCGACGATCGGGATCTGGGCGCCGATCCTGCTGGTCGTGCTCCGCGCCGTCCAGGGGCTCGGCCTCGGCGGCGAGTGGGGCGGCGCCGTCACCATGGCCACCGAGAACGCCCCCGAGAAGCGACGCGGTCTCGCGGGGAGCTGGGTGCAGCAGGGTTCGCCGATGGGCTCGATCCTCGCGACGCTGGTGTTCCTGTCCGTCGGCGCGCTGCCGGACGAGCAGTTCCTCTCCTGGGGGTGGCGGATCCCCTTCCTGGCCTCCTCGCTCCTGGTCCTCGTCGCCCTCATCGCCCGCGTCACGGTCGAGGAGACCCCGTCATTCACCCGGATGCGCGCGGAGCAGACCGTCGCGAAGGCGCCGATCGCCGAGGCGTTCCGGATCGCGCCCGTCGCGATCCTCCTGGGGATGGGTGCGAGCGCGATCGGCATCGCCGCGGCGTACTTCAACAACACCTTCAGCCTGGCCTGGGCCACGACGGAGCTCGGCGTCGACCGCACGACGATGCTGAACATCCTCCTCATCATCGCCGTCGTCCAGTTCGTGGTCCAGCCGCTCGCCGCGCTCATCGCGCACCGCATCGGCATGGCGCGCTTCATGAGCATCATGCTCTGCGCCGGTCTCCTCACCACGATCCCCACGTATCTCCTCATCGCGACCGGCGAACCGGTGCTGATCACGGCGGGCCTCGCGCTGTCGACGATCTCCGGGGCCGCCTACTTCGCGCTCCTGGCCGGCTTCCTCGCCGACGCCTTCCCGCCCCGCGTCCGCTACTCCGGCCTCTCCATCGCGTACCAGCTCTCCGCCACGATCGTCGGCGGCGCCACGCCGCTCGTCGCCCAGTCCCTGCTCAACGCGTTCGGCGGGGCGGTCTGGGGCGTCGCCGGCTACCACCTCGTGCTCCTCGCCATCACGCTGCTCTGCGTCGTCGCGCTGGCGCGGCACGTGCGACGCGGCCGGGAGCAGGGTTCGGGCCCCTCCGGCGCCGTGCTCCCCGATCCGGCTCCGACGGCGGCGCGCGCGGGATCGGAGCGGCCCGATGCATGAGCTCCCCGTCACCCGCTTCCGCGCGGGCGCCGTCTACTCCGCCGGCTCCGCGGATGTCGAGTCATTCGCGGTCGGCGGGGGCCGGATCATCGCGACGGGCACCCACGCGGAACTCGCCGACCGCTTCCCCGGCGCATCCTGCGTCGACCTCGGCGACCGTCTCGTCGTGCCCGGTTTCAACGACGCGCACGCGCACTTCGCGGACGCGGCGCAGGGCCGGCTCGAGCTCGACGTGGCGCCGGCGCACGCTCCCGATGCGCCGGCCCTCCTGCGGCGCCTCGCCGGCGCGACCCCCCGCTCCTCCGGATGGGTGATCGCCGCCGGCTACGACGACTCGCTCAGCGGGGCGATCAATCGCGAAGCGCTGGACGCGGCGCTGCCGGATCGGCCCGTCCTCGTACGCCACGTATCGGCCCACTGGGCCGTGCTGAACTCGGCGGCGCTCAGGGAGCTCGGGATCGACGAGACGGTCGTCGACGGCGGCGGGGGCAGCTACGGCCGAGACGGCGCCGGGCGGCTCGACGGGCGCATCTACGAGCGCGCGCTCCTCTCGCGCTACGTGTCGCGGAGCGGTGCGGGGCCGGCGCCGATCCCCGCGCCCCGGCCCGCAGAGGTGGTCGACGCGTACCGCGCGGCCCTCGCGGAGTGGAACGCCTACGGCATCACGTCGAGCTGCGACGCCTTCGTCGGCGGGCAGCAGCTCGGCGTGCACACCGCGGCGCACCGCGCGGGCCAGCGCTCGCTGCGCGTCGGGATGCTGCTCGCGGCCGAGTGCTACGACGATTACGCGGCGCTCGGCCTCGGCACCGGGATGGGCGACGAGTGGCTGCGCATCGCCGGCGTCAAGGCGTTCGTGGACGGGGCGATCGGCGGCCGCACCTGCTTCGTCTCCGAGCCGTTCTGCGGCACGCACGACCACGGATTGCGGATCACCTCGCCCGAGGAGCTGCACGCCCTCGTGCGCCGCGTGCACGGCGACGGCAACCGGCTCGGGATCCACGCGAACGGCGACGCGGCCATCCGCATGCTCCTCGACGCGTACGAGGCGGCGCAGCGTGACGACCCGCGGCCCACGCGCCACCGCATCGAGCACTGCAGCATCGTCGACGACGACATCATTCGCCGGATCGCCGCCCTCGACCTCATCGTGACGCCGTTCGCGCGCTACGCGAGCTTCTACGGCGGTCGGCTGGAGCGATGGTACGGGAAGGACCGCACCGAGCGCATGTTCGCGCATCGGGCGCTCCTCGACGCCGGCGTGACCGTCGCGGCGTCCACGGATCACCCGGCGAGCCCGGTCTCCCCCTTCGCCGCGATGCAGTCGCTCGTCACCCGCACCGGCGACGACGGGAGCCTCGTGGGAGCGGTCCAGCGGATCACCCCGGCGGAGGCGCTCGCCGTGTACACGGCCGGCTCCGCCGCCGCGACCGGCGAGGAGCGTCGGAAGGGACGCCTGCTCCCCGGCATGCTCGCCGACTTCGCCGTGCTCGACGCGGACCCGAGGGCCGTCGATCCGTTCGCGATCTCGGAGATCGCCGCCGTGCGCACCTACGTCGACGGCGAGCTCGTCTTCAGTAGGGAGTAGCCGCCGACTCGCGATCGGGAGGAGCCGCTACGCCCCCGCCTCGAGCTCCTCGGAGCGGCGGACGTTGGCGGCGAGCGCACGGTCGAAGAGCCCGCCCCAGTCCGCATCCTGGAGCACGAGGACCGCCTGCTCCGTCGTGCCCTTCGGGCTCGTGACCCGGCGTCGGAGCTCGGCGGGCTCCTCGCCGCTCGCCGCCCAGAGCTCCGCGGCCCCGCGGATGGTCTGCTGCACGAGCGTTCTCGCCTGCGCCGGATCGAAGCCGCGGCGCTCGGCCGCGGCGAGCATCTCCTCCGCGTAGAGGTAGAGGTAGGCGGGCCCCGATCCGGAGACCGCGGCGACGTCGTTGATCTGCGACTCGCGCACCTCGAGGACCTCCCCGACCGTTTCGAACAGTCGCCGCACGACGGAGATCTCGGCGGATCCCGCCGCCGCCCCGGCCGCGATCCCCGTGACGCCGAGACCGATCTGCGACGGCGTGTTCGGCATCGCGCGGACGACGGGGGTCCCCTCCGGCAGCTCGGCCTCGATCGCCGCGCAGGGGATCCCCGCGGCCACGCTCACGACGATCGCTCCCGGCGCGAGCTCCCCGGCGATCTCGCGCACCGCGTCGACGACCATCCAGGGCTTCACGCCGAGCACGACGACCGCCGCGCCGCGCACGGCGCGGCGGTTCGCCTCGGGGTCGGTCTCGGCGGCGTGCGCAACGACGTCGGGCGACCCGGCGAACGCGGCCGCGCTGGCCGCCGATCGCGTCGTGACCGCGATGGGCCGCTCGATCCGCACCTCCGGGTCGCGCAGCCCGGCGAGAATCGCCCCGCCCATCGAGCCGACCCCGATCATCGCGGTGCGGGGAAGGACGTCGTCTGCCTGGACTGCTCGGTTCTCGCTCACCCGCACAGTCTACGATCGGGCGCGCCTCGACCCGGCGCGCATTCCCCGTTCCGCGAGCCGCGCCCCGTAGAATGGCGGACAGTACGGATCACCGGCAGATCAGGTCCCCAGGAGGCATCCCGACATGAGCGCGTCAGGCGGCGGCAAAGCGATCATCGCGGCGTTTCTCGCCAACTTGGGCATCGCGATCACGAAGTTCATCGCGTGGGCGTTCTCCGGCTCCTCCTCGATGCTCGCCGAGGGCGTGCACTCGCTCGCCGACTCGGGCAACCAGATCCTGCTGCTCATCGGCGGCAAGCGCGCGCAGCAGCGCGCCGACAAGGAGCACCCCTTCGGCTACGGCCGCGTGCGCTACGTCTACGCCTTCGTCGTCGCGATCGTGCTCTTCTCCGTCGGCGGGGTGTTCTCCATCTACGAGGGCATCGAGAAGGTGCAGCATCCGCACGCGCTCGAGGTCTGGTGGCTGCCGCTGCTCGTCCTCGTGATCGCGATCGTCCTCGAGAGCTTCTCGCTCCGCACCGCCGTCAAGGAGAGCCTGCCCCACAAGGGCGACTCCAGCTGGTTCCAGTTCATCCGCCGCTCCAAGGCGCCCGAGCTGCCGGTCGTGCTGCTCGAGGATCTCGCGGCGCTCACCGGCCTCGTCTTCGCGCTGCTCGGCGTCGGCCTCACCGTGATCACCGGGAACGGCCTCTTCGACGGCATCGCGACGATCCTCATCGGCGTGCTGCTCGTCGGAGTCGCGCTCATCGTCGGCATCGAGGTGAAGAGCCTCCTCGTCGGCGAGGGCGCGAGCGACGAGGACATCGCGAAGATCGAGGCCGCGATCCTCGACTCGAAGGACATCGGCCGCATCATCCACATGAAAACCCTCTACCTCGGGCCCGATGAGTTCATGGTGGGCGCGAAGATCGACGTGGCCGCGACGGCGACGATGGGCGAGGTCTCGGCGATCGTGAACCTGGCCGAGCGCCGCATCCGCGACGCCGTCCCCGCGGCCCGCGTCATCTACCTCGAGCCCGACGTCTACCTCGATCCGAACGCCGACACGCCGTCGACGAGCTCGATCGTGATGCTCTCGAGCGACTGAGCTGCGGCGGGCGCCGCGGGCTCTGACGCGCTACCGGCGCTCGGCGAAGAACTCCCTGAGGAGCGCGGCGCTGTCCGCCGCCCCCACTCCGGCGACGACCTCGGGCACGGGGTGCGGGAGCCTGCCGTCTCGCAGCAGGTCGTAGACGCTGCCCGCCGCCCCCGCCTTCTCGTCCCAGGCGCCGAACACGACGCGCGGCACGCGCGCGGCGAGGATCGCGCCCGCGCACATGACGCAGGGCTCGAGCGTCACGACGAGCGTGCATCCCGCGAGGACCCGGTCCCCGAGCTCGCGCGCCGCGGCGCGGATCGCCAGGACCTCGGCGTGCGCGGTCGGATCCCGACCCGCCTCCCGATCGTTCCGCCCCGAGCCGATCTCCCGCCCCTCGGCGTCGAGCACGATCGCGCCGACCGGGATCTCCCCGGCCTCCCCGGCCTCGCGCGCGAGCGCGAGGGCGCGATCCATAACCGCGAGATCGGAGCGCGATGGGGGGAAGGGCGGCACGGCACCTAGGATAGTTGCATGCGAGTCTTCGTTGCGGATCATCCCCTCATCACCCACAAGTTGACGGTGCTGCGCAACGCGAAGACGCCGCAGCCCACGTTCCGGCTCCTCATCGAGGAGCTCATGACCCTGCTCGCCTACGAGGCGACCCGCGAGGTGCGCGTCGAGCCGCACGAGATCGAGACCCCCGTGGCGCCCACGACGGGCGTGCGCCTCAGCGAGCCGCTGCCGCTGATCGTGCCGATCCTGCGCGCCGGCCTCGGCATGCTCGAGGGCATGGTGAAGCTCGTACCGACCGCCGAGGTCGGCTTCCTGGGCATGGCCCGCGACGAGGAGACGCTGCAGCCGACCACCTACGCGGAACGGCTCCCCGACTCCCTCGCGGGCCGCCAGTGCTTCGTGCTGGATCCGATGCTCGCGACCGGCGGCTCCCTCGCCGCGGCGATCAGATTCCTCTTCGACCGCGGCGCCGACGACGTGACGGCGATCTGCGTGCTCGGCACCCCCGAGGGCGTCGAGGCGATCCGCGAGGCCGCGGGGGACCGCGAGGTCACGCTCGTGCTCGGCGCGCTCGACGAGGGGCTCGACGAACAGGCCTACATCGTCCCCGGTCTCGGCGACGCCGGCGATCGGCTCTACGGCACCGTCGACCACTGAGCCGCGTGCGACCGGGTCCGGCCCCCGCGCGGGTGCGGCCCCCGGCGCGACCGGGTCCGATCAGCGCCGCGCGGCGGGGTCGGGGTCGGGGTCGTCCCGGGCGTCGAGCGCGAGCGTGAGGTAGGCGAGGTCGCGCCAGCCGCCGAATTTCGCGCCCACCTCGCGCAGCACTCCGGCGCGCTCGAAGCCGAGGCGCTCGTGCATCGCGATGGAGCCGGTGTTCGCGGCGTCGATCGCGGCGACCATGACGTGCTTGCCGAGCCGCCTGGCCCGCACGACGAGGGCCTCCATCAGGGCGCGTCCGACGCCGAGCCCCTGCCGGTCGGCGCGGACGTAGACGGAGTGCTCGACCGTGTGCCGGTACCCGTCGAAGGCGCCGCGGTAGGCACCGAACGCGGCGTAGCCGAGGACCTCCCGACCGCCCGCCGCCTCGTCGACCGCGACGAGCACCGGATATCCGAGCCGCTCGTGCTCCGCGAGCCACGCTTCCCGATCCGCCGCGGTGACCTGCTGGCTGGACCAGACCGCCGTCGAGCGCGCGATGGCCTCGTTGAGGATGGCCGCGATCCCGGGCAGCTCGGCGGGCGTCGCGTCGCGGATCTCCATGCGGCAACTGTAGCGCCGGCCGTGAGGCGCCGGCGGCGGTGCGCCGTCGCGTGGACGGCGTCGCTTGACACCGCGAGGAATGATTTGCTTAACTTGGCGTTATGCATGAATCCACTCGTCCCCAGTCCGCCTTCGAGGTGAACATTGGGCAGACCGGCATGATGATGGCCGGTCGGGGTGTCATGCGCTGTCGAATGTGCAAGTGAACGATTTCCGATAGTCCGTTCCGCATCTGCGCGCCTCCTCTGAGACGCGCTCCCCTCTGAGCCGCCGCCCCGGTCGGCCGCTCTCCGCGCATCGCCGATCGGCGGCGCGCGTCTCGCATTCCGCGGCCCCGCCGCTCCCCGTCGCATCGACGGGTCGACAGCTTCCGAAGGACATCATCATGGCTTCCACCACCGCCCCCCGCACGCTCCGTTCCGCCCGCCCCGACCTCGCCGCCGAGCTGCCCGTCCAGGCCGCGCCCGAGCGCAACGTGCCCGAGGGCACCGAGGTGCGCGGCTTCGCGCTCTACGTCGGCCTCGCCGATGACAAGATCGCCGACGGCGATCCCCGCCTCGGCGCCATCGTGACGCGGATCAAGCAGCTCGTCGCCGAGCTCTCCCCCGCCGCGGAGACCTACGCCGCCGTCGCACTCGCCCCCGAGGGCACCGGCGGCCGCGACGTCGACGTGGTGCGGCTCGCGCTCGGCGATCCCGCGGCGCACGCGCGTCAGAAGCAGCACGAGCAGGATGCGGACGACCGCGCCGCGAGCGGCGTGATCCTCGACCTCTCGCGCAAGCGGGTGCTCCTCGACAACGTGGCGGCGGCGCTCACCTTCCGGGAGTTCGAGCTCCTGCAGTACCTCGTGCTCCGCGAGGGCCGCACGGTCAGCCGCGAGGAGCTCATCACGGCGCTCTGGAGCGACGCCTCCGAGGAGGAGACGCCGAGCGAGCGCACCATCGACGTGCACATCCGCCGCCTGCGGGTGAAGCTCGCGCAGTACCAGGACATCGTCCGCACGGTGCGCGGCACGGGGTACCGCTTCGACCGGCACGCGGACGTGTCGATCCTCAGCACGGCGGCGCCGAGCCCCGACGTTTTCTAATCTGGCATTCCAACCGCGCCGCGGCCGCTCTTCCACGGGCTCCGCTCCTGCGGTAACGTCGATGGCAGATCAATTCCGAAGGAGATCGACATGACCACGCTGCCCCCCGAGGGACAGGACGGCCAGACTCCGGCCGACCAGACCCCGAACGTCCCCGCGCCCGAGGCTCCGGTCCCGCCCGCGGCCCCCGCGGCTCCGGAGACCCCGCAGTACCAGGCGCCGCAGCAGCCCGCGCAGCCCCAGTACCAGGCTCCCCCGGCCGCCCCCCAGTACCAGGCGCCCGCCGGGGGCCAGACGCCGCCCCCGGGCGGCTACCAGCAGCCCCAGCCGGGGTACGCGCAGCCGGTCAGCGATCCGGTGAGCAACGTCACGCTCAACTACTGGCTGTCGGTGTTCTTCACCTGGATCCCTGCCCTCATCTTCTTCCTCATCGAGAAGGACAAGGGCAACCGTCAGGCCTACGACTACCACCGCGACAACCTGAACTTCTCGCTGCTGCGCGTCGCGGCGGTCATCGCCGCCTACATCCTGATGGTCATCCCCTACATCGGCTGGGTGCTCGCCATCATCGTGTGGATCGGCCTCGCCGTGCTGTTCGTGTTCCACATCATCGCGGCCGTCAAGGCGCCGCAGTCGTACCGCAACGGCGAGCGTCCGCCGTTCATCTTCAACATCCCCCTCGTCAAGTAGCGGGATCCCCGACGGCCCCGGCACCCCTCGCGGGTGCCGGGGCCGTCGGCGTTCCCCCACCCACGGCGCCGCCCAGCAATCCGCAGGGCTCCCGATCCGCATGGCCCCCGGTCCCGACCTCCCCGGCCCCGCGATCCCCGCGGCCCGCGATCCGTGCGGCGCCCGATCCCCGCGGCCCCCGATCCGTGCGGCCCCCGATCCCCGGCCCCGATCGCCGCGGCCCCCGGTCTTCGCACGTCAGAAGATGTCGTCTGAAGCGGCTTCAACCCGCATTTCATGACGTGCGAAACCCGGGCAGGGCAGGGCGAGACAGACGAGTCGGGCAGGGTCCGACGGGGAGGCCGGGCGGCTCGGGATCGGCGGGCCCGGGTGCGAGACGGGCGCGGGTGCGGGGCGAGCGGGCTCAGCCGGCCTGGCCGGCGCGCCGCCGCTCGGCCCCGCGCCCCGGTTCCCCCGAGCGGCGCGCTCGGCCTTCCGCGCGCGGCGCTCCGCCCGCCAGGCGTTCCACCGCTCCCAGAACCGCGCGAGCACCTTCCGCAGCCAGCCGAGCAGGCGCCGCGCCCAGTGGTACTCGGTGCCGAGGATCGTGAGGCCGATGAACACGATGAGCCAGCCGGGCCCGGGCAGTGGCACGAGGATCAGCCCCACGACGGCGACCACGATTCCGAGGGTCGTCACGACGATCTTGTAGAGCGAGTTCAGCCAGGGCCTGCGCCGGATCGCCGCGCGGCCGCGCTCCATGAACCGGCCGAAGCGGCGGCCCAGGCGATGCGCGCGCTCCGCGTCGTCGGCGTACGGGTCTCCCATGGTCCGAGCGTACGCGACGGTGCTGGCAGGACGCCGGGATGGCCGGAGTGCCGACCGGGCCGATCCCTCGGCGAGCCCGGTGGCCAAGGCGCGAGCCGGGGGCGAGCACCGGGGCGCGCACCCGGGGCGCGCCCCCGAGACAGGAGCGCGGCAGCCGTCGCCGCATCGCCCGCGGGGCCCGGGTCGCGCGCCGCCGCCCTAGACTGGGCCCGTGAAGGAACGCTGGCGCGCTGTGGCCCGGGCGACCGGGCTCGTCTCCCCCGACGGGTCGACCCGACCCACGATCTTCGCCGAGATGACGGCGCTCGCGCAGGCGAGCGGGGCCGCGAACCTCGGCCAGGGCTTTCCCGATGAGGACGGTCCCGCGTGGATCCGCGAGGCGGCGATCGCGGCGATCCGGGAGGGCGCGAACCAGTATCCGCCCGGGCGCGGGATCGCCGAGCTCCGGGAAGCCGTCGCGGCGCACCAGCGACGCCATTACGGCATCGAACTCGATCCCGCGACGGAGATCCTCATCACCGCGGGGGCGACCGAGGCGCTCACCGCGGCCGTGCTCGCGCTCGCGGGCCCGGGCGACGAGGTGGTCACCCTCGAACCATTCTACGACTCGCATGCCGCCGCGATCGCGCTCGCCGGGGCCACGCACGTCACGGTGCCGCTCGCCCCCGACCCGACCGGCGGCTTCCGAGTGGACCTCGACGCGCTCGACGCGGCGGTCGGCCCGCGCACGCGCGCGATCCTCGTGAACTCCCCGCACAACCCGACCGGCGCCGTGCTCGGCGCCGAGGAGCTCGCGCGGATCGCCGCCGCCGCGCAGCGCGCCGACGCCATCGTCGTCACCGACGAGGTGTACGAGCACCTCGTCTTCGACGACGCCGCCCACATCCCGATCGCGAGCCTGCCCGGCATGGCGGAGCGGACGCTCACGGTCTCCTCGGCCGGCAAGACCTTCTCCCTCACCGGCTGGAAGGTCGGCTGGGTCTCGGGGCCGGCGGGGCTCATCGAGGCGGTCCTCGCGGTGAAGCAGTTCCTCACCTACTCCGGCGGCGCGCCCTTCCAGCCCGCGATCGCCCGCGCGCTCTCCGAGGGGGACGCCGACGTCGCCGGGCTGCGGGATTCGCTCGCCGCCAGACGGGACCGGCTGGTAACCGGGCTGCGCGCCGCGGGATTCTCCGTCGTCGTGCCGCACGGCACCTACTTCGTCTGCGCGGACGCGACGCCGTTCCTCACCCCCGATACCCCGGACGGCGCCGCCTTCGCCCGCGCCCTGCCCGGCCGAGCGGGGGTCGCCTGCGTGCCGCTCTCGGCGTTCTGCCGCGAGGGATCCGCCACGGCGCGCGCACTCGCCCCCTGGGTGCGATTCACCTTCGTGAAGGACGCGGCGACGCTGGACGCCGCGATCGATCGGCTCAGCGCGCTCCGAGGCTGAACACCGGATCGCCGTTCCGCAGAATCGGCGCAGGCGCGTCGGATCGGGGACGGCGCACCGGATCGGTGGCCGCGCACCGGATCGGGGACGGGCTCCGCCGCATGCCCCCGATCCGGATCCGCTCAGAGCGGGGCGACCTTGCCGGTGACGCCATGCGGATCGATGACGAACTTGCGCGCCACCCCGGCGTCGAACTCCGCGTAGCCCTTCGGCGCGTCCTCGAGCGAGATCGCCGTCGCGTGGACCGCGTCCGCGATGCGCACCCTGTCGTGCAGGATCGCCTCCATGAGCCTCCGGTGGTATTTCATGACCGGGCACTGCCCCGTCGTGAACGAGAGCGCCTTCGCCCATCCGAGACCGAGGCGCAGCGACAGCGATCCGACCTTCGCCGCCTCGTCGATGCCGCCGGGATCGCCCGTCACGTAGAGGCCGGGGATGCCGAGGGCGCCACCCGCCTCCGTGATGTCCATGAGCGTGTTGAGCACGGTGGCCGGCGCCTCCTGCGCGCCGTGCCCGTGCCCCCGCGCCTCGAAGCCGACCGCGTCCACCCCGGCGTCGACCTCCTCGCGACCGAGGATGCGCGCGATGCCCTGGCGCGGGTCCTCCTGCGAGACGTCGATCGTCTCGCAGCCGAAGGACGCGGCCTGCGCGAGACGGTCGGCGTTCATGTCGGCGACGATGACCGCGGCCGCGCCGAGCAGCTGCGCACCGACGGCGGCGGCGATGCCGACGGGCCCCGCCCCGGCGACGTAGACCGATGACCCCGGGCCCACGCCCGCGCTCACCGCCCCGTGGAAGCCGGTCGGGAAGATGTCGGAGAGCATGGTGAGATCGAGGATCTTCTCGAGCGCCTGGTCGCGATCGGGGAACTTCAGCAGGTTCCAGTCGGCGTACGGCACGAGCACGTACTCGGCCTGGCCGCCCACCCAGCCGCCCATATCGACGTAGCCGTAGGCGCTGCCGGGGCGATCGGGGTTCACGTTCAGGCAGATCTCGGTGCGCTGCTTCTTGCAGTTCGTGCAGCGTCCGCAGGAGATGTTGAACGGCACCGAGACGACGTCGCCGGACTTGATGAACTCGACGCCGGGGCCGACCTCCACGACCTCGCCGGTGATCTCGTGGCCGAGGATGAGGCCGGCGGGCGCGGTCGTCCGGCCGCGCACCATGTGCTGATCCGAGCCGCAGATGTTCGTCGTCACGACCTTCAGGATGGCGGCGTGCGGCAGCTTCCGCCCGACGTTGGCGGGATTCACCCCCGGCCCGTCCTGCAACTCGAACGTCGGATAGGCGGTGTCGACCACCTCCACGACCCCCGGCCCCTGGTACGCGACTGCCCGGTTTCCTGCCATGACGACCTCCTTGTCGATACGGTGGGTGCGGCCTCGAGTACCGGCCGCACCCCCACGCTCTCAGCCGCCGGCGAGCGTGTCAAGGACCGGGGCGCCGCGCGCGGATCGTGTAGCTCAGCGGCGCGACTCCCGAGCGCTCGGCGAGCTCCCATTCGCCGTCGGGCCGCAGGCTCATCTGCCCGGGCAGGGCCTCCCAGGGGACGCAGTCGTGCTCGACGAGCAGTTCGATGCGGAGGCCGGCGTCGATGAGCGCGGTGACGATCTCCCCGAGCGAGTGGTTCCACTCGTAAGTCTTCGTCGCCCGGAGGGCGGCGGCGGTCGGCACGTAGCTCTGCTCGTCGTCCCACTCCGTCGGCGCCGCGTGCTCGAAGTAGGGGTGCCGCAGGTGCAGGTCGTCGTCGAGCGTCTCGTCCATGGCCCAAAGGATCGGGTGCCCTTCGCGGATGAACAGCGCGCCGTTCGGGGCGAGCAGCGCCGCGACGACCGCCGCCCACTCGTCGACGTGCGGCAGCCAGCACAGGGCGCCGATGCCGGTGTAGACGAGCTCGAACGCCCCGCGCGGCAGCGCCTCGGCGGCCGCACGCACATCGGCGCGCACGAAGTCGACGGCGTCGCCGGTCTCCGCGACGAGGCGGCGCCCCTGGCGGACGGCCTCCTCCGAGAAGTCGAGGCCCGTGACGCGCGCGCCGAGCCGCGCGAGGGAGAGCGTGTCGGTGCCGATATGGCACTGGAGGTGGGCGGTCCTGAGCCCCGCGACGTCGCCGAGCCTCGGCAGGTCGAAGCGGACGACGTCCGAGAGCGCCGAGCGGTCGTCGATGTAGCGCTGCACCCCGTAGCCGCTGCCGTCGCGCGCCGCGTGCAGTGCCGCGCGTTCGTCCCAGTTGGCTCGGTTCACGGCGAAGTAGTCGGGGGTCATCGACGCTCCTCGGGGTTCGGCGGGGGCGGTGACGGAGGGTCGCCGCGTCGGCGCGACGACCGACGACGCGGCCGCGGACGCGGCCGCGATTCGGAGTCTACCGTCGCCCGTAGGATGGGAGCACCATGGCGGAAGAGAAGAATCGCGGCGCGCGCTCGCAGACCCTCGATCGCGCGCTCGACGCGCTCGAGCTGCTCGCCGACGGGCACCGCCGCACGAGCCAGGAGCTCGCCGACGAGCTCGGCCTGCACCGTTCGATCGTCTACCGCATGCTGCGCACCTTCGAGGATCACGGCTTCGTCGCACGGGTCGCCGACGGACGCTATACCGTGGGGCTCGGCGTCGCCGCGCTCGCGGATGCGGGGATCGTCGGCGCGGAGTCGCGCATCGGCGACGTGCTCGAGGAGCTCGCGAACGCCTCGGGAGCGACCGCCCTGTTGTCGGTGCCGCAGAAGGACCACGCGGTCGTCCTCGCCGCGGCCCGGCCGTCCGGCAGCACGGCCGCCGTCGCGATCCGGCGCAGCACGCGCCTGCCGCTCGACCGCGGAGCCCCTGGGCTCGCGATCCTCGCCCTCGAGGCGCCGCGCCCGTACGAGCCGGACGAGGCCGTGCTGGCCCGGACGACGGGGTACGTGCACTCGAAGGGCGCGCCTTTCCCCGGCTTCGATGCCGTCGCGCGGCCGGTGCGGCTGGAGGACGGCCAGTCGGCGAGCATCTCCGTAGTATTCCCGAACGCCGCGGTCGGGCTGGGTGAGGCGCTGCCGCCGCTGCGGCACGCCGTTGCGCGGATCGAGCACCCCGACGATCTCTGGACGGTGTAGCGGGCCGGCACCCGACGTCCCGGCGGGCGCGGCGGGCGCGGCCGGCGCACGCGCGGCTATCCACTTTGCGAAACTCCTGTCGCATCACCACGGTCGCGCGTAGCATAAAGCTCACATATCGAACTTGATCCACTCAAGAGTTCGCATATGGAGCTTGAATCGCAACGGTGCGGACCCGGTGTCGGCGCCGCAATCAGGAGGCAGCAGGACACTATGACGAGCATTGGCATTGTCGGAGCAGGCGTCGCGGGGCTCCACCTCGGACTGCATCTGCGCCAGCAGGATCTCGACGTGACCATCTATACGAACCGATCGGCCGAGGACGTCGCCGACGGCCGCATCATGAACAGCGTCGCCCACATGAGCGCCACGATCGATATCGAGCGCGAGCTCGGCATCGCCGACTGGCCCGAGACCGACGCCGAGTACTCCTACCACCACCACTACAACGGCTGGGGCGAGGAGCGGCGGTTCTCGGCCGCGTTCGCCGAGCCGGCGCGCATCATCGACTACCGGATCTACCTGCCGCGGCTCATGCGCGAATTCGAGGAGCGGGGCGGCCGGATCGAGCTGCGCAACCTGTCCGTCGCCGATATCGAGCGGCTCACCGAGCAGCACGACCTCGTCGTGGTCTCCACCGGCAAGGGCGAGATCGGTGCGCTCTTCCCCCGCCGAGAGGACCGATCCCCGTACACCTCGCCGCAGCGCAAGCTCGCCGTCGGCTTCTGGAAGGGGGTCGCGCCGCGGGAACCGCGCGGCGTGGAGATCAGCGTCGTGCCGCCCGCCGGCGAGCTGCTGGTGCTCCCGATGTGGTCCTTCTCGGGCGCCGTGAACGCCCTTCTCTTCGAGAGCGCACCCGGCGGGCCGCAGGAGATCCTCACGGACCAGCGCTACGAGGACGACCCCGCCGCCTACCGGGAGCTCGTCCTGCGCATCCTCGAGGAATTCCACCCCTCCGTCTTCGAACGCGTGGATCCCGCTGCGTTCGAGCTGCAGTCCGGGGAGAAGGACATCCTCCAGGGGGCGGTGACCCCGGTGCTGCGCGAGGACTACGCGCTGCTGCCGAACGGCAAGTACCTCCTCGCCCTCGGCGACGTGCACATGACCGTCGACCCCGTGCAGGCCCAGGGCGCGAACTCCGCGGCCTACTCGGCGAAGGTGGTGGCGGACACGATCCGCGAGGACCGCGTCTTCGACGAGCGTTTCATGCGCAAGGTCGCCCGGCGCCGCGCCGAGCGGTTGGAGGCGGCGACCGACTGGGTGAACACCATGATCCGGAATCCGCCGGCCCCGCAGATCCCGCAGCTCTTCAGCGAGATGGTGCGCAACCAGGCCCTCGCCGATCGCTTCACCGAGAACTTCAACGCCCCCATCCGCCAGATCGACCTGCTGGCCACGCCCGAACGGGTCGCCGCGGCGATCGCCGAGACCTCCGAGCACTGACGAGAGGAACGACCGTGCACAAGCTCACCGTCCTGTACCCCGAACCGACGGACCGCGCCGCCTTCGTCGCCTACTACGAGGGCACGCACCTGCCGCTCGCCGCTGCGCTTCCCGGCCTGCTCGACTGGCGCTACAGCGTCGAGGTCTCGACCGGCCCCGCCGGCGAGCCGGCGCCCTACTTCGCCGTATTCGAGGCGGAGTTCGCCGACGCGGAGGCCTTCCGCGCGGCGATGGCCTCTCCCGAGGGGCTGGCGGTCGCCGCCGACGTGCCGAACTACGCGACCGGCGGCGCCACCGTCCTGGACTACGCCGTCACCGGAGGAGGAGCATCATGACCGAGCTCAGCCCGCAGCAGCTCGAGTTCCGGCAGGCGATGTCGAACCTCGCGGCGGCGGTCCACGTCGTCACCACGGACGGTCCGCACGGCCGGCTGGGGATCACCGTCAGCGCGGCGTGCTCCGTGACCGACGCCCCGCCCACGTTCCTCGTCTGCATCAACCGATCGAGCTCCGCGCACGACATCTTCTCCGACAACGGGCGGCTCGCGCTCAACGTCCTCGCCGGCGACCAGGAGGAGCTCGCCAGGCACTTCTCCGGCCAGACGCGAGTGCCCATGGACGAGCGCTTCGCTTGGGATATCTGGGAGGATCTGGCCGGGATCCCGACCGTGCGCGAGGCGCGGGTCGCCCTCGCCGGCCGCATCGCGAGCCGGATCGAGCAGGGCACCCACACGATCTTCCTCGTGCGGGTGGAGGGGATCAGGCACCGCGAGAACACACCGGGGCTCGTCTACGACAGCCGGGCATTCCACGCGATCGGCGCGGCGGCCTGAGCCCATGTCGTCCGACCGCGTCATCCCGGGGCTCGCGGCGCGCGCCACGACCGTGGCCGCGGCGCGCTCCCTCGGCGCGGAGCTGTACTATCCGCACGAATTGACGCCCCTCGCGCGCCCCGAGCGGTTCCACTTCACGGCGGTGGCGGCGCGACTCGGCGCCGTCACCGCCGGGCTGCTGAGCTACTCCTCGTCGATCCGGATCGACACCGAGCCCTATCTCACCTCCTTCCAGATGAACGTCCCCCTGCGGGGGCAGCTGCGCACCTCCGTCGGCGAACGCCGGGTCGACGCCACGCGCGCCCGCGCCGCCGTGTACGGGCCGGACGTGCCGACCGCCATCAGCGGCTGGGAGCAGCCCTGCGTCATGCTCGCGGTGAAGATGGACCGGGCGCTCGTGGAGGCCCGCGTGGCCGCCGAGCGCGGGCCGGGTTCGGCGGAGCGCTTCGCACCGGAGCTCGACGTGCACGCCGGAGCGGGGGCCGCGTGGATCGCCTCGGTGCGGATGCTGATCGCGACCGTGCAGCGCGTCCCCGATCTCGATGAGGGTCTCGCCGAGCACCTCGCGGGGCGCTGCATCGACGGCTTCGTGCTCGCGGCCCTCGGCAGGGAGCCGGAGCCGCGCGCGCCAGCGGCCGATGCCGCGATCGTCGACCGCGTGCGCGAGGCGATCGTCTATACCCGAGGCCCGGCGCTCACGCTCGGGGCGATGGCCGACTACGCGGGCGTCTGCGGGCGCAGCGTCCAGCTCGCCTTCCGCGAGGTGCTCGGCACGACGCCCATGCGGGTGCAGCGGGAGGAGCGCCTGCGACGCGTGCGCGCCGAGCTGAACGCCGGTGATCCGCGGTGCGACACCGTTGCGGCGGTCGCCAGACGGCACGGCTTCCTCCACCTCGGCCGCTTCTCCGGGCTGTACCGCGAGCGTTTCGGCGAGGCGCCGTCGTGCACGCTCGCGGGTTCCGGTCGCGCCGGTGCGACCGCCCACGGCTGAGGGCCGGCCCGGGAACGAGAAAACCCCCGGCGGGCCGGGGGTTCTTCGTGACTCCGGTAGCTGAGGCGGGGCTCGATCCCGCGACCTCACGATTATGAGTCGTGCGCTCTAACCAGCTGAGCTACTCAGCCAAACTTCCGGCAGAACCGGCAGAGTCAGAGCCCCGAGCCAGGATTGAACTGGCGACCCCTTCCTTACCATGGAAGTGCTCTACCACTGAGCTATCGGGGCGCGATCACCGTGCGATGACAACCGTTAGAGAATAGCACTTTTCGCGAAGCGATGCGAAATCTGCTTGGCTAGTCGTGCACCCCTGGCGCGTCGCGCCGCACGGGGACTCGGCGGCATCAGAGGAGGACATGTGAACGGCCGGATCGTGGCGATCGTGGGGGCGGTACTGGCGCTGTGGATGAGCGTCGGCCGGTGGGCGTTCGGGATCGGCGGCACCCTGAGCTGGTGGTACGCGCCGACGATCGGCCTCGGCTTCCTCGCCCTCCACCTCTGGCTCGCCCGGCGCCTGCGCATCACGCGGGATCGCGGCAAGCGCACGAGCCGCAGCACCATCGTCTCGCTCACACTGTCGTGGGCCTGCGCGATCGGCTTCGGCCTGACCGTTCCGGATCGCGCCGGCGACGAACTGGTATCGATCCTGAGCCTCGCGGCCGGATCGGGATTCTCCGCTGAGATGTCCATCGCGCTGTGCAACCCCTTCGGCATCCTCGCCTTCGCGCTCCTCGTGGCGGCGCTCGGCTTCTCCGCCGCGGATGCGCGCGATCCCAAGCCGGAGGAGGACGAGATCCCGGGCGAGGGCGGAATGGTGCGGCACCCGCTCGCCTGAGGTGCGTGGGCTCACTGTCGCGCGGGCTCACGGTCGCGCGGATCGTTGCGCACGCCCTGCGCCACTACCGCGACCGACCGTGCCCGCTCGCGAGACTCGTGCAACTGCGCGAAACCCTACGATCTGCGCGAGACCCTACGACATGTGCCGCTCACAACATAGGGTCTCGACGACAACGTAGGGTCTCGACAACGTAGGGTCTCGCGCGGAGCACGGGCGCGGAGCGCTGAGGGCTCGAGGGGAGCATGAGCGGGGCCCGCACGTTCCCCGGGAAGGAGGCGTACGGGCCCCGACGAGCGGAGGGTAGGGGATTTGAACCCCTGGTACAGGGTTACTGCACGCTTGTTTTCAAGACAAGTTCCTTCGGCCGCTCGGACAACCCTCCGCCGTCGAGCTTAGCAAAGCGCCCCCGGCGGACAGACGCACCCGCTACGCTCCTCACCATGAGCTCCTCCGACGCCGGGCGACGCGAACCGGCTCCCCGCGACGCGATCCTCATCGCCCCGGCCGCCCTGCACGCGCAGCTCGAGGCCGAGCGCGATCTCCCCGAAGCCGCTCCGCGGACGCGCGTGCTCGACGTGCGATGGACGCTCCCCCGCCCCGACGGTCGCGCCGACTTCACGGCCGGGCGCATCCCCGGCGCCGCGTACGTCGACCTCGACGCCGAGCTCGCCGCGCGCCCCTCGCCGCGCGACGGCCGCCACCCGCTCCCCGACCCGGCGGCGTTCCAGCACGCCGCGCGCTCCTGGGGCATCCGCGCGCAGGATCGAGTCGTCGCGTACGACGGCGGCGGCAACCTCGCCTCGGCCCGCGTCTGGTGGCTGCTGCGCGACGCCGGTTTCGACCGCGTGCGCCTGCTCGACGGCGCGCTCCCCGCTTGGACGGACGCCGGACTGCCGCTCGAGACCGGTCCGGCCGCAACGCCCCGGCCCGGCGACGTGGTGCTCGGATCCGGCGGGCTCCCCGTGCTCGGCATCGACGGCGCACCGGGCGCCGGCGACGTCGCGGCGTTCATCGCGGACGGCGGCGCGCTGCTCGACGCCCGCGCCGCCGAGCGCTACCGCGGCGACGCGGAGCCCGTCGACCCGAGGGCCGGCCACATCCCCGGCGCGCTGAGCGCGCCCACCGGAGGCAATCTCGACGCCGCCGGATGCTTCCTGCCCGGCGCGGCGCTCCGGGAGCGCTTCGCCGCGCTCGGTGTCGTCGACGGCCGCGCCGTGGGCGCCTCCTGCGGCTCCGGGGTCACCGCGGCCCACGAGCTCGTCGCCCTGGCGCTCGCGGGCTTCGACGGCGCGCTCTATCCCGGCTCCTGGTCGCAGTGGGCGCATCGCGCGGAGCTGCCGCTCGCGACGGGCGACGCGCCCGGGTCCTGACACGGTACCTCGCCCGGCGCGGGGCCTCGCCCGGCGCGGAGCCTCGGCCGACGCGGAACCTCGCCCGACGCGGACGTCGCACCGCGCGAACGTAGAACCGCGCGGACGTCGCACCGCGCGAACGCGGACGCCCGCTACGGGCGCAGCGCGGGGAACCGGTCGCGCAGCGCCGCGAGCAGACCCCCCTCGTCGACCGTGCCGGTGACGCGCGAGGCCGCCTGCTGCACCTCGGGAACCGCCTGCCCCATCGCGACGGAGTCGCCGAGCCTGCCGGCCCAGCGGAGCATGTCGAGATCGTTGCGGCCGTCGCCCGCCGCGAACACCCGGGAGGCGGGGATTCCGAGCTTCTCCGCCACGACCTCGAGCGCGCTCGCCTTGGTGACGCCGTCGGGCGCGATGTCGAGCCAGGAGGTGCTGCCCACGGCGTACGAGACGTGCGTGAGCCCGAGCGTCGAGACCGCGTCGAGGAACTCCTCCAGGCGGTGGTCGGGCGACACGACGACCACGCGCGACGCCTGCACGCCGAGCAGCTCTTCGAACGGCACCCGCCGCTGCTCGGACGGCAGCGTGCCGGTCGGGATCTCCTCGGTATAGAGGAAGCCCCCGCTCGCGAGCTCGACGGCGAACCTGGCCGTGGCGAGCCGGGTGCGGATGCGCAGCAGCGCGTCGCTCGGGTCGAAGGCCTCCACGAACTCGCGCCGGTAGGCCCGTGCCGCGAGCGGATCGCGGCGCAGCGTCACCGCGCCGTTCGCCGCGACGACCCATTCCGGGCGGATCCGGAGCTTCTCGACCACGGGCAGCGTCGCGTCGACCGAGCGACCCGTGGCGATGACCACTTCGTGCCCCGTCTCGTGCAGCTCGCGGATCGCGTCGCCGAGCTCGGGATCGATGTGCCCGGAAACGGGGTCGTCCCCCGCGCCGAGGTGCCCGTTGTCGAGCACCGTCCCGTCGAGGTCGAGGGCGATGATGTGGCGTTCGTCGCCCGCGACGCGGGCGCCCGCTCGGGCCGGCACGGCCTCAGGCCCCGGCGATCGGAGTCAGGGTCTCGAGGCCGCCGAGGTACGGCCGCAGCGCCTCGGGCACCCGCACGCTGCCGTCGGCCTGCTGGTGGGTCTCGAGGATGGCCACGATCCAGCGCGTCGTCGCGAGCGTGCCGTTGAGCGTGGCCGCCGGCGCGGTCCTGCCGCTCTCCGTGCGGAAGCGCGTGGCGAGCCTGCGGGACTGATACGTGGTGCAGTTGCTCGTCGAGGTGAGCTCGCGGTACGCGTCCTGCGTGGGGACCCAGGCCTCGATGTCGTACTTGCGCGCCGCGCTCGAACCGAGGTCGCCCGCGGCGACGTCGATCACGCGGTAGTGCAGGCCGAGCGCCTGGAGCATCTCCTCCTGCCACGAGACGAGCCGCTCGTGCTCCGCCTCGGCCTCGGCGGGATCCGCGTAGACGAACATCTCGAGCTTGTTGAACTGGTGCACCCGCAGGATCCCTCGGGTGTCCTTGCCGTGCGAGCCGGCCTCGCGCCGGTAGCAGGTGGACCAGCCGGCGTAGCGCAGCGGTCCATCGGCGAGGTCGATGATCTCGTCGGCGTGGTAGCCCGCGAGCGCGACCTCGCTGGTCCCCGTGAGGAAGAGGTCGTCGGCCGGGAGGTGGTAGACCTCATCGGCGTGCTCGCCGAGGAACCCCGTGCCGCGCATCACCTCGGGCTTCACGAGCGTGGGGGTGATGAGCGGGGTGAAGCCGTGCTGCAGGGCGCGATCCAGCGCGAGGTTCATGAGGGCGAGCTCGAGCCGCGCGCCGATGCCGCGCAAGAAGTAGAAGCGGGCGCCCGACACCTTCGCGCCGCGCTCCATGTCGATCGCGCCGAGGAGCTCGCCGAGCTCCAGATGATCGCGCGCCGGGAAGTCGAACGCGGGCTTCTCGCCGACCTCGCGCAGCGTGACGAAGTTCTCCTCGCCGCCGGCGGGCACGCCGTCGACGACGACGTTCTCGATCCGCATGGCGACGGCGTCGAAGGCGGCTTCGGCCTCCTTGGCCCGCGCGTCCGCCGCCTTCACGGCGGCGGCGAGCTCCTGGGCCTGCGCGATCAGGGCCGGCTTCTCCTCCTTGGCCGCGGCCTTCACCCGCTTGCCGAAGGCGTTCTGCTCGGCACGGAGCGTCTCGTACTCCGCGAGGGCGCGGCGCCGGGACGCATCGGCGGCGAGCGCCTCGTCGACGACCTCCTCCGCGTTGCCACGGGCGCGCTGCGAGCGCTTGACGGTCTCGGGATCGTTGCGGAGGAGGACTGGATCGATCACGGCTCAAGCTTACCCGTGCGGCGCACCAGTACGCTGGACGCATGTCCCCGCTCCCCGCGCGCCAGCAGCCGAGCGCCGCGGTCGTCTACCAGCCGCTCAAGACGGACCTGCCGGCGCTGCGGAGCGCCGTGGCGACGCAGGAGCGCCAGGCCGGCTGGGCGGCGACGCGGTGGTACGAGACGGAGGCGGCGGACGCCGGCGTGGGGGCCGCCCGGCGGGCCGTCGCCGAGGGCGCGAGCGTCGTGCTCGCGAGCGGAGGCGACGGCACGATCCGCGCCGTGGCCGAGGCCCTTCGCGGCACCGGAGTGCCCATCGCCATCGTGCCGCAGGGCACGGGCAACCTGCTGGCCAGGAACCTCGGGATGCCCCTGAACCGCCTCGACGTCGCTGCGCGGGCCGCCTTCCACGGCCGGGGGCGCGCGATCGACCTCGGCCTCGCCAGGATCGTGCGGGAGGACGGCGAGGAGACCGAGCACGCCTTCCTCGTGCTCGCGGGCATGGGACTCGATGCGCGGGCCATCTCGGCGACGCGCTCCACGCTGAAGAAGCGGCTCGGCTGGCTCGCCTACGTCGACGCGGGGGTGCGCACCATCCTCAAGGACCGCCCGCTGCAGATCCACTACTCCGTCGACGGCTCCGCGGTGAAGCCGCTGTCCGTCTACACGGTGATGATCGGCAACTGCGGGCTCATGCCTGGCGGCGTCCTGCTCATCCCCGACGCCGAGCTCGACGACGGCCGTCTCGACATCGTCGCGCTGCGCCCGCTCGGCCCCTTCTCGTGGCTGCGCATCTGGAACAAGATCGGCTGGGAGAACGGCGTGCTCCGCAAGACCCGGGCCGGGCGGCGCATCATCGACCTCGTGCACGACACCCGCAGCGTCAACTACCTCAGGGCCGAGCGCTACGCGCTCGCCGTGGGTCGGCCGGAACCGGTGCAGCTCGACGGCGACGATTTCGGGCGCGCGCTCGCCGTGAGCGGCCGCGTCGATCCCGGCGCGCTCATCGTCCGCGTGCTGCCCGAGTGGGCGTCGGCGGCCTGACGCGGACCGCGCCCGCTCGGATCGTCGCGCGGCTACGCCGCGCCGTCGGCGGTGCCCTCGATCACGCCCCGCAACCAGTCGCGCGCGTCGCGGAAGGCGTCGTCGTCCTGCGCGTCCCTGATGGTCGCCGCGACGCGGTCCGCCCGCGGGTAGGATCCGAGGAAGACGACGCGGGGGCTGAAGCGCTTGACGCCGAGCAGGGCGTCGGCGACGCGCTCGTCCTTGACGTGCCCCTCGGCGTCGATGACGAAGCGGTACCGGCCCATGCGGTCGCCGATCGGACGCGATGCCAGGAGGGTGAGGTTCACGCCGCGGGTCGCGAACTGCTCGAGCAGTTCGAGCAGGGCGCCCGAGCGGTCCTCGGGGAGCTCGGCGATGAGCGAGGTCTTGTCGGCGCCGCTCGGCTCCCCCACCGGCACGGTGCGGCTCACGAGCACGAAGCGGGTGACGGCGTCGGGGTTCTCGGCGATGCCGCTCGCGAGCACCTCGACGTCGTAGTGCTCCTCGATGCCCGGGGGCGCGATGGCGGCGTCGAGGCCCTTCGCCTCGTCGAAGAGGTCGACCGCCGCGGCGACGTTGGAGGTGGCGACCAGATGCCGATGGCGGCTCGTGTGCGCGTCGAGCCAGGCCCGGCACTGCCCGTAGGCGACCGGGTGCCCCGCGACGACCCGCACGTCCTCGAGCCGGGTGCCCGGCCGCGCGACGAGCACGAAGTTCACGGGGACGAGGTACTCGCCGACGATGCGCAGCCCCGGCACCGTCGCGAGCGCGTCCTGCGCGACCGTCACGCCGCCGTCGATGGAGTTCTCGATCGCGATCATCGCCGCGTCGCTCGCACCGGTCACGACGTCGTTCAGCGCCTCGCCGAGGTTGTCGACCGGGCTCCATTCCTGCCCGGCGGCCTCGGGCACCTGCTTGAGGGCCGCCTCCGTGAAGGTCCCCGCCGGGCCGAGGTAGGAGTAGCGGCGGGGAACGGCGGGCGCTGCGGGCATAGCAGAAGCGTACACGCCGCCCGCGGCGCTACGCCCCGAGCACGCGCGCGACGAGCGCCCGGGCCGCCGCCTGCACCTCGGCCAGGTGCTCGGGGCCGCGGAAGGACTCGGCGTAGATCTTCATCACGTCCTCCGTGCCGGAGGGCCGCGCCGCGAACCAGGCGTGCTCGGTCTGCACCTTCAGCCCGCCGATGGCGGCGTCGTTGCCCGGCGCGCGGGTGAGGATCCCCGTCACGGGGTCGCCCGCGAGCTCGGTGTCGGCGACGTCCTCGGGCGCGAGCGCGGCGAGCCGCGCCTTCTGCTCCCGGTCGGCCGGCGCGTCGACGCGCGCGTAGGCGGGCTCCCCGAATCGGGCGACGAGCTCCCGGTACCGCTCCGACGGCGACTGCCCCGTGACGGCCTGGATCTCGGCGGCGAGGAGAGCGAGCAGGATGCCGTCCTTGTCGGTGCTCCACGCCGTCCCGTCGAAGCGCTGGAAGGAGGCGCCGGCGCTCTCCTCCCCGCCGAAGACGAGGCCGCCGTCGGCGAGGCCGGGGACAAACCACTTGAAGCCCACGGGCACCTCGAGCAGGCTGCGGCCGTGCGCCGCCACGACGCGATCGATGAGCGCCGAGGACACGAGCGTCTTGCCGATCCCGGCGGTCTCGGGCCAGTCCGGGCGGTGCGCGAGGAGGTAGTCGATCGCCACGGCGAGGAAGTGGTTCGGGTTCATGAGCCCGGCGTCCGCGGTGACGATGCCGTGGCGGTCCGCATCGGCGTCGTTGCCCGTGACGATCGGGTAGAGCCCGCGCGCGGCCTCGACGGTCGACATCACCGAGGCGGAGGAGGGATCCATGCGGATCCGGCCGTCCCAGTCCAGGTGCATGAATCCCCACCGGGGGTCGATGCCGGGGCCGAGCACGGTGAGATCGAGGCCGAAGCGATCCCGGATCGCGGACCAGTAGGCCGCACTCGCGCCGCCGAGCGGGTGGGCGGCGAAGCGCAGCCCGGATCGCCTGATGGCGGCGACGTCGATGACGTCGCCGAGGGACTCGACGTACTCGCCGAGGAAGTCGTAGCGACCGAGCGGATGCTCGTCGTCCCCGGACGCGGCGACGCGGGGGATGCCCGCGACCCCCCGCTCGAGGAGCTCGTTCGCGCGGGCCGCGATCCGGTCCGTCGTCTCCGTGCCCGCGGGGCCGCCGTGCGGCGGGTTGTACTTGAAGCCGCCGTCGCCCGGCGGGTTATGGCTCGGGGTGACGACGATCCCGTCGGCGCGCCCGGGGTCGTCCGCGGCGCGGCCGCGATTGTGGCCGAGGATCGCGTGGCTGAGTGCCGGGGTGGGCACGAAGGCCTCGTCGCCGGCGCCCGCCGCGGCGACGAGGTGCACGCCGGCCGCGAGCAGGACCTCCCTGGCCGTGCGCTCGGCGGGCGCGGAGAGCGGATGGGGGTCCGCGCCGATGAAGAGCGGCCCGCTGATGCCCTGCGCGGCCCGGTGCTCGGCGATCGCGGCGCTGATCGCGACGATGTGCGACTCGGTGAATGAGGCGTCCAGCGAGGATCCCCGGTGCCCCGAGGTGCCGAAGACGACCCGCTGCTCGGGGATCGCGGGGTCCGGAACGCGCTCCGCGTAGGCCGCGAGCAGCGCGTCCACGTCGATCAGGTCTTCCGCCCGGGCGGGGCGACCGGCTCTCTCATGCATGGTCCCATCCTCCCACGCCGTCGCCGGGGAGGCCCGGGATCCGGGTCCCCCGGCGACGGCTCCCGGGCGGCTACGCGCCGGGGATCGCGGCGATCGCCGTGAGCTCGACGAGCATCGTCGGGCGCGCGAGCTCCGCGACGCCCACGGCGCAGCGCACGGGCACGGTGCCGCCGAAGCGGCGGGCGTAGACCTCGTTGAACGGCCCCCGATTCACGGAGAGGTCGCGCAGGTAGATCGTGAGGTGCGCGATGTCGGCGAGCGTGGCGCCGACGCCCGCGAGGTCGCGCTCGAGCTCGTCGATGACGAGCTCGGACTGCGCCTCGATGCCCTCGGCGAGCACGCCGTCGCCGTCGACCGGGATCACCGTCGTGTAGGCGGTGCCGTCGATGACGGTGACGCTCGCCGAGAGCGCGCCGTCCGCGGGCTCGGGCACCCGGCGCACCTGCCGCGACGCGGCCTCCGGCGTCGTCTCCTGCGGCTCGATCCCGTGCTCCGTGCGGCTCATCGCGTCTCCTCCTGCTGCGTCGCGCCGGCCGGCGCGAATCCCTCGTCGTACATGCGCTTCCAGTTGCCGAAGAACACCTGCTCCGCCTCCGCGGCGGAGAGGAGGCCCCGCTCGACGAGGCGATCGCGCACCTCGCCGAACTTGTGGAAGTCGAAGTTGTCGATCCACGCCTCCGGCGGCGGCGCGATGTCGGGGCGGGAGGCCCCGTGCTGCACCTTCCGGCTCCAGCGTCCGTTGCGCATCCAGGCGATGTTGTCGGCCGGGGAGTTCGGATCGAGATCGGAGCCGTAGGCCACGTGGTCGATCCCGAGCAGCTCGACGTGCCGGGCGACGAGCTCGGCGGAGCCGTCGAGCGTCGCCGCGTAGTCGCCCGCGATGTTGTTGTACGTGCACACCCCGAGGACGCCGCCGTGCGCCACGAGCGCGTCGAGCACCTCCGTGCCCTTGTTGCGCGCGTGCTCGTAGATCGCGCGGGCGTTCGCGTGGTTGATCGCCACCGGACGCTCCGATGCCTCGATCGCCTCGAGGGAGGTGCGCTCGCCGACGTGCGAGAGGTCGACGATCATGCCGACGCGGTTCATCTCCTCGACGACCTCGCGGCCGAAGCGCGAGAGCCCCGTGTCCACCGGCTCGTAGCAGGAGGAGCCGATCGCGTTCTGGATGTTGTAGGTGAGCTGCACGATGCGCACGCCCATGTCCCAGAAGTGCTCGATGAAGCCGATGCGGTCGTTGAAGAGCGACGAGTTCTGCGTGCCGAGCACGATGGCGACGCGGTCCGTCGCGACGGCCGCGTCGATGTCGGCGCCGCTGCGCGCGATGAGCGCCACATCCGGGTGCTCGCGGACGAGGTCGTTCCACCCGGTGAGCACGTCCATGGTCTCGAGCGCGTCCTCCCAGAAGGAGGCGGTGATGGTGACGGCGCGGAGCCCGCCGTCGCGCATCCGTTCGATGAGCTCGCGGTCGTAGCGGCCGCACTGCAGGCCGTCGATCACCGGCGCGCCGCTCATGCGGGCACCGCCGAGCCGCCGCTCTCGCTGCGCAGGTGGACGTAGGTCTCCTCGCCGGCCTCGCCGAGGAGGTTGCCGTCCTCGTCGTACAGCTGGGACCCCGCATGCCGGCGCGAGAGCTCCGAATCCGGGGTGAGCGCCTCGTTCGACTCGTGGAAGAGCCGCCAGAACTGCTCGGCGTCCATCTCGTACCCCTCGAGGAGGATGCGCCGCATCGCGGGACCGGCCGCCGATTCCGCCGGGACCACCGGGGTCGCCGTCACGCGCTCGGCGGTCGCGGTGGCCGTGTCGTCGCCGTCGGCGTGGAGGCGGAAGGCGACGCCGCGCACGGCCGCGTACTCACCGAGCGCGGCGAGCATCGCGACGCCGGGGACGCCCTCGACCCGCACGGTCGCGGGGCCGGCGGCCGCGGCGAGCGCGAGCTCGTCGACGAAGGCCGGGGCGAGGATCGCGGCGGGGGTGCCCGCGCCGTCGAGGACGAGCCCGGTTTCGGAGGCGCGCACCGCGAAGCCCGTGCGCGCGTCGGCGTACGCCTCGCGGATCTCCTCCATCCGGGTGACCGCGTCGTAGCCCTCGGCCTGGGCCGCCATAATGGCGTCGCGGATCGCGTTCACCGCGTACCCGGGGCAGCGGCGGGCGTGCAGATAGCGGCCCACCATGTGGCGCATCTCGCGGGCCGAGGCCCGCATCGTCGTCGTCATCGTCCGGCTCCGATCATGGTCTGGGCCTCGGCGGCGCGGGGCATCTGGGGGTAGCGGGTCTCGATCTCGAGACCCTCGTTGAGGTCGGCGGCCGTCGGCGCGCCGAGGTAGATGAGGCCGAGGACGTTGCGGTCGTCGCCCTCGTCGACGGTGCGCAGCAGGCCGTGCACCGCGGAGTTCATGAAGCGCACGATGGAGACCGGGACGAAGTCGTCGGCGAGCATGTTCATGTGCGGCGAGTGGTAGCGGTAGCCGCGGAGGGACTGGATCCGCTCGATCGCGGCGCGCAATTCGGGATGCTCGCGCAGCAGCTCGCCGACGGTGGTCGCCGGCTCCTCGCGCCGCTCGCGCAGCGCCGCGTCGACGCGCTGCACATCGCCCGGCAGATCGAGCGCCCAGTTCCGGCCGCCGTCGACCTCGGAGGCGGGGCCGCGGCGGGGCTCCTCGGCGTCGGCCGACTTGTACCAGACGTACTCGCGCGCCCCGGGACGCTCCATGTCGGTCTCGAGCGCCCAACGGTAGTCGCGGTCGAGGATGCCGCGCAGCTCGGCGAGCGGCATGGTCGGCTCGCAGACGAACTGCTCGGCGCGGATCCCGCCCTCGATCGCCGCGGAGACGCGCTCGTAGGGCAGCAGCTCGAGGAGATTCGCGGCCGCGAGCTCCCACGCCTCGTCGCAGATGGCGCCATCGAACTCGGTGAGGAGCTCGGCGCCGCTCGTCGTGCCCGCGGCGAGCAGCTCGCGCAGCCGCGCGACCACGCGGTCGAGGTCGCGGGCGACGTCGGCGGGGTCCTCGAAGCGCGCGTAGACGTAGGGATCGACCCGGGCGAAGTCCGCGGCGCGCTCGAGGAGCGTCAGGTACGCCTCGGCATCGCCGGCGCCGGCCGCGAGCGGCAGGAGCGTGGCCTCGGCCAGCAGCGTCTGGCGCTGCTCGAGCCACGTTCCGATGAGCATCGGGTGCGTGTTCACGAAGAAGAGGAGTCCGAGCGCCGAGCCGTTGCCGATGCCGATCATGCGGCGCAGCTCCCGGTCGAGCGGCACGGCGTCGGCGCTGCGGTGGCGCGCCATGGTCTCGACGAGATCGGCGGCGAACTCGCGCATGATGTACGCCGAGAGCAGCTGCGCGTGGAGGGGAAGCCGGAGCGGATGCTCGGCGTCGAGGGTGAGGAAGGAGCGGGTGAGGAAGGTGCCGTTGCCGTCGAGCCCGGTGTTGCGCATGAGGTAGCCGACCTCCCAGAGCGCGCGGGTGTCGGGCTGGCGGCCCTCGGCGAGCGCCTCCGCGGCGTGGTCGAACGCGCGGAAGCTGCGGTTCGAGCGCGCCCAGGTGAGCGTGCCGGGCACCGCGCGTCCGGCGTAGAGCTTCGGCAGCTCCGCGCGCGTCTGCGCCCGGTCCTCCGGGGTCGTCGGGCCCTCGATGAGCGCGCCCATCATGTCCCAGTTCACACCCGTGATCCGGCCGGTGCGGCCCTCCATGCTCGGTTCGAAGCTGAAGACCACGAAGTCGAACACCCTGCCGCCGCCCGCGTCGACGCGGTAGAGCGCCTCGCCCTCGGCGCGCTCGTCGATGTCGAGCGCCACCCGCTCGAAGGTCCACCGCTCCCGCTGCATCTTCTCGAGCAGGCTGCGGCCCGCCGAGATCCGACTCGCGGGCAGCGACTGCAGCCGGTTCGGCTGCAGCAGCGCGTCGGGGTCGAGGATCCGACGAGGAACGTCGACGGACGGGGGCGTGATGGACATCAGCACTCCTTCGTGATCTGGGTGGGTGACGGGCCGCCGGCGCTCCGGCCGCCCGGGTCTCTGGGGCTCAGCTGAGCAGCAGGCCGGCGCTCTGCTCCGTGAGGTCCTCGATCGCGCGCGCGCCGGCCTCGAGCGTCGACAGCACGTGATCGGGCTTCGCCCGCCCCTGCGGCCAGTGGGCCGAGAGGGCGAAGCGTACGCGGCCGGGGGTGCGGCCGACGGGGACGGCGACGACCTCGATGGGGTCGAACTCGTCGTCGATGAGCATGGCGTAGCCCTCGTCGCGCACCTTGGCGCACGCCGTCTCGCTCGGCAGTTCGATGCCGGCGGCGCGCATGCGGCGGCGCTCCGGCGCATCGAGGTAGCCTGCGAGCACGGAGCCGAGAGCGCTGCCCTCGAGGCTGAAGCGCTGGCCGTGGGCGAGCGAGACGTGGACGTTGCGCTGCGGCAGGCCGCGGCCGACGATGAGCACGGCGTCGCCGTCGATGGTGCCGAGGGAGGTCCCCTCGCCGAGCTCGTCGGCGATGCGGGTGAGCACCGCGGTGATCCGCTGGTCGACGCTCGCGTGGCGCAGCGCGGCCTGGCCGAGGCGGACCGGTGAGAAGGTGAGCGTGTAGGCGCCCTGGGCGTCGGTGGCCAGCCAGCCGGCTGCGACGAGCGTCACCAGCTGCCGGTGCACCATCGAGCGCGAGCCGCCGACGCGGCGCGCGATCTCGGAGACGCCGAACGGCCCGCTCGTCTTCGCGATCTCCTCGAGCAGCCGCAGCATCTTGAGGCTCGAGGTGAGCGGCGCGGTGCCGCCGGTCGAAGCGCTCTCGGTCATGTTCTCTCCCATGCATGTCACCTATTCAATGACAAGGTTCCGCATTGTGTGACACGAAACTAGCCATCGATTTCAGATTCGTCAACTCCGGATTTCACCGACGCGCCTGCCCGCTCATCCGAGAGAGCTTCGATAACGAATCGAGCTTCGCGACTTGACGAACGGCGCAGCACCGGTAATATCGCTCTCACTGCTTCTCAAATACGATGCAGTTGTCACGATATAGTTGACACTAGTTCCGACAGTGAGGTCACGCAAGCCCTCCCCCGGTCCTGTGGCAGCTCGAGACATCGACTCTTCGAAAGGATCTGCGACATGGCACCGAAGACGCTTCGGCGAGCCACGGGAATCTCCTCCGCACTCCTGGTCGGCGCACTCGCGCTCACCGGCTGCGCGGGAGGCGGGGGCAGCGAGGCCCCGGCCGAGAGCACCGGGACGCTCGTGATCGACCAGGCATTCACCGCGCAATCGATCGACCCGGCGACGATCTTCCAGGTCACCGACGCCATCACCGCGACCGGGGTCTACCAGACGCTGTTCACCTACATCGGCGACGATCCCGAGCCGCAGCCGCTCCTCGCCGAGTCCATCGAGGCGAACGACGACTCCACCCAGTTCACCGTCGTGCTCCGCGAGGACGCGACGTTCGCGAACGGCAACCCCGTCACGGCCGACGACGTCGTCTTCTCGCTGAACCGGCTGAAGCACCTCCAGTCGAGCCCCGCGTACCGGATGGACGGCGTCACCGTCGCGGCCGCCGATGAGCGCACCGTGACGTTCACGACCGAGTCGCCGATGCCGTACTTCGCCCACACGCTCACCGCCACGCCCCTCTCGATCGTCGACGACGAGACCGTGCGCGCCGCGGGCGGCACCGACGCCGAGGACGCGATCGACGCGGACACCGCGGGGACCTTCTTCACCGAGCCGGCGAACGGCGCGGGCAGCGGCCCCTACGTGCTCGAGGCCTACGACACGAACTCGCAGATCGTGCTCGTGAAGAACGAGGACTACTGGGGCGAGGCCCCCGCGTACGACCGGATCGTGATCCGCAACGTGAACAACGCCCAGCAGCAGAAGGCGAACATCGAGGGCGGCGAGAGCCAGATCGCGCTCGACATCCCCGGTCGCATCGCCGAGGGCATGGCCTCCGACGCGCTGCAGGTCCAGTCGACCTCCTCCCCCGAGGTGCTCTACCTGGCGCTCTCGCAGGCCGACGGCGCCCCGACCTCCGACCCCGACATCCTCGAGGCCGTCAAGCTCGGCCTCGACTACGAGGCGCTGCGCACGATCGTCGGCGCGGGGGCCGTGCCGGCCACGGGCATCATCCCGACGAAGCTCATCGGCGCCCTGCCCGAGGACGAGGCGCCGAAGTCGGACCCCGAAGCCGCCAAGAAGCTGCTCGAGGACGCGGGCAAGGCCGGCACCGAGGTCACCTTCGACTTCGCGAACGACTACACGCGACTCGCGGGCATCGACTACAACACGCTCGCGCAGGGCATCCAGTCCCAGCTCGAGGCGATCGGGCTGAAGGTCGCCCTGAACCCCACCCCGACGTCGACCTCGCTGCAGAACTACGTGGACGGCAGCACCCAGATGGCCATGTGGTCCTGGCCGCCGGACACCGCAGCGCCGACCGACGTGCTCGTGTTCTCCGCCGGTGACCTGCTCGGCGAGCGCGTCCACTGGAGCGCCGAGGCGGCCCCCGAGATCGCGGCCCTCGCCGAGACCGCCCGCACGACCGGCGGCGACGCCGGGGCCGAGGCCTTCACCGAGTGGAACCGCCTCATGAACGAGCAGTCCCCGTTCGTCCCGCTGCTCGAGCCGTCCTTCTACCTGGTCGCCTCCTCCGGCGTCGAGCAGATCAGCCACGATCCGCTCGCGACGATCAACCTCTCGCAGATCCGCTGACGCGTCCGGACGCACCATCGTGACACAGACACTCGCTGAATCCGGGGCGGACGCACGTCCGTCCGCCCCGGAGAAGGGCGGCGGCAGCGGCTACCTCCGCTTCGTCCTCCGCCGTCTGGGCACCTCGCTCATCACCCTCTTCGGCATCACCGTCGTCTCCTTCGGGCTCGGCGTGCTGGTGCCGCTGCGCCCCGAGACCGCGAACCTCAGCCAGCAGGCGCTCGCGAACCCGGAGGCGGTCGCCGCCTTCCGCGAGAAGTTCGGCCTCGACCAGCCCATCTGGGAGCAGTACCTCCGCTATCTGGGCGGCCTCTTCCAGGGCGACCTCGGCATCTCGCAGCAGACCGGCCAGCCCATCGCGGCCGACCTCGCGAAGTACGCCCCCGCGACCCTCGAGCTCGTCATCACGGCGACCCTGCTCACCGTGATCCTCGGCGTGCTCTTCGGCACGATCGCGGCGTACATGCGGAACCGCTGGCCCGACCACCTCGCGCGCATCGTCTCGCTGATCGGCGTCAGCCTGCCGACCTACTGGATCGCCCTCGTCGGCTCCACGATCTTCTTCCGGCAGCTGGACTGGCTGCCGGGCAGCGGCCGGCTCTCGGCCACGATCACGCCGCCGCCGACCGTCACCGGCTTCATGACCGTCGACAGCCTGCTCGCGGGGAACGGCGCCGCCTTCGGCTCCGCCCTCAGCCACCTGGTGCTGCCGGCCGCCGTGCTCGCGCTGTCGAACCTCGGCATGGTGCTCCGCTTCACGCGCAGCGCCGTCATCGACGGACTGAACACCGACGCGGTGAAGGCCGCGCACGCCAAGGGCCTCCCCGGCTCGCGCGTGCTGATCCGCTACGCGGTGCGCAGCGCCTCGAGCCCCATCATCACCGTGACGGCGCTCTCCTTCGGCTTCCTGCTCGCCGCGACCGTGTACGTCGAGCAGATCTTCTCCTGGGGCGGCATCGGGCAGTACGCCTACCGTTCGGCGACGAACCTCGACGTCACGGCGATCACCGGCATCTCCGTCGTGATCGCGGTCATCTTCCTCGCCGTGAACTTCATCGCCGACCTCCTCTCCTCTGCATTCGACCCGAGGATCCGACTCCAATGAGCCGCACAGACGTACTCTCGCTCGTCGACCCGCCCCGGAGGACGCAGCGCCTCCGCATCCCCCGCTGGGCGCGCACCCCCATGGTCCTCGCCTCCTACGCGGTGCTGCTCGCGTGGCTGCTGGTCATCCTGATCCCGGCCCTCACCCCGTACGACCCGCTCGCGACCGTGGGGCCGGCGCTCGCGCCGCCCGACGCGGCGCATCTGCTCGGCACGGACGCGCTCGGCAGGGACAACCTCAGCCGCACCCTTGCCGCCGCGCGCACCTCCGTGCCCAACGGCCTGCTCATCGTGCTGGCGGCCGCGGTCGTCGGCACGGCGATCGGGCTCATCGCCGGCTTCTTCGGCGGCTGGATCGACGAGGTGCTCATGCGCGTCGCCGACCTCGTCTTCGCCTTCCCCGGCATCATCCTCGCCATGGCGATCGCCGCCGCGCTCGGCCCGAGCGTGCAGAACGCGGTCATCGCCGCGGCCATCAGCTGGTGGCCGTCCTACGCGCGCGCCGTCCGATCCATCGTGCTCGCGCTCCGCGAGTCCGAGTTCGTGCTCTCCAACCGGCTCTCGGGCGTCGGCCCGTTCCGCTCCATCGTCGTCGACCTGCTGCCTGCGGTGAGCGGCTCGGTGCTCGTGCTCGCGATGCTCGACGTGGGATCGGCGATCCTGCTCCTCGCCGGCCTGTCGTTCCTCGGCCTCGGCGCCGTGCCGCCCGCCCCCGAGTGGGGCTCGATGATCTCGGGCGCCGTACAGTACTTCGACCAGTGGTGGCTCGCCGTCGCCCCCGGCATCGCGATCGTCTCGGTCGTGCTCGCCTTCAACATCATCGGCGACGCGATCCGCGACAATCTCGAACCGAAGCTCAAGGAGAGCGGGGGCGCATCATGACGCTGCTGAACGTGGACCGCCTGACCATCTCGCGGGCGAGCGGCGCCGGGGAGCCGCTGGTGCGCGAGGCCTCCTTCACCGTCGAGCGCGGCGAGGTCGTGGGCGTCGTCGGAGAGAGCGGATCGGGCAAGACCCTCACGGGCCTCAGCCTGCTCGGCCTCCTGCCGCACGGCCTGCGCGCCTCGGGCTCGATCGTCTTCGACGGCCGCGAGCTCCTCGCCCAGACCGAGAAGCAGTGGCAGCGCACTCGCGGCGCCGACATCGCGATGGTCCTCCAGGATCCCTCGTCGAGCCTGCATCCCATGCTCAAGCTCGGCGAGCAGCTCACCGATCACGTGCGCCTGCATCTCGGGCTCGGCAGGGCGGCGGCGCAGGCCAAGGCCCGCGAGCTCCTGGAGCGCGTCCACCTGCGCGAGCCCGACCGGCTGCTCGGGCAGTACCCGCATCAGCTCTCGGGCGGCATGAAGCAGCGCGTGTCAATCGCCATCGCGCTGGCCTGCGACCCGAAGCTGCTCATCGCCGACGAGCCGACCACCGCGCTCGACGCGAACATCCGCACCGGCATCATCGCGCTGCTGGACGAGCTCCGCCGCGAGAGCGGCATGGGGATCATCTTCGTGACGCACGACCTGGCGATGCTGAGCTCCATCGCGGACCGTCTGAACGTCTTCCGCACCGGCGAGATCGTCGAGGCCGGCGAGGCGGAGTCGGTGTTCCGCTCCCCGCAGCATCCGTACACGCGGGTGCTGCTCGACGCGGTGCCGCAGGTGCCGTGGCCGCTCCCGAAGGAGGTCCAGTCATGAGCGAGGCACCGCTGATCGCCGTCCAGGACGCGCACGTCAGCTACCGCATCAAGGGCAAGGGGAAGTTCCTCGCGGTGCGCGGCGTCGATCTCGAGGTCCGCCCGGGCGAGATCGTCGGCATCGTCGGCGAGAGCGGCTGCGGCAAGTCCTCCCTCGCGCGCGCCCTCGTGGGCATCAACCGCCTGAGCGGCGGGTCGATCGAGTTCCTCGGCGAGCCCGTCACCCCGCTGCCGATCCGGCGCCGCCCCGCGCACCTCATCCCCCTGCAGATGGTCTTCCAGGACCCGTACGCGTCGCTCAACCCGCGGCGCCGGGTCGCCAAGCAGCTGGCCGAGGTGTGGGACGCCGCGCACCGCGGCGCCCGCTCGGCGACCGCGCGCGAGGCGGCCGTGATCGAGGTGCTCGAGCGCGTGGGCCTCGATCCCGAGCTTCGCGAGCGCTACCCCCACGCCCTCTCCGGCGGCCAGCGGCAGCGCATCGCGATCGCCAAGGCGCTCATCGCGAACCCGCGCGTCATCGTCGCGGACGAGCCGATCTCCGCGCTCGACGCCTCCTCGCAGAAGTACGTCGGCCAGCTGCTGCGCACCCTCGTCGACGAGCTGCAGATCGGCATGGTGCTCATCTCGCACGACCTCGCGGTCGTGGCGACGATCGCCGACCGCACCGCGGTCATGCGCTCGGGCCGCTTCGTCGAGCAGGGGCCGACCGAGCGGGTGTGGACCCGCCCGAGCGATCCCTACACGCTCGAGCTGCTGAGCGCCGTGCCCGACCTGGTCGGCCGCGAGGCCTGAGCCGCCGTCTCCGGGCCCGCCGCCGCGCGGGCTCGGAGACGGCGCACCGCCGAAACCGGCGGTTCATCCGGCGCGGCTACGCTGGAGCCATGAACGAGACCGCGGACCGCACGAGGCGCGACGAGATCGAATGCTGGCTCACCGACATGGACGGCGTGCTGGTGCACGAGAACCAGGCGATCCCGGGCGCCGCCGAGCTGCTGCAGCACTGGCGCGAGACCGAGACGCCCTACCTCGTGCTCACGAACAACTCGATCTTCACGGCGCGGGATCTCAGCGCGCGCCTCGCCGCCTCCGGCATCGACGTGCCCGAGGACCGGATCTGGACGAGCGCACTCGCGACGGCCGCGTTCCTCGCCCAGCAGCAGCCCGGCGGCTCCGCCTTCGTGCTCGGCGAGGCCGGGATCCTCACCGCTCTGCACGACGCGGGCTACGTCATGACGGAGTCCGACCCCGACTTCGTGGTCGTCGGCGAGACCAGGCACTACTCCTTCGACGCGATCACGAAGGCCATCCGGCTCATCAACGCCGGCGCCCGCTTCATCTCGACGAACCCCGACGCCACCGGGCCGAGCACGGAGGGCCCGCTGCCGGCTACCGGGGCGATCAACGCCCTCATCACGAAGGCGACCGGCAAGGAGCCCTACATCGTGGGGAAGCCGAACCCGATGATGTTCCGCTCCGCGCTCAACAAGATCGGCGCGCACTCCCACAACACCGGCATGATCGGCGACCGCATGGACACCGACGTCGTCGCCGGGATGGAGGCGGGGCTCCACACGGTGCTCGTGATGACGGGCATCTCGGACCGCGCCGAGATCGAGCGCTTCCCCTTCCGCCCGGACGAGGTGCTCGGCTCGGTCGCGGAGCTCCTCGACGCGTAGCGGGGCGCCCGCCCCGGGCGCGGGCACGCACCCGCAGCCGCGCCCGCGCCTCGCTAGAGCCCGATGCGGCGGTAGCGCTCATGCCTGGCGACGCGGCGGCGCTCGGGATGCTGCATGCTGAGGGCCGCGAGCTCCTGCGCGACGGCGTCGCCGAGACGGACGCAGAATGCGACCGGCTCCTCGGCGGCGTCCGGGGATTCGGGGATCACGCGGTCGACGATGCCGTGCGCGAGCAGCTTCGCGGAGGCCACGCCCTGCTGCGCCGCGAGCGCCGGGGCGTGGCTCGTATCCCGGTGCACGATCGCCGAGGCCCCCTCCGGGGGCAGCGGCGAGAGCCAGCCGTGCTCCGCCGCGAGGGTGCGGTCGGCCGGGAGGATCGCGAGCGCACCGCCGCCCGTGCCCTCGCCGAGGATGACCGAGAGCGTGGCGCCCCGGTGCGTGGCGAGGTCCGCGAGGCAGTGCGCGATCTCCGAGGCGAGCCCGCCCTCCTCCGCGGTCTGCGAGAGCGCGGCGCCCGGGGTGTCGACGACGGTCACGAGCGGGAGCCGCAGCTCCTCGGCGAGATGCATGGCGCGCCGGGCGGCGCGCAGCGCGCCGGGCCCGAGGGGCGCGTGCGAGCGCTGGGTGCGCCGATCCTGCCCGACCACCACGCACGGCACGCCCCCGAAGCGGGCGAGGCAGAGCGCGAGACCGGGGTCGCGCTCCCCCTGACCGGTGCCGGAGAGCGGCACGACGTCGGTCGCGGCGTGCCTGAGCAGTTCGCGCAGCCCGGGCCTGCGGCGATCGCGGGTGCGCGTGATGGAGTCCCAGGCGTCGTCGGAGCCGGGCGCGTGCTCCGGCGCGGTGCCCGGCTCGTGGGCGCGCGCCATGAGCTCGGCCCGGGTGGGGGGTTCGAGGAGGCGGAGGACGCGCCGGATCATGTCGCGGAGCTCCTCCGGCGGCAGCACGCCGTCGATGATGCCGTGCCTCGCGAGGTTCTCGGCGGACTGCACGCCCGCGGGGAAGGGCTCGCCGTAGATCGCCTCGTAGACGCGAGGGCCGAGGAAGCCGACGAGCGCGCCGGGCTCGGCCACGGTGACCTGGCCGAGCGAGCCGAAGGAGGCGAGCGCCCCGCCCGTGGACGGGTGGCGGAGGTAGGTGAGGTAGGGCAGCCCCTCCGCCTGGTGCGCGGCGACGGCCGCGGCGATCTTCACCATCGCGACGAACGCGAGCGTGCCCTCCTGCATCCGCGTGCCCCCGGAGGAGACGGCGGCGAGCACGGGAAGCCGCTCGGCCGTCGCCCGTTCCACGGCCAGCACGAAGCGCTCGGCGGCGGCGGCGCCGATCGAGCCCGCGAGGAAGCGGAACTCGCAGGCGATGAGCACGACGCGGCGGCCGTCGACGAGCGCCTCGCCCGTCACGATCGACTCGTCCGTGCCGGCCTTCGCCTCGGCCGCGGCGAGCTCGGCGGTGTAGGCCTCGCCCAGCGCGGGCTCCCGGGGCGCCGCGTCCCAGGACAGGTAGCTGCCGGGGTCGGCGATGAGGCCGATGAGCTCGTGCGCCGTCAGGCGCTCCGGGCGCGCGGACGCCGCGGGATCCCGCCCCGTCACGCGCCGGCCGCCCCGTCGGCGGGCTCGGCGAGCCAGGCGCGGATCGCGTCGCCGTGCTCGTTCAGCACGGGGGGCGCCGCGTGCTCCGTGCGGGCCCGCTCCGTCTCCCCGGTTCCGTCGACGTCGAAGAAGCGGATCGCGGGTCCGGGCAGGCTGATGCTGCCGAGCGCCGTGTGCTCGACGTCGACGACGAGGCCCTGCGCGTGCACCTGGTCCCAGGCGTAGACCTCGGCGAGGTCGCGGACCTTGCCCGCGGGGATGCCCGCCTCGCGCAGCAGCTCGAGGAGCGGCTCGGCGTCGTGCGCCGCGAAGGCGGCCTCGACGAAGGCGATGGTCTCGGCGCGGCGCTCGACGCGCTCGGGGTTCGTGGCGAGCCCCGGCGTCTCGGGATCGAGCGCGAATGCCGCGCAGAAGGCCTGCCACAGGCGCTCGCTGCCGACGCTGATCTGCACCGCGCCGTCGCGGCAGCGGAAGAGCCCGTAGGGGGCGATCGAGGGGTGGTGGTTGCCCTGCGCCTCGGGCGTCTGCCCCGCGACGGTGGCGCGGGTGCCCTGGAAGGCGTGCACGCCGACGACCGAGGCGAGCAGCGAGGTGCGCACGACGCGGCCGCGGCCGGTCCGCTCCCGCTCGTGCAGCGCCGCGAGCACGCCGATGACGCCGTGCAGGCCGCCCAGCAGATCGGCGATCGGCGTGCCGACGCGCTGCGGATCGTCGGGCCCCGAGCCGGTGAGCGACATCAGCCCCGCCTCGCCCTGCACGATCTGGTCGTAGCCCGCGCGGCCGCCCTCCGGCCCGTCGTGGCCGAAGCCCGTGATGGAGACCTGGATCAGGCGGGGGTTGAGCTCGGCGAGCGCGCTCGTGCCGAAGCCGAGGCGATCCATCACCCCGGTGCGGAAGTTCTCGATGAGGATGTCGGCCCGCCCGAGCAGCTCCCGCAGCACGGTGCGCCCGTCCTCCGACTTCAGATCGAGCGCGATCGACTCCTTGTTCCGATTGCACGAGAGGAAGTACGTCGAGTACGCGGCCCCGTCGGCGCCGTCGACGAAGGGCGGGCCCCACGAACGGGTGTCGTCGCCGCTGCCCGGCGCCTCGACCTTGATCACGCGGGCACCCAGGTCTCCGAGCACCTGCCCGGCGTGCGGGCCCGCGAGGGCGCGGGAGAGGTCCACGACCAGGATTCCGTCGAGGGGAGCTGTTGCCATTGCCGTACCTCCGAGTGCTCTCGAGCGCGCTGCGCCCGGTCGGCGCATCCGCCGTTCCGCCTTCATTGTGTCCGCGTGGCGACGCCGTCACCAGCCGAGACGGCTCCGGACCATGCAGTCGTGCATGGATGGCTCCGGCGTCGTTCGCCCGGTATTTCTGAGATGCACTCGCCGATCATCTTCACCCTCCCCGAAGACGGGGGGCTATCATGCAGGTATGCATGAACGAGCGCGAGCCGCGGAGCTGTTCCCCGAACTCGGCTGGCTCGCCGCGCTCCTCGACGCGTCGAGCCTCACGGAAGCCGCGCGGCGCACGGGGACCAGCCAGTCCACCATGACGCGGGCCGTGCAGCGCTGGGGGCGGCGGCTGGACGCGCCGCTGATCCGCGCGCACGGCCGCGGCGCGGAGCTCACCGCCGAGGGCGAGATGCTCGCGATCACCGCGCGACGGGCGCTCGGCGACCTCGACGACGCGATCCGGCGCATCGCGGGCGAACCGGACGCGACCCTGCGGATCGGCTTCCTGCGGTCGCTCGGCCCCGCCGTCGTGGGCGAGCTGGTCTCCTCGTACCTGCAGGCGCACCCGGCGGCCCACGTGGTGCACCACGAGCTCTCCTCGGCGGGGGCGCTCGACGCCCTCGACCGCGGCGATGTCGACATCGTGCTCTCGGCGCCGCGCCCGCCGGATCGCTTCGCCTGGCGCCGCATGGGCAGGCAGCCGCTGGTGCTCATGGTGCCGCGCGGCCACCGCCTCGCCGGGCGCTCCGCCGCCTCCGTGGGCGACATCGCCGAGGAGCGGCTGCTCACCCTCGACCAGGGGTACCACACCAGGCGGATCGTCGACTCGCTGCTCGCCGCCGCGGGGGTCTCGCCCCACATCGGCATCGAGACCGACAGCGTGGAGACCGTCGCGAACTACGTCGCGGCCGGTCAGGGAGTCGCGATCCTGCCCGCCGACGCGGTCCACCGCCCGCGCGTGGCGACCCTGACCCTCACGGAGCCCGCGGCGCAGCGCGAGTTCGGGCTCGTCTGGCACGCCGATCGCCCGAGCCCGCGCGCGGAGGCGCTGCTCGCCCACGTCGAGCTGCTCGAGCGCCGGCACCCGGACTGGGCGAACATCGAGGTGTGAGCGGCCTCGCCCGGGGCGCCGCCGCGGCTCTGCGCACCGGGTGGCCGCGGCTCAGCGCACCGGGTCGCCGCGGCTCAGCGCACCGGCTCCGCCCGTGCCTCGCGGGGCGCCTCGGCGCGGCCCGCGCAGAGCCCCCGCCCCAGGCTGCGCCGCAGCGCCCCCGCGAGCTGCGCGGGATCGTCGCCGCGCCAGGCGACGTGCTGATCGGGGCGGACGAGCACGTAGTCGGCCTCCCAGAGCGCGCGGGCGCGGTCGCGGGCCGGGCCGTCCGGCAGCTCGAGCGTCTGCAGCGCCGTCGGCGGCACGGTCGCCCCGACGGCGGCATCCACCGCGGCGAGCACGGCGGCACCGGCACCGGCAGCATCGGCACCGGGAACCCTGTCGACGAGCGCGACGAGCGTGAACTCGGGGCCGAGCGCGTCGTAGACCGCGCGCCCGTCGTCGAGCCACAGGTGCGGCAGCAGATGCCCGGGTGCGGCCGTCGGGCGGTAGGTCACCGCGTCCGGCTCCGGCACGGGCCTGCCGTCGTCCGTGACGATCGGGCTGCCGGGGTAGGCGTAGCCGAGCACGAGCCCCTCGGCGAGGAACTCGGCCTCCTTCACGGCGAGCCGCTCGTGCGCCGCGGCCCGGGCCCGCTCCCCGGCCGCGCCGTCCGCGTCGAGCGCCGGGTCGACGAAGGTGTAGGCGAGGTGGCGCGTGTTGTGGGCCGCGACGTCGATCATGCGCCGCGCGGCGGGCCGGCGTTCGGCCTCGTAGGAATCGAGCAGCGCCGCGTCCGCCGAGCCGCCGAGCACGGCCGCGATCTTCCACGACAGATTCAGGGCGTCGAGCACGCAGGTGTTGAAGCCGTGTCCCCCGAAGGGCGGGTTCAGGTGCGCCGCGTCGCCCACGAGGAACACCCGGCCGCCGCCGTAGGAATCCGCGAGCAGCATGCGCGCGGTCCACGGATCGGTGCCGAGCACCTCGACGTCGAGGTCGTCGCCAACGCCGGCGAGCCGGCGCACGAGCCCCTCGGGATCCGTGCACTCCTCGGGGTCGACGCCCTGCGCGATGACCCACCAGAGGCCGTCGAGATCGAGCTGGCCGATCATGCCGGAGACCTCCCCGACCACCCAGTACTGCACGGCCGTGTCGACGCTCACCCGTTCGGCGAGCGCCCGGGATCGGAAGACGACGTTGAAGTTGGGGCGCGGGGCCGAGGTGCCGGCGAGCCGGATGCCGAGGGAGCGGCGCACCGCCGAGCTCCCGCCATCGGCGCCGACGACGTACTCGGCGCGCACGACGGCCTCGGGCGCCGCCCCGGCGTCCTCGGTGCCCCCGTCACCCTCGGCGCTCTCGGCGCCCTCGGCGCTCTCGGCGCCCTCGGCCGTGACCGTGACGAGCACGTCCTCCGCACGCGCCTCGGTGCCGGTGACGCGGAGCCCGAGCGCGAGGTCGATGAGCGGATGCTCGGCAGCGGCGGCGCGCAGCACGCGTTCGACGGTGGGCTGCGGCACCTGCTGACCGGCCTCCGGCGCGTGGGGGAAGCCTGCGCGGTAGAGCTGGAAGGCGTGGCGGAAGCGTCGCAGCTCGTGGCCGCCGAGGCCCGTGCAGAAGACGACGTCCTCCGAGTAGTCGGCGTCCAGCGGCGCCGCGGCGCGCAGCCGGTCGGCGAGCCCGAGGCGGCGCAGCAGCGTCATCGTGCGCGCGTTCGTGGTCTTCGCCCGCGGCCGGTACGGGTCGACGGCGACGCGCGGCTCGATCACGAGCGTCGGGATGCCGCGCTCGGCGAGATCCAGCGCGAGCATGAGGCCCGAGGGCCCCGCGCCGGCGACGAGGACGCGCGCTCGGTCGGGCAGCGTCGAGAGGGCCCGGCGCGCGGTCTGGGGGTGGGTGGACGGGGTCATGCGGGGAGCGCCGCCTTTCGTCGTGCGGGGAGGGCGATGGCGAGCACCGCGCCGAGCGCGGCCGGGATGCCGAAGGCGAGCGCGGCTCCCGTGATCGAACCGCCGGAGCCGATGAGCAGCGCGCCGTACGTCGGGCCGGCGATGGCGCCGATGCGGCCGACGGCCAGCGCCCAGCCGAGGCCGGTGGCGCGCACCTCTCCCGGGTAGAACTGCGCGATGTGGTCGTTGAGCATGTTCTGGGTGCCGAGTCCGCCGAAGCCGGCGACGACGACCGCGGCGACGAGCGCCGCGCCCGACAGTCCGAGCGCCACCGCGCCGAGCGCGAGCGCCGCCGCGACGAAGCCGACGACGACGACGAGCTTCGGCGAGGTGGACTGGCCGACGAAGGAGGCCACGACCGTGCCGACGATGGCGCCGAGCGAGTACCAGAGGAGGAAGGCGATCGAGGCCTCGGTGCCGTAGCCGCTGTCGCGCATCACCTGCGGGAGCCAGGTCGTGAGGCCGAAGATGGTGAGCAGGCTGATGAGGCAGAGGGCCCACATGCCGACGGTCGGGAGGGCGTAGCCGCGCGCGAAGAGCGCCGCGACGCGGCGGCGCGAGGAGGACGCGGTATCGGCGACGGAGATCGCACGGGTCGTCGCGGAGGTCTCGGGCAGGCCGTAGCGCGCCGCGAGCTCGGCGGCCTCCGCGTCCCGGCCGTGCGCGCGGAGGAACGTCGGCGACTCGGGCAGGGCCTTGAGGAGGAAGGGGATGAGGAGGAGCGAGACGCCGCCGATCGCGTAGACCGGGCGCACCCCGGCACTCGGCAGCAGGGTGAGCGAGGCGAAGGAGGCGATCACCGTGCCGACGGCGGGGCCGGTGAGCACGGCGCCGACGACGATCGACTTCCTCGCCGGCGAGGCGAACTCGTTCGCCATGGAGACGGCGACGGGGAGGAGCCCGCCGATGCCGAGGCAGGCCAGGAAGCGGAAGACGGCGAACCAGGCGAAGTCCGGGGCGAGGGCGCAGGCGAGCATGAACACCGCGAAGCACGCGACGGAGGCCGCGAGCATGCGCCGTCGGCCGATGCGGTCGGAGAGCATGCCGGCGACGAGCGAGCCGATCAGCATGCCGACGAGGGCGAAGGAGCCGACGAGTCCGGCCTGCGGCGGCGTGACGCCCCAGTTCTCGGGCCCGAGGAAGCCCGGCAGGGTCGCGCCGTAGACGTAGAGGTCGAAGCCGTCGCTCACGAGGGCGAGCCAGCAGAGGAGGAAGATCGGGAAGGTGGAACGGGGCCGCGTCCGCGGCGGGGCGAGGGTGCTCATCATCGAGCCTTTCTGTGTGGGATGCGCCGATCAGCGCGGCGCGCGGGCCTGGCGCACGAGCGCGTGGCCGTAGTCGTTGCCGTTGGGCGTGCGCATCACGGTGTGGATGTGGAAGGGCTGAGGGGTGTCGTTCGTGAGGAACACGCCGCAGTGGTGGTCGATCTCCACGATGACGACGGGGCTCTGGACGCGGCAGTAGTAGGGGTCGTCCGGGCCGCTCCCGCCGATCCAGGAGAACCAGGTGTCGGCGAGCTGCGCGCGGATCTCGCGCATGCGGAGCCGTGCGGGGCCGTCCGGCAGGATGGAGACGAAGTCCGCGACTAGTTCCCAGACGCGCTCCTGGGCGCTCGGATCGAGCTCTGCGACGCACACCCCCTCGTAGGGGATGACGCGGTTGTCCTGGAAGGCCCCCGCGAGGTGGCGCTCGTCGCCCGGGTGGATGCGCCCGGGCGGGAGGTCCGTGAGGCTCGGGGCCGTGATGGCGACGGCGCGCTGCGCGTCGCTCAGCGCGTCGAGGACCCGGCGGCCGAGCGCGATGCGCTCCACGAACGCGACGGTGCCCGCGTGGGGGCCCGCGTCGATCTCGTTGGGCTCGGCGCCGAGGAACACCGGGGAGACCACCAGCTGGCCGCCGACCACGAGGCAGTTCACGGCGCAGTGATGGCCGAAGAGCTGCCAGCCCCACGGCTCCGTGAGGCTCGGCGTGCCGAAGATCGATGCGTTGTAGGAGAACTCGTTCATGATGCCGGGAAGGCCGACGACCTCGCCGAGGAAGCCGTTGATGCGCATCATGGTGCGCACGTCGGCGGCGCCGCGGGGGCTGAGGCTCGCCTCGACGAGCGCGAGGAATCGCTCGCGCACGGCCGCCGGCTGGAACTCCAGCCGGAGCCCCGTGTCGAACTGCAGGAACTCGGGATTGGCCCAGTGCCGCCACTCGATCGAGTCGACGGGGTAGACGATGCGCGCGCGCTGCGCGTCGTCGAGCCCGTCGAGCAGTCGCTCGGCGGCCGCGACCATCGCCGCGACGGGCGCGGCGTCGGCGTCCTCCGGCTCCTGCAGCGGGAAGAGTCCGGGGATCAGCCGGCCGTCCGAGGTGGTCCCGACGTACGGGTCCGCGGAGAGGAGCTTCCACCCCTCGATGAGGGTCCCCGTGAACGCGTCGTGGCGCGCATGGGGGACGTACGCATAGGCGTCGAGCCCGCGGAGCTCGGCGATCCTCGGATGCTCGGGCGGGTAGAGGTGCTCCCGGAAGCTCATCGCGCCCCCGTCGCGTCGGCCTCGCCGGCGGTGCCGTGGTTGTGGGCGGCGACGGCGGCGGCGATGCGCGCCGCGTCGCGCGAGCCGATCGCCTCGACCAGTTCGAGGTGCGCCGCCGCGCGATCGGCGATGTAGTCGCTGACCGCGTCGTCGTCGCCGTAGCTCGGGGCGCTGCGGCCGAGGTAGCCGAGGCAGCTCGTGTACACCGCGCTCATCATGGCGTTGGGGCTGAGCCCGGCGATGAGCTCGTGCAGGTGCCAGTTGAGGCGGATGAACTCCTCGAAGTCGGCCCCCGTGCGGGCCATCGCCTCGGCGGCGTCGCGCAGCACCTCGATGTCGGTGTCGCTGCACACGGCCGCGACGCTCAGCGCGATGGGCGCCTCGAGCGCCTCCCGGAGCTCGATGGCGTCGCGCACGGAGACGACGGAGCCCTGCGCCGTGAGCAGCGTGTGCCGCATGCGCACGACGGGCGTCTCGGCGGCGATGAAGAGGCCCCCGCCGCGGCCGGGACGGATCTCGAGCGCGCCGCGCTCGCGCAGCAGTCGGACGGCCTCGCTCACGGTCGTGCGCGCGAAGCCCACCTCGGCGCGGATCTCGTCAAGGGTGCCCAGCCGGTCGCCCGGGCCGAGGCCGCGCGCGCGGATGTGGTCCAGGAGCGTGTCGGCGAGCTGCTCGGCGCGCGAGCGGGGCGGGGTCACGGAGAGCTGATCGAGGCTCGACATCGAGGTCATGCCAGCTACTATAGACGCATAAGGTATGTATGTTAAATATCTTTCCCATCGATCGTCGCCGATTCCCATCCGGAGCGGGGCGCCGATCCCGAACGAGACAGGATGCGCGCATGCGATTGATCGGAGTCGTCCTCCCCCCGGCGGCCGGAGGCGGAGCGGAGCCCGAGACCTGGGTCGCGAGCACCGAACAGCTCGACACCCCCACCCGCGGTGCGGCGACGCTCGTGGCCCCGCTGCGGCGGTTCTGGAGCGATCCGCGGGCGGCGATGGCCGCGCCCGACGGGCGCGGGATCGAGGTCGGCGGAGACCTCGGCGCCGAGGTCGTGCCCCCCGTGCTGCCCGAGGCCCGGGTGCTCTGCATCGGGCTCAACTACCGCGATCACATCGCCGAGGGGTCCTTCGCCGACGTCGAGCATCCCCCCTACCCCACCCTCTTCGCGCGCTGGACGCCGTCGCTCGTGGCCGGCGGCGTGAGCGCGCCGACGAACGCGAACGAGCGCGGCCTCGACTGGGAGGGGGAGATCGCGGCGTGGGTCGGCGCGGAGCTGCGCGACGCGGGCACGGAGGAGGCGCGCGCGGCGATCCTCGGCTACTCGACCTTCAACGACCTGACCTCGCGCATCGCGCAGAAGCTCACCTCGCAGTGGATCCTCGGCAAGAACGGGGACCGCTCGGGCCCGATCGGGCCGCTCGTCACCGCCGACGAGGCCGGCGATCTGCGCGACGGCCTGCACCTGGAGACCCGGGTGAACGGCGAGGTGGTGCAGCAGTCGACCTCCGATCTGCAGATCTACGAGGCCGCGGAGACGCTGGCCCACATCTCGCGGACCCTCACCCTGCGCGCCGGGGACATCCTCTGCACGGGCACGCCCTCGGGCGTCGGGTACGCGCGCGACCCCGAGTGGCTGCTCCGCGACGGCGACGTCGTCGAGGTCGAGGTCGAGCGCCTCGGCACGCTGCGCACCCCGATCACGGGGCCGGGGACGCGCTGAACCGCGCGGCCGGCGGGGCCCAGCCCGTCGGCCGCGCTACCGCTTCGGGCGCAGGGTCTTCCAGACCATCTGGCCGAGCACGAAGGCGAGCAGCAGCGAGAAGGCGACGTTCGACCAGAACGGCGGGATGTGCGTCGCGATCACGGACCCGAGGGGCGACAGGATGCTCGCGGCGATGCCGAGCACGAGCGCCGAGCGCAGATCGACGTTGCGCCGCCTGGTGTTGCCGATCGTGCCCGAGATGGAGCCGGGGATGAGCATGATGAGCGAGGTGCCCTTCGCGACGAGATCGCTCGCTCCGAAGAAGAACATGAGCACGGGCACGACGATCACGCCGCCGCCCACGCCGAGCAGCCCGGAGAGCACGCCCGTCACGAGGCCCGTCACGACGAGGAGCGCACCCGAGAGGACCGTGATCTCGATGGCGGCGTCGCGCTGCGGCACCACGAACCAGAGGCTGATGACGATCCCGAGCAGGAACGCCATGAACATCCACCGGAGGAACCCGGTGGGCACCCGCGAGAGCAGGTAGCTGCCGATCTGGGCGCCGACCACGATGCCGACCGCGAGCAGCACGGCCGCGAGCCAGTCGACGTTGCCCTGCACGGCGTAGCCGATGCCGCCGACCACGGCGGCCGGCAGGATCGCCGCGACCGAGGTGCCCGCGGCGAGCCGCTGCTGGAAGCCGAGGATCATGACGAGCATGGGGACGAGGATCACCCCGCCGCCGATGCCGAAGAGGCCGGAGAGCAGGCCGGTGGCCGCGCCGAGCAGCGCGAGGATGATCAGGGAGGGGCGGGCGGTCTGGTTCATGGGCGTCGTCTCGGTGTCTCTGCGCGGGGCCGTGGCGCTGCGCGGGCGGCGGTCGGGGTCGGGATCGGGATCGGCGGTGAGCGCCGATCCCGACCGTTCAGCCCGTCCCCACCACGATCGCCGAGCCGTCCGATCTCGGATCGCTCGCCGCCGCGTAGCCGTCGTCGTCGACGCGGATGAGGTTCGCGTGGCCGAGGTCCTCGGTGCGCGGCGGGACGACCGAGACGGCGAAGCCCGCGGCCGCGATCGCGTCGCGGACGGCCTCGGGCACGTCGGCCTCCGCCGTGACGGTCGCACGGCCCCCGGGTGATGCCCCGGGCAGTTCGTCCACCATCCAGCGCGGGGCGTGCGTCGCCTCGTGCGGGTCGGCTCCGGCGAGCGAGCGCAGCAGGAGCTGGGCGTGCACCTGCGGCTGCGCCGCGCCGCCCATGGTGGCCGGCACCCAGGCGAGCTCCTCGCCTCGGAGCACGAGCACGGGCATGAGCGTGTGGCGGGGTCGCTTGCCCGGCGCGAACGCGTTCGGGGACGCGGGGTCGAGCGAGAACGAGGTGCCGCGGTTCTGGAAGACGATGCCGGTGGCCGGTTCGAGGATGTGCGCGCCGAAGCCCCAGTAGACGGAATTGATGAGGGAGACCGCCCAGCCGTCCGCGCTCACGGCGCTCAGGCCGACGGTGTCGCCGCTCGCCTTCGCGTCCCCGGCGATCGGGCGGTCGGGCGCGGCCATCGCGACGAGCTCCGCGCCCGTGGCGCCGCCCGCGGCCGGGTCGGCGAGCGCGGCGGCCCGTACCAGGTTGCTCGCGAAGAAGGCGCGGGCGAGCGCGCCGGCTCCGGCGCCGAGCGGGTCCTCGATACCGGGCCCGCCGTCGGCGCCGGAGACCGCGTCGAGCGCGCGCAGCAGCATGAAGCCCGAGGTGTTGGGCGGCCCAGTGAGCACGCGGACCCCGCCGAACTCGCCCTCGAGCGCCTCGCCCCAGCTCGCCGAGTAGTCGAGCGCGTCCTGCCGGGTGATCTTCGAGCCGAGGGCCTGCAGTCCCGCGATCCAGCGCTCGGCCGTCTCGCCCTCGTAGAACTCGGCCGAGCCGCCCGCGGCGAGCCGCCGCAGCGTGCGCGCGAGCGCCGGCTGCACGAGCCGCGCCCCCTCCGCGAGCGGGGCCCCGTCGGGGTAGAAGACCTCCCGGGCTCCCGGGTCCCGGGAGAGCGAGTCCCGATCCTCCACGAGCGCGGCGGCGACCGAGCGCGAGTTCGGGAAGCCCGCCTCGGCGTGGCGGATCGCATCGTCGAAGTGCGCGGCCCAGGGCCGGGTGGCCCCGTACCCGTGGAGCGAGTTCCAGCCGCAGACGCCGCCCGGAACGGTCACCGTGTCGATGCCGCGCAGCGGCAGGGCGTCCCCGTGCTTCGTGCGCAGCGCCGCCAGGCTCTGCCCCGCGGGCGCCGGCCCGGTCGCGTTGAGGAAGCGGATCTCGCCGCGCGGATTGCGCACGATCGCCACCAGATCGCCGCCGAGGGCGACGTTGTTCGGGTAGACGACGCAGAGCGTCGCGGCGGCCGCGAGCGCGGCGTCGACGGCGTTGCCGCCCGCGCGGAGCGCCGCGGCGCCCGCCTCGGTCGCGAGGTGGTGCGAGGTCGAGATCGCGCCGCGGGGGCGTGCTGCAGGGCTCATCGGGTTCCGCTCCCCTTCGTCTGCGCCGGGGTCCTCCGGGACGCCGCGGCCTGGATCTGCTGGCTGATGTCGAGCACGTGCTCGCGGGCCGCCCGTTCCGCCGCGTCCCCGTCGCCCGAGGCGATCGCCTCGTAGATGCGGCGATGGGCGACGCTCGAGGCCTGCCTGCGGGCCCGCGTCTGGTAGCGGTTGGCCCGGCTCGGCTCGATCTGCTGGGCGATCTGCTCGTTGATGAGCTCCAGCAGCGGGTTGTGCGCGTACTGGGCGATGGTCTGGTGGAAGGCGCGGTCGAGCTCGGCGTACCGCTCCTTGGTGACGTCGACCTCCATCGCCTCCACGAGCTCCCGCAGCTGGGCGAGGTCGCGCGCCGTCGCCCGGGCCGCGGTGATGCGCGCGATCGGCGGCTCGACGATGGCGCGCAGCTCCATGATGTCGCGCAGCTCCGGCTTGAGCCCTGCCACGATCCCGAGCTCCCCGAGCGCGGTGCTCGCCCGCTCCCCCGGGCGGAGCACGATCGTGCCGCGTCCCGGCTTGCGGTCGATGAGCCCGCGGTTCTCGAGCTCGCGCAGCGCCTCGCGGATCGAGACCCGGGAGACGCCGAGGTAGCTCGCCAGCTCGCGCTCGGGCGGCAGCCGGTCCCCGGCGCCCAGCTCCCCCTCGAGGATCAGGCGCTCGAGATCGACCGACAGCCGATCGGGCACGGAGAGGATCTCTCCCTTGCTCACAGAATCCCAGTCCATGACGACCTACTCACTCACCATCCGCATCAGATCGGGCGTCCGCCTCGCCGACGCGCCTCACGGCGTTCCATCCGGCTCGGAGGCCTTGCCGAAATAGGCCTCGTGCAGACGCTCGTCTTCAAGCATGGCACGGGCGTCGCCGCCGCCCGACAGCGCCCCGGTCTCCATGAGGTAGCCGCGGTGCGCGATCGAGAGCGCCATCCGCGCGTTCTGCTCGATGAGGAGCACGCTCGTCCCCGCGGCGTTGATCTCCTCGATGATCTCGAACATCTGCGCCACGATCTTCGGCGCCAGGCCCATCGACGGCTCGTCGAGCATGAGCAGCTTCGGGTGCCGGATCAGCGCACGGGAGAGCGCCAGCATCTGCTGCTCGCCGCCCGAGAGGGTCGCCGCGACCTGGTGCTTGCGCTCCTCGAGCCTCGGGAAGCGGGCGAACACCCCCGCGATCTCCGCGGAGAGATCCACCCTGGCCCCCCAGGCGGCGACCTGGAGGTTCTCCAGCACGGTCATCCGCCCGAAGATGTGCCGCCCCTCGGGGACGAGGGACAGGCCGCGCTTCACGCGCTGCTCGGCGCGACGGGCGGAGATGTCGGCGCCGGCGAAGCCGATCCTGCCGCGGTGCTTGTTCAGTCCGGCCACGGCGCGCAGCAGGCTGCTCTTCCCCGCGCCGTTCGCGCCGACCACGACGACGAGTTCGCCGTCGTCGACCTCGAGGTCCGCATCGAGGACGGCCTTGACCGCCCCGTAGCGGACGTTGAGCCCCTGCACTTCGAGCATCTTCATCGTGCGTCACTCCCCAGGTAGGCCTCGAGCACCGCGGGATCCGTGCGGATCTCCGCCGGCGTCCCGTCGGCGATGATCACGCCGTGGTCGAGCACGATGATCCGATCCGACACCCCCATGAGCAGGTCCATGTCGTGCTCGATGAGGATCACGTCGATCCCGTGCTCGCGGATCCGCGAGATGAGCCGTGCGAGATCTCGCGTCTCGCTCTCGTTCAGCCCCGCCGCCGGCTCATCGAGCAGCAGCACCCTGGGCCGGGTCATCAGCGCCCGCGCGATCTCCACCTTCCGCTGCTGGTAGGCGTCGAGCGAGGAGGCGCGGCGATCGCGGCAGTCCCACGCGTCCACGAAGGCGAGCGCCGCCTCGGCCTCCTCGACCGTCCGCCGCTCGTTCCTCCGCACGAAGGGGACGGGCGACAGGAAGCGCGGCAGGAACCCCGCGAGCCTCGCGTGCCCGCCGACGAGGAGGTTCTCGAGCACGGTCATGTCCCAGAACAGCCGCACCGTCTGGAAGGTGCGGGCGATCCCGCGCACCGACACGGCGTTCGACTCGAGGCGCTCCGTGCGCTCCCCCTCGAGCTCGATCGTGCCCGAGGTGGCGCGCGTCACGCCCGAGATGGCGTTGAGCAGGGTCGACTTGCCCGCGCCGTTGGGGCCCATGAGCCCGAGCACCTCGCCGTGCCGCAGCTCGAAGCTCACCGATTCGAGAGCCGTGAGACCGCCGAACACCTGCTTTACCTCGGCGACCCGCAGCACGGGCGCCCCCGCGGCGGGCAGCGCGCGGTCGGCAGGCGTCTCGAGCGCGCCGTCGGGCTCGGCGGTCCCGCCGCGGGCGCGGGTGAGCTCGAGCCGCTTCGACACCAGGCCGCCGGGGCGCAGGATCATGAGCACCACGACGATGAGGGCCAGCAGGCCGGTGCGGAACTCGGGATGCGCCGCGATGACCGGGATGTCCTTGGCGACCGCCTGGAAGAAGATCCACAGGACCGCTCCGGTGATCGGCCCCCAGAGCGTGCCCGCTCCGCCGAGGATCACGAGGCTCAGCACGATGAAGTTGTCCTCGAGCGTGAAGCTGTCGGGGTTGACGAACTGGTTCATGTGGGCGAAGAAGACGCCGATCACGCCGGCCGTCGAGGCGCCGACGACGTAGGCGAGCAGCTTGTAGCGCCGGGTCCGGATGCCCATGGAGGAGGCCACGAGCTCGTCCTCGCGGATGGCCACCCATGCGCGGCCGACGGGCGAGGCGATGAGGGAGGCGAGCGCCACGACGAGGATCACGACGACGACGAGGATGATGTAGTAGGTGGTCGTGGGCGGCACGACCCCCTCGCCGGAGAAGCTGAGCGGCGGGATGTTGCGGATGCCCACGGCGCCCCCGGTGAACTCCGTCCAGTTGATCGAGACGATGCGGACGATCTCGCCGAAGGCCAGCGTCATGATCGCGAGGTAGTCGCCGCGCGCCCGGAGGGTCGGGTACCCGATGATGGAGCCCGCGACCCCGGCGAAGAGGATCGCGGCGACGATGCTGATCGGCAGCACCCAGGCGAGCGCCGCGGGGTGCTCCGCGAGCAGCGGGCCGAAGGTGCTGACCGTGAATATCGCTGCCGTGTAGGCCCCGACGATGAAGAAGGCGATGAATCCGAGGTCGAGCAGCCCCGTGAGCCCCACGAGGATGTTGAGCCCGGACGCGAGGGCGACGTAGACGAGCGCGAGGGCCGCGACCCTCACCCACTTGTCGCCCGGCAGCACGAAGGGGGCGATGAGGCCCAGCACCAGGAAGACCCCTGGCCAGATCCAGCGCGTGAGCCCGAGCGCGGGCCGGCTCACGATGATCGGTGTGGTGTGCGTGTTCGACATGGCTAGACCTTCTGCACCTCTCGTCGGCCGAGCAGGCCCTGCGGCCGCAGCCACAGGATGATCACGAGGATCCCGAACGCGATGACGTCGCGGTACGCGGATCCCTGGGGGACGTAGGCGGCGGCGAGCTCCTCGCTGACGCCCAGGACGAGCCCCCCGACGAAGGCGCCGGGGATGCTGCCGATGCCGCCGAGGACGGCCGCCACCAGCGCCTTCAGCCCGGGGATGAAGCCCATGGTCGCCGCGGCGAAGCCGTAGCGCTGCGAGTAGAGCAGACCGGCCACCGCGGCCATCGCGGAGCCGAGGACGAAGGTGGTCGAGATCACCCGGTCGACGCCGATGCCCATGAGGCGCGCCGCGTCCTTGTCCTCGGCCGTGGCGCGGATGGCGCGGCCGATCGGGGTGAAGCGGATCACCGCCCAGAAGGCCAGGGTCACCAGCACGGCGACGGCGAGCACGACGAGATCGATCCGCTGCACGCGGGCGCCGAGGAACTCCACCGGCGCGCCGAGCTCGGCCCGCGGCACCGGCACCTGCGCGGCGCCGAAGAGGAAGGTGGCGATCGCCCGGAGCAGCATCGAGACCGCGATCGCGGTGATGAGCATCGAGAGTATGGGGGCGGTTCTCAGCGGCCGATAGGCGATGCGCTCGATGAGCCAGCCGATGATCGATCCGAGCAGCAGGCCGATGAGGATGGCGAGCCAGCTGGGAAGAGCGGCGCCGTCGACGCTGTTCCCCGCGATGACGCTGTTCGTCTGCCCGGCGACGAGCGCCCCGAAGGCGCCGAACATGAAGATCTCGCCGAACGCGAAGTTGACCATGCCGAGGACGCCGTAGACGACGCTGAACGCCACCGCGAGGAGGCCGTAGATGCCGCCCACCGCGAGTCCGTTGATGATTTCCTGCATCACTTGTCTCCGTAGCGGGTGTGGAGGGTGTGTGGATCGGCCCGGCGGGCGCCCGCGGGGGCGCCCGCCGGAGCGATCACTCGGTGATCACGACGAACTTGCCGTCTTCGACGCGCTGGAAGGTGAGCTCGCCCACCCGATTGCCGTCGTCGTCGAAGGCGATGGTGCCCGTGGCGCCGGCGAAGCCGTCGGTTCCCCGGATCGCCTCGGCGACGGCGGCGCGATCCGTGCTGCCGGCGGACTCGATGGCGTCCGCGACCACGTGGGTCGCGTCGTACGCGAGGGCCGCCCAGTTGCTCGGCTCCTTGTCGTACTTCGCCGTGAAGGCGTCGACGAAGGCCTTCGCCTCGGGGCGGGTGTCGCTCGCGGAGAACGCCGCGTAGAGCTCGACGCCCTCGGCATCGCCGCCCGCGAGCTCGGTGAACAGCGGGCTGTTCGCGCCGTCGGAGACGAAGATCGGGACCTCGGATCCGGATGCTCGCACCTGGGTGACGATCTTGCTCGCCTCCGTGTAGAAGCCCGCGATGAACACGGCCTCCGCGCCGCTCTGCAGCGCCGACTCGACGGTGCTGCCGAAGTTCACCGTGCCGAGCTGGTAGGCCTGCGAACTGGTGACCTCTCCGCCGGCCTCCGTGAACGCCTCGGAGAACGCGTCGGCGACGCCCTTGCCGTAGTCGTCCTGCTGGTAGAGCACGGCGATCTTCGAGACGTCCCGGTGCTCGGAGAAGAACTTCGCCGCCTCCGCGCCCTGGTAGGCGTCCGTGAAGACCGTGCGGAAGAAGATCTCGCTCGCACCGCTGAGCTCGGGCGAGGTCACCGCCGACGCGACGATCGGCAGCCCGCACTGCGTGTAGATCGGGAGCCCGGACAGGGCGACGCTAGAGAAGCTGAACCCGAGCACCGCAGGGATCTCCGCGTTGTCGCACAGCTCCTGGGCGACGACCGGCCCGTTGGCGGGCTTGCCCTCGTCGTCGATGCTCTCGATGGTGAGCTCGCGATCGAGCACCCCGCCGTCGGCGTTGATCTCCTCGATCGCGAGGTCGATCCCCTCGCGCATCTCGAGGCCGTAGCTCGCGAAGTCGCCGGAGAGCGTCGCCGTGTAGCCGAGCGGGATCGACCCCGCCCCGCCGTCGCCCTCGCCGCCGCTCGACGAGCACGCGCTGAGGGCGAGGAGGGCCGAGCCCGACACGATCGCCAGGGCCGCGAGGCCGCTGCTTCTCTTCATCATCACTCCTGAGGGTCGGCGGTCAGTCGACCGTCTCGATGGTCATCCAGTTCTCGAAGCAGTGGTTCGCCGCGAGGGAGGTCACGCCGATCGTCGCGCGGCCGCCGAGGCCGGCCTCCTCGCCGAAGACGTCGCGGAACAGGTCCGTCGCCCCGCAGGAGACGAGGTTGACGTCGACGAAGTCGGGGGCCGCGACCACGAAGTTCAGCGAGTTGACGAGGCACTTCACGCGATCCAGCGAGCCGAGCGCGAGCCGCATCGTGCCGAGGCAGTTGAGCGCCGTGCGCCGCGCCGCCTCGTAGCCCTGCTCGACCGTGACCTCGGCGCCGAGGCGGCCGGGGTGGATCGGCTGACCGTTCTTGCCGAGCTCGTCCTCGACGTGGCCGGACAGGAAGAGCAGGTTCCCCGTCTTGTGGAACGCCTTCATCGTGCCGTAGTACGTGCCGTGGTAGCCGCCGCTCGTGTAATCGGGGATGTCGAGACCGAGTTCGGCAACGCGCGCTTCAAAAGATACAGACACCGTGGTTCTCCATTCACTTCTCTACGTTGAGTCATGTCGTCGGGCTATTGGTCTGACCAAATGACCGACTAACGATGAGACTACATGCGCGACGACGGGAGGGGAAGGGCGTGCGCGAGATTTTTCGCGAACGTCACGAGAATGCAACATCCGCCGCGCTGCCGGGCAGGGCGGACGGCCCGGGGCGCGCGGGCCTGGGCGCGGGCAGCGGGCGGGCCGGCGGCGAACGGCGGGGGACGAACAGCGGAGGACGAACGGCGGGCGACTCGGTGTGCCCGCGACATGCGGCGGAAGGGGGCCGACGGGAGACGGCGAGCGGCTTGGCGGGCGACTCGGGGCCCACGGCAGGCGGCCGCGGCATTCGGGCACGGGAAGCTCGGCGCGTGTCAGATCGGGACGCGAAGCCGACTGCACTCGGGGTCGTCGGGCCGATCGGGGCGCCCGAGGACCGTGCGATCAAGCGCATTGGCGATCAAGCGCACTGGCGATCGGCCCACAGGTCGATCAGGGCACGGGGCGATCAGCGCACGTGGCGCCGCGGGAAACCAGCGACGCCGCCCACGCCCCTTCCCCACCCCGGGGGCGCGGGGCGGCAACGCTCGAACGCGTCGAGCAACCGTTCTCAGGAGCGCCCCCGTGATTCGGACGTCAGTACTTGCGACTCAGCGCGCCCGCAAGTCGCAACGACTGACGCGCGAAGAAAGTCGGGAGCGGGGTCGGGGGCATCCCGCGGGTCGAGAGCGGGGGCGGGATCGGGGCGGGGCGGGGCGGGGCGGCCCGCAGGGGCCTACTGGGGGTCGAGGCCCAGGTCGTCGAGGCCGATGGCGTAGCGGTACTCGTAGCCGGCGGCCTCGATGCGCTCCTTGGCCGGGGCCCGGCGATCCACCACGACGGCGACGCCGGCGACGATGGCGCCCACCTTCTCGAGCGCCTCGATGGCCTTGAGCGGCGAGCCGCCCGTCGTCGACGTGTCCTCGACCACGATCACGCGCTTGCCCTCGAGATCGGGACCCTCGACCTGGCGGCCGCGCCCGTGGTCCTTCGGCTCCTTGCGCACGACGAAGGAATCGTAGACGCGGCCGCGCGCGACGCCCTGGTGCATGATCGCGGAGGCGATCGGGTCGGCGCCCATCGTGAGGCCGCCGACCGCGACCACGCCGTCGACGTCCTCGATGAGGTCGAGCATGACCTGGCCGATGAGCGGCGCGGCGCGATGGTCGAGGGAGAGCTTGCGCAGATCGATGTAGTACGTCGCCTTCTTGCCGCTCGTGAGGGTGAAGTCGCCGTGGAAGACGGCCTCGCTCGTGATGAGGTCGATGAGCTGTTCGCGCGCAGTGGTCATGGGAACGATGCTACCCGGCCGAGGGGAGGGCCGGCGCGTGCGTCGCGAGCAGTTCGGCGTAGCTCTCGCGGCGGACGACGAGCCGCGCCTCGCCATCCCGGACGAAGACGATGGCCGGCTTGAGCGCGCCGTTGTAGTTGTTCGAGAGCGTATAGGCGTAGGCGCCCGTCGCGGCGAGCGCGACGACGTCGTCGACGCGCGCGGCCGGCATCGGCGCACCGTCGATGAAGCGGTCGCCGGACTCGCACTGGCGCCCCACGAGCTGCACGGACTCCGTCCACGGCTCGTCGATCCGGTTCGCGAGAAGCGCCTCGTAGCGCTGATCGGTGAGGGCGATGTCGAGGTTGTCGGCGAGCCCCCCGTCGACCGCGACGAACACGTCGCCCGTGCGCTTCACGCTGACGACCCGGTAGAGGGTGACTCCCGCGCGGGCGACGATCGAGCGGCCCGGCTCGATGAGGAGCTTCGCGTCGGCCGGCAGGTGCTCGCGCGCGGCCGCGACGATGGCGTCGAGGTACTCCTCGACGCTCGGCGGTCGCTCCTCGTAGGTGTAGCGGACGCCGAGCCCGCCGCCGACGTCGTACCCGGCGAACTCGCCGACGGACGAGATGTTCGCCACCGCCTCGGCGAACTGCCGCGTGTTCAGGATCTGCGATCCGATGTGCAGGTGCACGCCTGCGAACTCCATGAGGGGGTGGGCGCGCATCCGCGCGATGGCGCGCTCGGCCTGGTCGAGCGGCAGACCGAACTTGGACCGACGGCCTCCGGTCGCCTGCGACGCGTGCGTCTCGGCCTCGACGCCGGGGATGACGCGCAGCAGCAGCGACTGGGGGCGCTCGAGGAGGCGCTCGAGCCGGTCGAGCTCATCCTCGTTGTCGACGATGATCGCGCCGACCCCCGCGTCGAGCGCCATCCGCAGCTCGGCGTCGGTCTTCGCGTTGCCGTGCACGTGCACCCGCGTCGGGTCCACTCCCGCGGCGAGCGCGAGCTGGAGCTCCCCGCCGCCCGCGACGTCGATGGAGAGCCCCTCCTCGTGCGCCGCGCGGTACATGGCCACCGCGGGGAAGGACTTCGAGGCGAACAGCACCTCCGAGCGCGGCCACCGCGCGCGGAGCCCGTCGACGAAACGGCGGATCTGCCTGCGCAGGCCGTCCTCGTCGACGACGTGGAGCGGCGTGCCGAAGCGCTCCGCGAGCTCGGTCACCCCGACGCCGCCGATCGCGAGCTCCCCGCTCCCGTCGCCGAGCTCGATGCGCCCGGCCTCCTCGGGCAGGATCCCCCAGAGCTCCGCGATCCGCGTCCCCGCGACGTCCGGCTGGTGCTTCCCGTGCTGCATGCGCACTCCCTTCAGATTCCCCACACCGCCACGCTACCGAGCACCCGCCGCGCGCACCTCGGAGATTTCGGATAGATTGCGCCCATGAATGCAGCGATCTCGACAATTCCGTCGCGGCGGGCGGGCGGGCCGTCGCTCGAGGCGCTCGTCGCAGCACTCGGCCCGGCGGTCGTCACCCCGATCGCTCCGCTCGCCCCGCTTCTGGCGGCGGGCGCCGCCGCGCCCGCCCGGGTCGAGCTCCACGACGTGCGCGATCCGCTCCCCGACCTTCCCGGCGCGATCCTGCTGGTCCCATCGGCGGGGCGTACGGCGGAGATCGCCGCGCTCGCGACGGCGGCCGGTGCGCGCGGAGCCGCCGGCATCGTGCTGAAGTGCGGGGCCGAGGAGCTCCCCGAGCTCGCCGGACTCGCCCGCTCCTCGGGCGTCCCGCTCCTGCGTCTCGCCGACGCGCTGGGCTGGCGCGCCGCCGACGCCCTCATCTCGACGTGGCTGGAAAGCCGCGGTCCGGGCGGCGCCGAGCGCCCGCCACGCGGCGCCGGTGCCCTGTTCGCCCTCGCCGACGAGCTCGCGGCGTGCTTCGGGGGCTCGGTGGCCGTCGAGGATCTCGATCGCCGCGTCATCGCCTATTCCGCGCTGCCCGGACAGCTCATCGACGCCGTGCGCATGGAGGGGATCCTCGCACGCGCGGTTCCCGACTCCCCCGCCAACGACGACCAGTACCGCACGGTGCTGCGCGCGAGCGGACCGGTCCGGTTCCCGCCCGTCGACGGCGAGGAGGCCAGGATCGCGCAGGCGATCCGTTCGGGATCGCTGCCCCTCGGCACGATCTGGATCGTGGATCCGTCGGCGGACGCGCCGCTCGCACGGGCCCAGCGGGAGCGCCTGGCCGCCGCCGCGGGGGTCGCGGCCGCCCGCCTGCTCGAGGAGCTGCGCGCCGGGGGCCCGGCCGAGCGGCAGCGCGAGGAGCGCCTGCGGTCGCTCCTCGACGGCACCGCGGTCGCGGGATCGGAGCTCGCGGAGCTCGGTCTCGCGGAGGATCGCGGCGCCGAGCTGCTCGTGTTCGACGCCGCCCCCGGGGCCGCGGAGGCGGAGCTCGCGCAGCTGCGCGGCGCGGTGCAGCGGCAGCTCGCGCTGCACCATCCGGAGGTCGCCGCGACCGTGCGCGCCGGGCGGGTGCACGCCCTGCTCTCCGCGGATCCGCCGCTCGAGGATCGCCTCGCCGCCCTCCTCCCCCTCCTCGATCGGCTCCTCGCCCCCGGCGTGCGCGTCGCCGTCCCGGGAGTCGCCCGCCGCCCCGGAGACGTCGCGGCGCTCGCGGAGCTCGGCGGGCGGATCCTGCGCGTCGCGCCGCGGGGCGGGGCGCAGGGCGCACCGCGGATCCTGACGGCCGCCTCGACCCGCCCGAGGCTCGTGCTCGACGGCGTCGCGGCGCTGTTCGCGGAGCACGCGGAGCTGCGCGATCCGGCCGTCGAACGCCTCCTCGCGGAGGATCCCGCCCTCGCCGGCACGATCGCGAGCTGGTGCGCGAACCTCGGGAACATCGCGCGCACCGCTCGGGAGCTCGGGGTGCATGAGAACACGGTGCGCTATCGTATGCGCCAGGCCGGCGAGCGCCACGGCGTCGCGCTGCGGGACGCCGACGGCCTGCTGACGACCTGGTTGCAGCTGCGAGCGGCCGAGGAAGGACGGTCGAGGAGATGACGATCGAGGATCGGACGCGTGGCGTCGACGCCCTCGCGGAGCTGTTCGCCGCCGGACCCGTCGCCGTGCTCACCGGGGCGGGCATCAGCACGGATTCCGGCATCCCCGACTACCGCGGCGCCGGCACGCCGCCCCGCACGCCCATGAGCATCTCGCAGTTCTCGGAGGATCCGGCCTACCGTCAGCGGTTCTGGGCCGGCGCGCGCATCGGAGCGATCCGCACCGCCGGGATCGAGCCGAACGCGGGCCATCGCGCGCTCGCCCGACTGGAGGCCGCGGGGGCGATCGACGGCGTCATCACGCAGAACGTCGACGGGCTGCATGCGCGGGCCGGATCCCGCACCGTCGTCCCGCTGCACGGCGACGGCGGGGTGATCCGCTGCACCGCCTGCGCCTCCCGCTTCTCCCGGGGCGAGGTGCTGGGATGGTTCGATCTCGGCAATCCGGGCTTCGCCGAGACGCATCGGGACGCCGAGATCGCGCCCGACGGGGACGCGGTGGTGCGCGACGTCGCGGGGGTCCGCGTGCCGCAGTGCCCGGTCTGCGGCGGTGTGCTCCGCCCCGACGTCGTCTACTTCGGGGAGACCGTGCCGCCCGAGGTCTTCGCGCGTGCGGCCGCGCTCGTCTCGGCGGCGAGCGCCGTGCTCCTCGCCGGCACGTCCCTCGCCGTGAACACCGGGCTGCGCCTCGTGCACCGCGCAGAGCGCCGCGGCCTGCCGCTCGGCGTCGTGAACCGCGGACCGACGGCGGTCGACGGCCGACCGGCCGTGCGGGTGCGGATCGAGGGCGGCACGAGCGAGACGCTCACGGCGCTCGCCGAACGCCTGCGCTGAGGCGCTCACCCGCAGTACCCCGGGAGCGCACGGAGGCCCGGGGCGGCTCCGCCCCGGGCCTCCGTGCGCGCGGACTACATGCCGGGCACGACCAGCGTCAGCACCGTGATCACCGGGCCGACGACGACCATGGACATGCCCCAGCGGAGCAGCGCCTTCGTGACCCTCGGCCGATCCGCGTCCGACGAGCTCGCGACCATGATCGCCCCGGAGGTCGAGAACGGGCTCGAGTCCACGAGGGTCGAGGAGATCGCGAGCGCCATGATGACACCGCCGGCGGGCAGGCCGCCGAGCTCGACGAGCGGGACGGCGAGCGGGATGAGCACGGCGATGAGCGCGGTGGTCGAGGCGAACGCCGATACGAGGCCGCCGAACACGCAGATCGCGAACACCGCGAGCAGCGGCACGCCGATCCCCGCGATCCAGTCCGCGATGCTGTCGACCGCTCCGAGGCGCTGCAGCACGCCGACGTAGGTGACGATGCCTCCGACGAGCAGGATCGTGGGCCAGTCGATGCCCTTGACGGCCTCGGCGACGCGGGCCGGGAAGACGAGGTTCAGGATGACCGCGAGCGCGAGCGCGAAGGTGCCGAGATCCAGCTCGATCCCGATGAGCGAGGTGCCGATGACGCCGACGATCAGCACGAGGAGCGCGATCGCGGTCCACCACTGCTCCGCGGACAGCCGCACGCGCTCCTCGGCGCGCTGCATGAGGCGGACGGCCTCGGTCTGCGAGCCCACGATGTCGTCGTACTCGGCGTTGTCCTTGGCGACGCCGGCTCCGATGGTGATGCGCTGCGCCCCCGTGGACGCCGCGCCCGCGCCGCGCCTCCGGCGACCGAAGACGAACTGCACGGCGAACTGCAGCACGATCACGACGGCGAGGGTGTAGACGAACTGGAGGATCGGGTTGATCGAGGCCCCGCTGTCCTTCGCGATCTGCACCGTGAGGATCCCGTAGAGGCTCGTCGGCGCGAAGCAGCCGGCGAGCGAGCCGTTGATCGCGGCGAGGCCGGTGACGACCGGGTCGAGGCCGTTCTTGCCCGCGAGCACGAGCGCGATGGGAATGGTGACCATCGCGGCGAGGGGGTTCCCGAGGGAGGCGATGAGGGTCGAGATCGCGAAGAGCACCCACGGGATCAGCCAGGTCCTCGAGCCCGCGAGGGCGACCGCGCGCGTGACCACCAGGTCGAGCGTGCCGTTGGTCTTCGCGATCGAGATGAGGTACGTGACGCCCAGCAGCAGGAGCATCAGGCTGACCGGGAAGCCCCCGAGCACGTCGGCGACGGTCTCCGACGCGACGAAGAGCCCGACGCAGACCGCGGCTGCCAGGGCCGCGGCCCCGAGGTGTATCCGTCGGATCGTGCCGACGATGAATAGCACCACGAATATCGAAATCGCGATGATCTGCGCTGTCATGAGTGACCGCCTTTGGTGTTGTGCTCAGCAGAAATGATGGGGAGTGGAACCCGCGACCGCCCGATGCCGCGCCGGGGCGACGGACAGCGGAACTAAATGTCTCGCATGTGCGAAATAGAATCAAGATGCGATGGTACGGATGTCCGTCGCGCTCGTCAACCACCCGAGCCGCCTTGACCCGACGGGCCGCGGACTCTATTCTAAATCACATGTCCGATAAAAAATACAACCAGGAGCGCCCGTGACGACCCCGCTGGAGAACATCCGCGTCCTCGAGATCGGCAACTACATCGCCGGCCCCTTCTGCGCGACCCAGCTGGGCGATCTCGGCGCAGACGTCATCAAGATCGAGTCCCCGAACGGCGGCGACGTGGTCCGCAGCTACGGCACCCTGATCGACGGCGAAGGCTCCTCCTTCGTCCGCATGAACCGGAACAAGCGATCCGTCACCATCGATCTCAAGTCGCCCGACGGCAAGGCGCTCTTCGTCGAGCTGGCGCGCACCGCCGACGTCATCGTCGAGAACCTCCGACCCGGCGCCATGCGGCGACTCGGCCTCGGCTACGAGGAGATGTCCGCGCTGAACCCGAGGATCGTCTACGTCTCCGCATCCGGATGGGGCCAGGACGGCCCGATGTCGGAGATGGCCGGGCTCGACATCATGGCCCAGGCCCGATCGGGGCTCATGAGCATCACCGGCGAGCCGGACCGGCCCCCGGCCAAGGCCGGGGTGCCGGTGTGCGACATCGTCTGCGCCATCTACGCGGCGCTCGCGGCCGTGGCGGCCATCCACGCGCGGGAGACGACCGGGCGCGGGCAGCACATCGACGTCTCCCTGTTCGAGACCGGGGTGGCGTTCGCACTGTGGGAATCGGGCAAGTACTTCGCATCGGGCGAGGTGCCCACGAGGCGGGGCTCGGTGCACCAGTCGGCCGCGCCCTACCAGGCGGTCCAGGCCGCCGACGGGTGGTTCACCATCGGCGCCGCGACTCCCCGCACCTGGGAGCTCTTCACCGAGATCATCGATCCGGCGCTCGCCCATGACGAGCGCTACCTCACCAACGCCGACCGCCTCGCCCATCGCGAACCGCTCATCGCGCAGATCGAGGAGATCACCCGGACGCAGCCGATCGCGCACTGGGTCGATCGGCTCCAAGCGGCCGGCGTGCCCTGCTCCCCGATCCAGAGCTACGACCAGGTGTTCGCCGACGAGGTGCTCATCGAGCGGGGCTTCTTCTGGGACGCCCCGCACCCGAAGCTCGGCGCGGTCCGCCAGCTGGGCTCGCCCATGCGGCTCTCGGAGACCCCGGTGCAGCGCCGCACGGCCGGCCCGTTGCTCGGCGCCGACACGGTCGACGTGCTCACCGGTCTCGGCATCGAGGAGCGGGAGATCCGGAGGCTCATCGAGAGCGGCGTCGTCAGCCAGCACGCCGAGAGCGCGAGCAGGGCCGCATGAGCATCGACGCGCTGTCCACATCGACGGAGAACGGCGTCCTCACGGTCGTGTTCAACCGCCCGGAGCGGTTGAACGCCATGACCGCGGATATGGAGACCGAACTGGTGCGCGTCGCCGCGCGCGTCAACGACGATCCGACCGTCCACGCCGTCGTCTTCACCGGCGCGACCGGGAAGCGACCGGCCTTCGTCGCCGGCCAGGACGTCGGAGAGCTCAGCGCGATCGCCGACGCGCAGGCGGCCGAGGAGGTCGAACGGCATTCCGAGGAGCTGCTCGAGGCCATCGAGCGCATCGGCGTGCCGACGATCGCCGCCGTGGGCGGGCCGTGCGTCGGCGTGGGCGCCCTCATCGTCGGCTGCTGCGACATCGTGATCGTCTCGGAGTCCGTCAAGTTCGGGTTCCCCATCGCGCGCACCGTCGGCAACCTCCTCTCCACGAAGAACACCCGGCGCATGATCGACCTCGTCGGCGTCCCCCGGGTCAAGAACATGGTGCTCCGCGCACGACTCATGAGCGGTCGCGAGCTGTTCGCCTCAGGGGCCGCCTCGGAGCTCGTCGGCGACGCGGAGCTCGGGAGCCGCGCGCGCGAGATCGCGGAGGAGATCGGCGCGCTCGCACCGCTGACGCTGTCCGGGACCAAGACGAGCATCAGACGCATGCGCGACGCCCCGGGCCACGCGGACAACCTCGATCTCCTGACCGAGGCCTACCTCTCGGACGACTTCGCCGAGGCGGTGAACGCCTTCCTCGAGAAGCGCTCCCCCCGATGGGCGGGCCGCTGATGCACGCGATGGCGGCGCCGACGGTCGTCCCCGATCGTCTCACGGAGGCGTGGCGCGACGGCATCGCCCGCGGCGAGTTCCTGCTGCAGCGCGGGGTGGCCTGCGGCGCCTACCAGTACTACCCGCGCGAGCACTGCACGACCGACCCCGGCGACGCGCTCGAGTGGGTGCCCGCCAGCGGGCGGGGCGTCGTGCACACCTTCACCGTGGTGCGGCGGACCCCGAACGAGGCGTTCCAGGACCAGCTGCCCTACGTGCTCGGCATCGTCGAGCTCGAGGAGGGCGTGCGGGTCACCGCGCGCATCGTCGCCCCGGAGATCGCTCGCATCGCCTGCGGCATGCCGGTCTCGGTCCGCTTCGGCCCCGACCGGGAATCGCTGCCGTACTTCGTACCGGATGAGACAGGACCCCTCTCTTCATGAACCACAGCACGAACACGCCCCCCGCGGGGACGACGCCGCCGCTCGGGACGAGCTGGACCTCCGTCGGTCGCACCGTGACCGAGGCCGACATCGCCGCGTTCGCGGGCGTGAGCAGCGACTTCAACCGGCTCCACACCGACGAGGTCTGGGTGCGCGAGCACACCCCGTTCACGGGCCGCATCGCCCACGGCATGCTCGTCGCCTCGATCTCGACCGGCGCGCGCACCCCCGGCTACGACGACCTCACGGTCGTCGCGTTCCTCGGCGTCGAACGACGCATGAAGTCGCCGGTCTACCCCGGCGACACGATCACCTCGACATTCACCCTCGCCTCGCTCCGGCCGTCGTCGTCGCGGCCCGGGCTCGCGGTGATCACGGTCGATGTGCGGACGAGCAACCAGGCCGGCGAGACCGTCCAGACCGGATCGGACACCCTGCTGATCGAGCTCGAGGAGAGCGCATCATGAGCGCGGAGGCGCGCACGGCGGTCGTGACCGGGGCCGGGTCCGGGATCGGCCTCGCGACGGCGACGCGCCTCGCCGCGGACGGCCACCACGTGATCTGCGCCGATCTCGGCGCGCGCGGCGATCGGACGGCCGAGGCGATCCGCGCGGCCGGGGGTTCGGCCGCGGGCGCGACGCTCGACGTCGCCAGTGACAGGAGCTGGACCGCGCTCGCCGACGCACTGCGCGAGCACGGCGCCCGCCTCGGCGCCCTCGTCAACAACGCGGGAGTCACGCGGGATCGCACGCTGCTCAAGATGTCGGAGGAGGAGTTCGACACCGTGATCGGCGTGCACCTGAAGGGGAGCTGGCTCGGCTGCCGGGCGATGCTGCCGCTGCTGCGCGAGCATCGCGGATCGGCGATCGTGAACGTCTCCTCGACCGGCCGGCACGGATCCTTCGGCCAGAGCAACTACGCCGCGGCGAAAGCGGGCATCGTGGGCCTCACGAAGACGATCGCGATCGAGGCCGCGCGCTACGGCGTGCGCTGCAACGCCGTCGCGCCGGGCGCGGTGAACACCCCGATGCTCGCGAGCGTGCCCGAGGAGACCAAGCGGCAGTGGCTGGACGGCATCCCGCTCGGCCGCTTCGCCGAACCCGAGGAGATCGCGAGCGCCATCTCCTTCCTGATCTCGGAGGACGCCTCGTACGTCACGGGCCACGTGCTCGACGTCAACGGATCGGAGCACCACGCGTGATCGCGGCCGCGGCGTCCGGTGTGGCGCTCGATCATCTCGCGCTCGCAGTGCCCGACATCGACGCGGCGCTCGATCGGCTCCGCGCCGAGCTCGGCGCGGCCATCATCAGCGGCGACGAGGTGCCCGGCTACCGATTCGCCATGACCCGCGTCGGCGACGCCGAGCGCGGGATGAATCTGGAGCTGCTGGAGCCCTGGCAGTCCGAGGCCGACGACTTCCTCGAGCGCTTCGTCCGTCGTCGCGGGGCGGCGCCCCATCACATCACCTTCCTCCAGCCCGATGTCCGCACCACAGCGGATGCCCTCGCGGCGCGCGGATATCGTCTCGTGCGCACGAAGTTCGATTTCGGCCCCTGGCAGGAGACGTTCATCCATCCGGAGCACGGCTGCGGCACCGTGATCCAGCTGGCGGCGTCGACGGTTCCCGCTCCGCCGATGGCCGAGCTGCTCGATGCTGCGGCCGCGGGACGCCGTCCGCCGCCCGTACCGTTCGACGAGCGGAGCCAGAACCCCTTCTGGTGGGCGCTGCGGCATCCCCCGGCGCCCCGCGGCGCGCGTCCGGCCGTCCTCGAACGCGTGGCCGTCGAGGTCGCCGACCTCGGCCTCGTGCGCGAGCTGTTCCTCGGCGCGCTCGGCGGCGAGCTCTGCTCGGAGAGCCCCACGAGCATCGAGGTCGCCTGGGGGACGACGGGGCGGATCCGCTTCGTCCGCGCATCTGAACCCGGCGTCCGGGCGCTCGAGCTCTCGGGGCTGGCGCGCGAGTTCGATCTCGGGTCGGCCCGCTTCCGGCGAAGTCCGCGGCATGTTTCTCGCACGATCGATTGATTTACGATGGAGGATCGTAGGTCCACCGCGGAATCAGAGGAGACGCCCATGCCCAAGCTCGTCGATCACGATGCGAGACGCCGCGAACTCGCCGATGCGGTGCTCGAGGTCATCGCGAAGGAGGGCACCGCTTCCGTCACACTCCGCGCCGTGGCGGCGAAATCCGGCTGGTCGACCGGCACCCTCAACCACTACGCGCGCAATCGGGACGGGCTCCTCAGGATCGCGCTCGCCCGCGCTGCGGCGTCCACGCGCAAGATCTATCTCCGCGCGGACGACGACATCGCGGCGCGCCCGTTCGCCCACCTCGAGCGGATCCTGAGCGAGACGCTCCCGCTCGACGACCGCAGGCTCGCCCTGACGAGGATCTTCATCTTCTACCTCGGAGAGGCCGTCGCGGACCCGGGGCTCGGCCAGGAGTTGCGGCAGTACGTGCGGAACTGGCGCCAGGACGTCGAGGAGGAGCTCCGGCGCCTCATCGACGCCGGGCACGTCTCCGCCGAGCGGGACCCCCGGGCGCTCGCCGAGACCCTGGTCGCGCTCGCCGACGGTTTCGGGAATCAGGCGGCGATCGACGAGGAGATGCTCATGGCGCTTCGGGCGCAGCCGCCGGTCAAGCATTGGATCACGCATCTACTAGGTATTGGAGATAGGAATGCACCAGCAGGGGTTCCCCTCGCATAGGGTCGCGATCGTCGGAGCGTACGAGTCCGAGCGGCGGAAGGCGCCGGGAGTCCATCCGTACGCCATTCAGGCCGAGGCGGTGCTCGGCGCGCTGCGGGACGCGGGCCTCGCGCTCTCAGACGTCGACGGCTTCTGCACGACCGCGACGTTCGGCCAGGAAGCCGGCTGGCAGATGAGCGTCGCGGAGGTCGCGGAGTACATCGGGATCCGCCCGAGGTGGTTCGATTCCACCGACATCGGGGGCGCCGCCTCGATCTCGCAGGCCGGGCATGCGGCGCTCGCCATCGAAGCGGGTCTCGCCGACGTCGTCGTGGTCTCCTACGGCTCGAGCGGTCGCTCATCGCCCCTCCCCGCTCCCGATTTCAATACCAACGCCTCCGGCCCCGGCCAGTGGGAGGTGCCGTACGGGCCGACGACGGTCGCGAGCTACGCGCTGGCCGCGACGCGCCACATGCACGAGTACGGCACGACCCCGGAACAGCTCGCAGCCGTCGCCGTGCAGCTGCGGGAGAACGCGGCGCGCAATCCGCACGCGATGTACCGCGAGCCGATCACCGTCGACGACGTGCTGTCATCGCCCATGATCTCCGACCCCCTCCACCGGCTGGACTGCTGCGTCGTCTCGGATTCCGGGGGCGCCTTCGTCATGGTCTCGGCGGAGCGCGCCCGCGACCTGCGCACGCGGCCCGTCTTCCTCGACGGCTGGGGAGAGGCCATCGGACAGGTGCAGATGAATCAGATGCCCGACTTCACCGTCACCTCCGCACGCGAATCGGGGAGACGGGCGCTCGCGTCGGCGGGTCTTTCGACGACCGATATCGACTGCGCCCAGATCTACGATTCCTTCACCATCACGGTGCTGCTCACTCTCGAGAGCCTCGGGTTCTGCGGCCCCGGCGAGGGCGGCGGATTCATCGAGAGCGGCGCGATCGGACCGGGCGGCTCGCTCCCCATCAACACCGACGGCGGCGGACTCTCCTCCAATCACCCCGGGCGACGGGGCACGCTCGCCGTCATCGAGGCCGTGCGGCAGCTCCGCGGGGAGTCCCCCGGCGTGACGATCCCCGGCGCGCGCAGCTGCCTCGTGAACGGCACCGGCGGCACGCTGTCCGCCACCGCGACGCTCGTGCTGACGAACTGACGCGACGCCCCCGGGCAGGGGACCGCCCGGCCGGATCACGCCAGGCGGGCGGATCACCCGCGCGGCCGGATCACCCCAGGCGGCCGGTGAGCGCCATCGTGGCGAGCGTGGTCGCCGCGACGAGCAGGGACAGCGCGCCGCCGAGCAGCAGGGGGCGGAACCCGGCGGCGCGGATCGCCCGCAGATCGGTCGACATGCCGATGCCGGCCAGCGCCATCGCCACGAGGAACACGCTCAGCTGCGTGGCGGCCGCCACGGCGCCGTCCGGCAGCGCTCCGCTCGAACGGATCGTCGCCACGACGAGGAAGCCGATGAGGAACCAGGGCACGAGCCGCACGAGCCGCGCCGGGGTCATCCGGCCGCCCTCCCCGTCCCGTCGCGCCTCGACGACCGCGAGCCCGACGCTGATGGGGATGATCATGAGCGTGCGCACGAGTTTGACGACCACGGCGAAGCCGAGCGCGGAGGCGCTGTAGACGCTCGCCGCGGCCACCACCGAGCTCGTGTCGTTGACCGCGGTGCCGGCGAACAGGCCGAAGGCGCGCGGCGACATGCCGAGGGCGTGGCCGACCGCCGGGAACGCGAGCACGGCCAGCACGTTGAAGAGGAAGACCGTCGACACGGCGTAGGAGATATCGGCGCTCCGCGCCTTGATCACGGGGGCGATCGCCGCGATGGCCGAGGCGCCGCAGATGCCGGTGCCGACGCCGATGAGGGTGCGGATGTCGCGATCGACGCCGAGTGCGCGCCCGAGCGCCCAGGCGGCGAGCAGGCACACGGCGAGGGAGACGAGCATGACCGGCAGCGACTCGAGGCCGACCGCGGCGATGCTCGCGAGCGAGAGCTGGGCCCCGAGGAGCACGACCGCGCACTGCAGCACGAACTTCCCGGCGTATCCCACCCCGGGTGCGAGCCGGGGACCGGGCCGCCGGATGCATGCGACGGCGACGCCGAGCACGACGGCGGGAATCGCGGAACCGAGGAGCGGCGCGAGCGCGCCGATGCCGGTCGCGATCGCCGCGATCGCCGCGCACACCAGCGCCCCGGGCCACACCGCGCGCCCCCGGTCGAGGAGACGGACGGGGAGCGTGGCGACGGGGGCGAACTGCATGCCCCCCAGTCTGCCCTCCGCGAGGGGCAGGACGTGACCCCGGATCACTTGGCCGGTACAAGCCCCGTTTGTATCCTGGGGGCATGCCCGGCGCCTCACTCATCGAACTCCGCGTCCTCGAGAGCGCCGCGCGCCTCGGAAGCCTCTCGGCGGCGGCGCGCGAGCTCCGCGTCACCCAGCAGGCCGTATCGCATCGGATCCGCGCGCTCGAGCGCCTGGCCGGCGTGGAACTGCTGCGACGCTCCCCCGCCGGTGCGACCCCGACCCCGGAGGGCGACGCCGTCCTCGCCTGGGCGCGGGACGTGCTGACGGCCGCCGATCGCCTCGATGAGGGACTCGCCGGGCTTCGGGGCTCCCCGGCACGAGCGCTCCGCATCGTCGCCAGCCAGACCATCGCCGCGCACCTGCTGCCGGAATGGCTCGTCGAGCTGCGGCGCGCGCAGACGCGGGCCGGTTCGAGCCCCGACGCGACCGCGCTGCGCACGGCGAACAGTCGCGAAGCGATCGCAGCCGTGCGCGGCGGCGAGGCCGATCTCGGCTTCGTCGAGTGCCCGGACGCGCCCCACGACCTCGGCTCGCTCCCGGTCCGCCGCGACCGCATGGTCGTCGCCGTCGCCCCGGATCACCCCTGGGCGGCGCGAGACGCCGTCTCCCTCGCCGAGCTCGCGAGCATCCCGCTCGTCGCCCGCGAGGAGGGCAGCGGCACGCGGGACGCCTTCGAACGCGCCGCGGCGCGGGCCGTCGGCGGCGCACCGCGGGCGCCGCTCGTCACGCTCGCCACCGAGGCGGCCGTGCGTTCGGCCGCGGCGCAGGGGGTCGCGCCCGCGGTGCTCAGCGAGCTCGCCGTGCGCGACGACGTCCGGCTCGGCCGCATCCGCGCGGTCCCCATCGGGCCGGAGCCGCTCGAACGGCCGCTCACCGCCGTCTGGCGCGGATCGCGCCGCGACCTCGCAGGAGCCCGCCGGGCGCTCGTGGCGATCGCGGCGGGAGGAACGATCGCGGCGGGATCGGGTGGCACGACCGGATCGGGTGGCACGACCGGAGCGGGTCGCACGACCGGAGGCACGGGCGCGGCGAGGGGAACCGACGCGGCGTAGGCGCGACCGCGGCTCGTCGTCCGCCTGGCACGCTCGCGCGTCGCCCCCGGCCCGCGCCGCGCGCTACTCGGCGCGGGAGATGCGCGTCATGTCCTCGCGCGGCACGACTTTGACGCGCGTGCGCCCGGCGGCCTCGCCGAGCGAGAGCTCGTGCGCGTCGAGCCGGTGCCATCCCTCGATGGTCGTGTAGGGCACCCCCCGCTCGTGCAGCAGCTCGGGGATCGCCTCGGGCGCGACGACCTCGGGCGTCCACCAGGCGTCCCGATCCTCCATGAGGCACTCGAGCGTCTCCATGGCATCCGACTTCGTGTGCCCGATGAGGCCGACGGGGCCCCGCTTGATCCAGCCCGTCGCGTAGACCCCGGGGATGCGCTCCCCCTCGAGATCGAGCACGCGGCCCTGCGCGTTCGGGATCACGCCCCGTGCGTCGTCGAAGGGGATCTCGTCGAGCGGCGAGCCGAAGTACCCGACGGCGCGGTAGAGGGACTGCATCGGGATGACCTCGAACTCGCCGGTGTCGATCACGCCGCCGTTGCCGTCGGGCGCGGTGCGCTCGATCTTCAGCCCCGCGACCCTGCCGTCCTCGGTGACGACCTCCACGGGCTTCGACCAGAAGTGCATGTGCAGCCTCCGCGACGCCGGCGCCGTCTCCCCCGCCTCCCGAGCGCGCTGCTCCTCGCGCCAGGCGTTCATGACGCGCGTCATGACGAGCACCTGCTTGTTCTTCGCGAGGGTCTCGTCAGCGTACGCGTCGTCGACCTCGAAGTCGCGCTCGTCGAGCACCATGTCGACGTCGCGCACCTCGCCGAGCTCCCGCAGCTCGAGCGGCGTGAACTTGACGTACTTCGGGCCGCGCCTGCCGAAGAGGTGCAGCTCCTCGATCGGGTTCGCCGCGAGGCCCGCATGGACGTTCTCGGGGATCTCCGTGGGCAGCAGATCGTCGGCGTGCTTCACGAGCATGCGGGAGATGTCGAGGGCCACGTTCCCGTTGCCCACGACGCCGACCTGCGTCGCCTCGAGTGGCCAGGTGCGCGGCACATCCGGATGGCCGTCGAACCAGCTCACGAAGTCGGCAGCTCCGTAGGAGCCCTCGGCGTCGATGCCGGGGATGTCGAGCCCCGCATCGCGGATCGCACCGGTCGAGAAGATGACGGCGTGGTAGTGGCGCTCGAGATCGGCGAGGGTGATGTCGCGCCCGTAGCGGACGTTGCCGAAGTAGCGGATGGCGCCGCTGTCGAGCACGTCGCGCAGCGCCGTGATGATCCCCTTGATGCGCGGGTGGTCGGGCGAGACGCCGTAGCGGACGAGCCCGTAGGGCGCGGGCAGCTGCTCGAAGAGATCGATCTCCACCTCGAAGTCCCGCTCGGCCTTCATCAGCAGGTCCGCCGCGTAGATGCCGGCCGGGCCGGCGCCGACGATCGCCAATCGCATCGTGCTCATCGCTTCAGTTCTTCCCTTCATTCCCCGAGCGGTATTCTCCGCGGGGGTCGCAGATCCTCGGACTCGCAGTGCCGCGGCGGCGCTCCGCCGCGCCGGTGCGGCTCAGCGGGGCGTCACCCCTCGCGGTTCACGATCGAGTCCGCCATGCGCTCCAGGCCGCGCTTGACGTTCGACTTCGGCAGCGCATCGAGCGCGTCCACGGCCTCTCGTGCCCAGCGGCGCGCCGTGTGCTCGGTCTCCCGCGTCACCTCGTGGGCGCGCAGGGCGTCGACCTCGGGATCGAGGAGGCCGGGATCGGCGCCCTCGCGGATCGCGGCGACCCCCGCGTCGATGCGGGCGAGGAGGGCGGCATCGGCGGTGTCGCCGGCGGCGGCGCGTTCGCGCAGCAGCAGCGTCGGCAGCGTCGCGACCCCCGCTCGCAGGTCGGTCCCGGCGCGCTTGCCCGTCCGGTCCTTCTGCGGGGAGAGGTCGATCACGTCGTCGATGAGCTGGAAGGCGACCCCGATCCGCTCGCCGTATTCCATAACCGGATCGGCATATTCGACGGGGCCCTCGCCGAACATGACGCCCATGCGCGCCGCGGTGGCGATCAGCGCACCCGTCTTGTCGGCGAGCACCTGGATGTAGTGCGCGATCGGCTCGTCGCCCTCCTGCGGCCCGACCGTCTCGTGCAGCTGCCCGAGGCAGAGCCGCTCGAAGGTGCGGGCCTGGAGCAGGATCGCCTCCTCGCCCATTCCCGAGACGAGGGAGGAGGCTCGGGCGAAGAGCAGATCGCCCGCGAGGATCGCGACGGAGTTCGACCAGACGGTCTGCGCCGCGGGCACGCCGCGGCGCAGCTGGGCGTCGTCCATGACGTCGTCGTGGTAGAGCGAGGCGAGATGCGTCATCTCCACGGCCTGCGCGGCACGGCGCACGAGCGGGTTGGGACCGGTACCGAGCTCGCTCGTGAGCAGCGTGAGCATGGGCCGGATCCGCTTTCCGCCGGCGTCCATGAGATACCGGGCGGGCGCGTCGGCCACCGGCGAGGCGAAGCGCAGGTGCTCCATGAGTTCGGACTCGAGCAGCTCGAGCTGCTCCTGGAGGGCCTTCGCCTGCTTACGATCCTGGGCGCCCCGGAAGAGGCGCATCGGCAGCGCCTGGGTGGCGGTGTCTTCGGCGATGGGGCGGCTCACTCGGTCTCTCCATTGCTCTCGCGCGCGGCCGCGGCTTCCGCGGCCGCATCGGCCGGCTTCCGGGCGGCCGGCTTCTTCGCGGTGGGCTGCTTCGCGGCGGCGGGCGTCTTCGCGGCTGCGGGCTTCTTCGCGGCTGCGGGCTTCTTCGCGGCTGCGGGCTTCTTCGCGGCTGCGGGCTTCTTCGCGGCGGCGGGCGTTTTCGCCGCGGTGGGCTGCTTCGCGGCAGCCGGCTTCCGAGCCGCCGCAGCCTGCGTCGCCTCGGCGGGCTGCGTCGCAGCCGTCTTCCCGCCGGTGGCCGGCTTCGCCGCGGCGGACTTCGTCGCGGCTGCGGGCGTCTTCGCGGCGGCCGGCTGCTGCTTCGCGGCGGCCGGCTTTTTCGTCGCCGCAGGCTTCCTCGCGGCGGCCGGCTTTTTCGTCGCCGCGGCGGGCTGCTCGGCCACGGCGGGAGCCTGCCGCGGCACGAAGCCGCGGTGCAGCGCCACGATGCCGAAGGTGAGGTTGCGGTAGGCGACCCGCTCGAAACCGGCCTCGCGCAACCAGGCGGCGAGCTCGTCCTGCGCCGGCCACGCCTCGATGGACTCGTTGAGATAGCGGTAGGCCGCCGCGGCGTCGCGGTTGATGGCGCCGGCCACCCTCGGCAGCACGTGCCGGCCGTAGAGCGCGTACGGTCCGCGCACGATCGGCGAGGGCGGGGTCGAGAACTCGGCGATGACCACGCGGCCGCCCGGCTTGACCACGCGGCGCATCTCGGCGAGCGCCGCGCGCGGATCGCTCACGTTCCGCAGGCCGTAGGAGATCGTGGCCGCGTCGAAGCTGTCGTCCGCGAAGGGCAGCGCCGTCGCGTCGGCCCACACGAAGTCGATGAGCGCGTTGCCCGCGTGCCGGCGCCGGCCCTCCGCGAGCATGCCCTCCGAGAAGTCGGCGGCCACGACCTCCGCCCCGTGCGCGGCGAGCGCCGCAGAGGAGGTGCCGGTGCCCGCCGCGAGGTCGAGGATCCGCATCCCCTTCCGCGGGGCGAGCGCGCGCGTCGTGGCGATCCGCCACAGGCGGTCGTTGCCCACGGTCAGCACGTCGTTGATGAGGTCGTAGCGCGGCGAGACCTCGTCGAACATCGCCGAGACATCGGCTGCCGGCTTGGTCGCGGTGTCGGGATGGGTCACCCCACCATGCTAGCCGTTCACCCTGGCAGCCGGCCCGTCCGGCGGCCCGTCCGGCAGGACGGCAGGACGGCAGCGGGACTTCCGACGGGACTTCCGACGGGCGATGCGGCCGGGGGCGGATACACTGCTGCGGGCGGCCCTCCCGCCCGCCCGCAGTCCCGGCCGGACGCGCACGACGGCCCGAGGAGAAAGACAGGTCCGCGCAGCGATGGCCAACAGCACCCGCAGCATCGGCGTTCGCGACGCCCTCCGCAGCCCGATGCGCCTGAGCCGGGAGGTGCTCGCCGGCATCGTGACCACCCTCGCGCTCGTCCCCGAGGTCATCTCCTTCTCGGTGGTCGCGGGCGTCGACCCGATGGTGAGCCTCGTGGCCTCCGTCGTCCTCGTCCTGGGGATGTCGTTCCTCGGCGGCCGCCCGGGCGTCATCACGGCCGCCGCGGGCTCCGTCGCCCTCGTCGTGGCGCCCATGACGTCGGCGCACGGCACGGAGTACCTCCTCCCCGCGATCGTGCTCGCCGGTCTCATCCAGGTGGTGTTCGGCCTCACGGGGCTCGCCCGGCTGATGCGCTACGTGCCGCGGTCCGTGATGCTGGGCTTCGTCAACGCCCTGGGGATCCTGATCTTCCTCGCGCAGGTCCCGCACGTGCTTCACGGCGGCGGGATCGGCCTCGCGCTGTTCGGGGCGACGCTCGCGATCGTGCTGCTCCTGCCGCGGCTCACGAAGGCCGTCCCCGCGGCCCTCGTCGCCATCGTGGTCGTCACCGCCATCACCATGATCTGGCAGTTGCAGGTGCCCGATGTCGCCGACGAGGGGCGGATCGGCGGCGGACTCCCCGGCCTCACCGAGCTCTCGGTGCCGCTCACCGCCGAGACGCTCGGGATCATCCTGCCGACCGCGGTGAGCGTCGCCCTCGTGGGCCTCATGGAATCGCTGCTCACCGCGAAACTCGTCGACGAGATCACCGAGACGCCGTCGCACAAGGGCCGGGAGTCCTGGGGCCTCGGCGTCGCGAACATCCTCGCGGCGGCCTACGGCGGCACCGGCGGCTGCGCGATGATCGGCCAGACCGTGCTCAACGTGAAGACGAGCGGCGGTCGCACCCGGGTCTCCACCTTCGTGGCCGGGGTGTTCCTGCTCGGCCTCATCACCGCGCTCAGCGATGTGATGGGGCAGATCCCGATGGTCGCGCTCGCCGCGGTGATGATGGTGGTCGCGGTGACGACGGTCGACTGGCACAGCGTCCGCCCGCGCACGCTGCTGCGCATGCCGTTCCCCGAGACGCTCGTGATGCTCGTGACGATCGCCGTCGTCGTGGCCACGGAGAACCTCGCCTACGGCGTCATCGCCGGGGTGCTCCTCGCCATGGTCCTCTTCGCGCGCCGCGTGGCCCATGTCATCACCGTCACCCGGGTCGTCGCTGACCCCGGAGGCGACCCCGCCGGCGCCGACGGTGCCGCCGCCGCGCCGACCGTCCGCTACACGGTGCACGGTCCGCTGTTCTTCGGCAGCAGCAACGATCTCGTCGAGCGCTTCTCGTACGCCGACGATCCGCCTCGCGTCGTCATCGATCTCAGCGCCGCTCAGATCTGGGACGCTTCGACGGTCGCCGCGCTCGACTCGGTGGAGCAGCTCTACGCGCGGCATGGCGCGTCCGTGACCATCGAGGGCCTCGACGAGCGCAGCGACCGCTTCCATCGCCGGCTCACGGGCGAGCTGGGGGCGTGAGCGCCGCTCCCAGCGCGGGCGAGTAGATTGGGATGGTGAAGAGCGATTCGAAGGCACCGCGCCTGCATGCGGTGACGCGACTCCTCGACGGCGCCCCCGATCTCATCGGCCTCGCGGATCCCGAGCAGCCGATGCTCTGGCATCGCGGCGATCGCGGCTGCGTGGGCGTCGGCGAGGTGCTCAGGCTCAGCTTCTCCGGCCCAGATCGCTTCGCCGCCGCGGCGCGGAGCTGGCGCGGGGTCGCCGAAGCCGCGCGGATCGACGATCCCGTGCGGCTGCCCGGCACCGGGCTCGTGGCGCTCGGCACCTTCGCCTTCGACGATGCGAGCGGCGCGGAGAGCGTGCTCGTCGTGCCCCGGCTGCTCGTCGCGCGGCATCGCGACCGCTGGTGGGTGACCGAGATCCGTCGCGTGGACGATCCCGCCGCCACGGACGCTCCGCCGCCCGCGGACGGCACGGGCGCCGCGGCGCTGCCCGCGGCCGCTCCCGAGGGATCGTGGCCTGGCGTCGGCTTCGCCGCGGAGGCCGTGGACGACTACCTGTCGGGTGTCCGCGAAGCGGTGGGGCGCATCGACGACGGCGCCTTCGAGAAGGTCGTGCTCGCCCGTCGCATCCGCGGGGAGCTCCCCGCGGGATCCGATCTCCGGGTGCCGTTGCGCCGCCTGGCCGAGCGCTACCTCGACTGCTGGACCTTCGCGGTGGACGGTCTCGTCGGCGCGAGCCCCGAGACCCTCATCCGCTCGACGGGAGGCGCGGTCTCCGCGCGCGTGCTCGCGGGCACGCGCGGCAGGCATCCCGAGGACGAGGCGCGCGACGCCCGGGCGCGCGACGAGCTGGTGACGAGCGCGAAGGAGCAGCACGAGCACGCCTTCGCGGTGCAGAGCGTGGTGACGGCGCTCGCGCCGCACGTGCGGGACCTCAGCACGAGCGAGGAGCCGTTCCCGCTGCGCCTCCCGAACGTCTGGCACCTCGCGACCGACCTCGGTGCGAGCCTCGACGAGCGCAGCTCGGCGCTCGAGCTCGTCGGTGCGCTGCACCCGACCGCGGCCGTGGCCGGCACACCGACCTCCGCGGCCGTCGCGGCCATCGCGGAGCTCGAGCCGTTCGACCGCGGCCGCTACTCGGGCGCGGTGGGCTGGATCGATGCGGCCGGCGACGGCGAGTGGGTCATCGCGCTGCGCTGCGCGCAGCTCGGCGACCCGCAGCCGGGCTCGGGCGCCCGCGCCGTCGTCGCGAGCGCGGGCGGCGGCATCGTCGCCGGCTCGGATCCCGAGCACGAGCTCGGCGAGACGGTGTCGAAGCTCCGTCCGGTCACCGAGGCGTTCGCCGCATAGCCCGCGGGCCGCCCCTGAGCCCGGCCGCCGCGCCGCTCAGGGCCAGCGCAGTCCGAGCGTCGCCTCGACGCGGGCGCGCTCCGCGGCGACGTCGAAGCCGGGATCGGGCCACCGGGGATCGATGCGCTGCAGCTCGCCGATCACGATCCGCTGCACGGCGGCTCGGGCGTACCACTTCGCGTTCGCCGGGACGACGAACCAGGGCGCGCTCGGCGCGTCGCTGCGCGCGATCGCGGCGCCGAAGGCCTCCATGTAGGCCGCCCAGTGCACCCGCTCCTCGACGTCGCCCGCGTTGTACTTCCAGTGCTTCTCGGGGTCGTCGAGCCGCGAGAGGAGGCGCTCGGCCTGCTCCTCGGGCGAGATGTGCAGCATGATCTTCACGATCCGCCCGCCGTCCTCGACGAAGCGCCGCTCGAAGTCGACGATCGCGCCGTAGCGGCGCTCGATCTCCTCGGGCGGCGCGAGGCCGCGCACGCGCTGGATGAGCACGTCCTCGTAGTGCGAGCGGTCGAACACGCCGATCACGCCGGGGCCGGGCAGTCGGCGCTCGACCCGCCAGAGGAAGTCGTGCGCCCGCTCCTCGGCGGTCGGGGCCTTGAACGCGGTGAGGCGCAACCCGTAGGGCTCGACAAGGGAGAAGACGTGGTTGACGATGCCGCCCTTGCCCGCCGCATCCATGGCCTGGAGCACGACGAGCAGCCGATCCGGCGCGCCGAGACGGCTCTGGGCGAAGAGCTTCTCCTGCAGACCGCGCAGCTCCTGGGCGGCGCGGGCGAGCTCCGCGATCCCGCCTTTCTTGCCCCCGGAGGTCCCCGGTGTCGCTGCCGGATCGACATCGCCGAGGGCGAAGCCCTCACGGACCCGGAGCAGCTCGCCCGGATCCGCCTCCCAGAATGCACCCGACATGCGCCCGCCCTTCCTCGTGGCCGTCACCCCCACTGTAGGGGCAGCGTCCGGCCGGGCGGGAGTCCCCGGGCGGCGCGCATGCCGTCGGAGATGCGGTTTCGGTGCGTCCGCCCGCGCGGATCGCATCTCACCGAAACCGCATCTCCGACCGGGCGCGCGGCGGGATCTCGAGCACCCGCGGTCTTCAGGAGCTCCGCTCGGCCTCCTCGACCCCGCACCAGGAGGCGAGGAACAGCGCCATCGACTGCGTGCAGCGGCGGATCGACTCGATGCTCACCCGCTCGTCGAAACCGTGGATGTTCTCGGACACGGGTCCGTAGACGAGCGTCGGCATGTCCCCGTAGTTCACGAAGACGCGCCCGTCGAGGTATCCGGGGGTCGTGAAGCTCGTGAGCTCGCGGTCGAAGGCCGCGCGGTGCGTCTCCTCGAGCAGGCCCTCGGCGTCGCTCCCGGGCTCGAGCACATAGCCCTCGGCGTAGAAGCCGTCGGGCGTCAGCCCGACCTCGAAGGGCCGGGGCGAGGCGGTGCGCGCGGCCCGCTCGACGCACGCGACGATCTCGCCCCAGGCGTCGTCGGCGGTCGTGCCCGGGTAGGTGGCGACCCGCACCTGCAGCTCGCACCACGCCGGGACGCTCGAGGGCCAGTCGCCGCCGCGGATGCCGCCGATGTTGAAGTTGATGGGGTGGTCGAGATCCTCGAAATAGCGGTGCTCGCTGCGTCGGGCGTTCCAATCGGCCTCGAGCCCGCGGAGCGCCGCGATGACCTCGTACGCGGCATCGATGGCGTTGAAGCCGTTCGCCATCTCGCGCGGGTGCGTGGGGCTCCCGGTCACGCGGACGGTGAACCAGAGCACGCCGACGTTCGCGCGCACGAGAGCGTCCTCCTCCGGCTCGGAGATGATCACCGCGTCCGCCGTGTAGCCGCGCAGCAGCGCCGCGAGCGAGCCGTTGCCGGTGCACTCCTCCTCGACGACCGACTGCAGGTGGACGCGTCCGGTGAGGGAGAGACCGGCCGCGCCGATCGCTTCGAAGGCGAACAGGTTCGCGATGAGCCCGGCCTTCATATCGCCGGCGCCGCGCCCGTACATCCACCCGTCGCGGATCTCGGCGTCCCACGGCGAGCGCGACCACTGCTCCTGGGGCCCCTCGGGCACCACGTCGATGTGCCCGTTGAGGATCAGCGAGCGGCCGACCTCCCGGGCGGGCCGGTACGTGCCGACGACGTTGGTCATGGCGCCGTAGTCGACCGTGGCCCGCCCGAAGCCCGGATGCGCGCGGAGCTCGGGCGAATCGATGGTCCAGCGGTCGATCTCGAGACCGAGCTCCCGGAGTCCGCGTTCGACGAGATCCTGCGCGGGCTCCTCGCCGGCGCGCAGCGACGGCGAGGCGACGAGCTCCGCGGTGCGCTCGAGCTGGGCGTCGAAGCGGGCGTCGACGGCCGCCAGGATGCGCTCGACGATTTCAGTGGGGATCATGGGCGGGGTCCTCTCGGCTCGATGCGGCGGCGGGCGGCGCGGCGCCCGCGATCCGAGCCTAGGCGCGGCCCGCGAGGCGCGGAGTGTCAGAACGCCGCCGATCCCGCCGCCGCCGTGTTGATCCTCACACCTCGGCGATCTCGGCGAGCATCACCGCCGCGATCGCAGCATCCGCGGGCACCGTGACGTCGAGCCCGGTGAGATCCTGGAACGCCCGGAGGCGCTTGAACACGGTGTTGCGGTGCAGGAACAGCTCCTCGCCCGCCTCCTTCACGGAGCCGCGGCGCATGAAGGCGCGGAGGGTCTCTGCGAGCCTGAGGCGCTCCTCGGCCGGGGCGCGGCGCCAGTCCCCCAGGAGCTCCTCCTCGAAGCCCGCGAACAGGGTCAGCGCGCGCTCCTGGAGCAGTGCAGGGAACGCCTCGCGCGCCGAGAGGATCCGGTTCGCCCGGCCGAGCGCGCTGATCCGGCGGGTCAGGGCGGCCGCTGGAGCGAGCGCGGCGACGCCGTGGACGCGGGCGACGCGGGCGCCCGCGACATCGCGGACCGCGAGGGACCAGTCGACGCTCCCGCGCCGAGCCCGGAAGGCGTGGACGAGGTCGTCGTCCTCGTAGACCCAGAGCGCCTGCTCCGCGAGGCTCCGGCGCAGCTCCTCCGCGACGCCGTCGGAGGCGAGCGAGACGAGCTCGTACCGCTGCTCGAACGGCAGCGCGAGGGTCTCCGCCGCGGCGCGCAGCTCCTCCTCCGCGGCGGCCCCCGAGAAGATGCGGGCGAGGGCGCGCTCGCGGGCGGTCCGATGGAAGCGCGCCATGGTCTGCGTCTCGTCGAGGAACGCGGCCTGCACCTCCGTCGCGTATCCCTCGACGACGGTGAGCACGCGCTCGCCGCCGGCGACGAGCGCGTCGACGAGGTCGGGCTGGGCAGCCCGGTGCAGCGCGCGCCAGAGCAGGCGGAAGTTGATCCTGACCCCTTCCGCGAATTGCTCGACCCGCATGCCCTGGCGCGCCCGCCGCCGCCCGAGCGCCTCGGGGAACGCGGAGGACGCAGCCCCTTCGGGATCGGCGAGTCGGTCGAGGAAGAGGTCGAAGGCCTGCAGCGCGGTGCGCTCGATGTCCGCCTGCGGCACCTCGCCGTCCGCGTAGCCGCCGTGCGTCCGCAGTTCGTCGAGGAACTCCGCGAGCAGCTCGGGGATCTGCGCGCGGACGCGATCGAGCAGCTGCGCCCATCCGGTGTCTGACATGCCTTCATTCTCGCGCGTCCGCTCCGCCGCGCGCTCCGCCGCCGTTCGTTCGGCCGCCAGGCGCTCCGCCGCCAGCCGCTCCGCCGCCGTTCGTTCGGCATTCAGACGCTCCGCCGCCAGCCGCTCCGCCGCCGCACACTCCGCCGCCGCACGTTCCGTGACGGATGCGGCGTCCGTGAGCCCTCAAACGCGAATCACGACTCACCGAAGCCGCATCACCGACCGAACGTGCGGTCTTCACGCGTTCCGCGCCCCCGCGCCCTCCGCCGCCGCGCGTTCCGTGAGGGATGCGGCGTCCGTGAGCCCGCAAACGGCGAATGCTGCTCACCGAAGCCGCATCCACGACCGAACGTGCGGGGCGGCGCGCACACGCGGAGCGGGGCGCACACGCGGAGCGGGGCGGCGCGAGGCGCGCGGGCACGGAGGCAGGCAAGACCGGAGCGGCGAGCCGAGGCGCACGCAGCAGGCGGGCCCGCGCCGGCCACGCATCAGGCCGCACCGGCGGCGGGCCTGCCTGAGCCGATACTGCGTCAGTCCGCAGGAGCAGGAGCAGGAGCAGGAGCAGGAGCAGGAGCAGGAGCAGGAGCAGGGTCCGCGAGCACGACCTCGACGAGCACGGGGCCCGCGACGGGCTCGGTGAGCAGCCGGTCGAGCTCGCCGCGGTTCTCGGCGCGCCGGTACTCCCAGCCGTAGGCGGCGGCGAGCGCGGACAGCTCGGCGTGCTGCGGCGTGCGCATCACCCGCTCGAAGGCGGCGGGCGGGGCCGAGGCCGCGACCTCGAGTCCGTCGAAGATGGTGCCGCCGCCGTCGTTGCCGACGACGACCTGGATGCGCGGCCGCGACTCCGCCGCGGGCAGGAGCAGCGAGCCGGCGTCGTGCAGCAGCGCGAGGTCGCCGATCACGAGCCGCACGGTCCCGGCAGCGCGCACGGGGTCGGGATCGGACTGCGCCGCGTCGGCGATGCCGAGGGCGGTCGCCACGGTGCCGTCGATGCCCGCGAGGCCGCGGTTCGCGTGCACGAGGGCGCGGCGGGCGGGCGCGAGGCCGTCGAGCACCCGAACGAGCCGCGAGGCCGCGAGCACGAGCCGGTCGTGCGGCCAGGTGGCCCGCCACACGCGCTCGACGAGCATCGCCCGCGTGACCGGTTCGCGCAGCGCCGCGACCTCGGCCCGGGCGAAGGCGTTGCGCTCCTGGTAGCCGGTCGCGCGCGCGGCGTCGAGGTCGGGCTCGTGCGCGGTGCTGCGCGCGCGCTGCAGGGCGCGGTCGGCGACGACCCAGGCGCCCAGCCAGCGCCGGAGCGCGGCCGCGTCGTGGTCGTCGGCGACGCGGGCCTCGCGCACCACGCGGGCGGAGCGGCTCGGATCATAGTGATCGACGCCCGGACCGGCGTGCGGGTCGACGACCACGACGTCCACGTCGTCGCGGCGCAGCAGGGCGGGCACCTGGCGGGTGAGCGTCGGGTGGCCGAAGACGATCGCCTGCTCCACGAGTCCGCCGACGGCGGGGTCGTCGATGAGGCTCGCGTACGCGGCGATCGCCTCGCGCCCGAAGCGGGCACCGCTGACGACCTCGGCGAGGAGCGGGATCCCGGCGGCGTGCGCGAACGCCTCGGCCTCGGGGCCGGCACCGGCTCCCGCGATCGCGACGGCGAGCACGTCACCGCGGTGGACGTATGCGCGGTCGGGCACATGAGCGGCGCCATCGGCATCGGCCCGATCCGCATCGGCACCCGTGCCGATACGAGCACCAGCACCCACGCCATGCGACGCCGCGCGAGTCGCGCGAGCCTGCCCGCCCTCGGCCGCGGCCTCCGCGAAGCCGCGGGCGATCATGCCGTCGAACCCCGCGGTGCCGGACAGCGGCTCCCGGAACGCGAGGTTGAGCTGCACGGGCCCAGCGGGCGCTCCGCCCGATGCTCCGAGCGCGGCCGCGAGCGCCATGCGCGCGAGCGCGCCCGGGTCTCGCCCCGAATCGCGCGCGAGGTCGCCGTCCGGACCGTAATCCGGCGCCGGCACGTCGCGCACGAGCCGCGCGACGGGGCCGAAGAGCTCGGCCTGCCTGGTGGTCTGGTTCGAACGGATCCCGCGGAGCTCCGTCGGTCGGTCCGCGGTGAGCAGCAGGAGCGGGATCCGAGCCTCGTGCGCCTCGAGCACCGCGGGGCCGAGGTTCGCGACCGCCGTCCCGCTCGTCACGATGACCGGTGCGGGGAGCCCGGTCTCGCGAGCGATCCCGAGGGCGAAGAAGGCGGCCGAGCGCTCATCGAGCCGCACGTGGAGGCGCACGGCGCCGGCGGATTCGGCCGCCGCGGCGGCGAGCGCGAGCGCCTGCGAGCGGGAGCCCGGGCACACGACCGCGTCGCGGACGCCGCGGCGGATGAGCTCGGCCAGCAGCTCGACGGCGAACATCGAGGCGGCGGCCGGCCTCGGCGCCCCGCTCACTGCGCGGCCGCGTCGCCGTCGGCGCGTTTGCCGGGCTCCCCGGGCGCCGCCGGGCCATCCGCCTGATCGCCCTCGGCGTCGGGCTCGGCGGGCGAATCGGCCGTCCCCGCGTCGGAAGCTCCGGACGCCGCGCCGCCGGGCGCGGGACCCTGCGGCCGGACGCCCCCGGGATCGGCCGTCTCCGATGCGGGATCGGCGCCCGATCCCGGGCGCTCGCCGGGGAAGGTCTCGTTGTCGAGCTCGCGGAGGCGCTCCTCGAGATCGCGCATGTGCGTGTCGAGGTCGCTGCTCGACATCCGCGTGCCGGCGAAGCGCGGATCGTCGTCCGGCGCGGGCCTCGCCCGACCCGGCGCGGCGGCCGATCCCTTGCCCACGAAGAACCACAGGATGCCGCCGACCACGGGCAGCACGACGATGAGCACCACCCAGACGGGCTTGCCCACGCCCCGCGCGCGCGATCCGTCGGTCATCGCCGCATCGACGAGCGCATACAGCGTGAATGCCACGGCGATGACGATCCCGATAATCACGAATCGCACCATACCGTCATCGTACCCGTCCCACCAGGGAGCCGGCCGTCCGCGGCTGCCGTGCGGGCGGCGGAGCCCGGGCCCAGGCTCCGCGGGTACACTCGAGCGGGTGAAACGCACCCGCTCCGCCTGGATCACCTACACGGTTCTGCGACTCGTCTTCTTCGCCGTGCCGTTCGCCCTCGTCTACGTGCTGGGCCTGGCGCTGCGGTTCTCCATGATGACGGCCGCGCTCGTCGCCGCGGTCTTCGCCGCGCTCATCGGCATCTCGCTCTCGGTGCTGCTGCTCTCGAAGCCGCGGAGCATCGCCGCGGAGAGCATCCACGACTGGCGCAACCGGGATCGCACCGCCGACGACATCGCCGAGGATGCGGCGCTCGACGGCGACGCCGAGATCCGCCCGGAAGCAGCGACGGAGGACGCGGCGGCGGAGGACACGGCGGCGGATGACGCGGCGGAAGTCGCGGCAGCGGGACACGCAGCTGCGGAAGATGCGGCAGCGGAACACACAGCTGCGGAAGGCGCGACAGCGGGAGACGCAGCGGCGAGCCGCGGGCGGACGGCGGCCGACGCGGATCCCGACGCGCGCGCCTGACTCCCCCAAACGCATGACGCCCGCGCGCACCTGACTCCCGCACGCGCAGGAATCCCGCATGCGCAATGGCGTATGTTGGTTCCCAGGGTGTGGCGTCGCTCGCGTCGCCGGCCCTGCGCCGCCGGTGTCGATCGCGCATCGGGGCCGGACTCGAGGGGAGCGCAACGTGACGGTGTTCGACGGAGTGCTCGCCCGGAGGCTGACCGGGGTCATCGCCGCAACGGGTGCGGGCGCGCTGCTGCTCGCCGGGTGCTCCGCGAGCGGGTCCCTGCTCGCCGGCGAGGGCGCTGACGACGGCTGCACGGCCGTCGTCGTCGCGACCTCCTCCGAGAAGGTCAACCTCATGGAGGACCTCGGAGCGCAGTTCAAGGAGTCCGCGGAGCACGAGGGGCTCGAGCAGTGCGCCACCGTGCACGCCGTCAACGTGGCCTCGGGCAAGGCGGCGGAGTACCTCTCCGATTCGACCGAGGAGTGGGCCCTCGGCGCGGACACCGCTCCGACCGTGTGGTCGCCGGCGTCGACCGTCTGGACGGACCGCGTCGCCTCGATCGCCGGGGAGGGCGTCGTCGCCGGGGCTGAGAGCTTCACCAAGACGCCCGTCGTGTTCGGCATGCCCGCGTCGATGGCGCGCGCGCTCGACTACCCCGAGCAGCCCATCAGCATCGCCGAGATCCGCGATCTCATCGCGGACCCGGAGGGGTGGGGCGCGGTCGGCAAGCCCATCTGGGGCTCCTTCAAGATCGCCAAGACGAACCCCAACAGCTCGACCACCGGCATGTCGACGCTGCTCATGCAGGCCTACGCGGCCTCGGGGAAGTCGGAGGGACTCACCGCGGAGGACGTCGCGGCGGCCGAGGACTTCTCCCGCACCTTCGAATCGGGCGCCATCCACTACGGCGACACGACCGGCAAGGTGCTCCAGAACCTCGCCGACAAGACCTCGGGCGGCGGGTCCTCCTACGTGAGCGCGATCGCGCTCGAGGAGACCTCGCTCTACAACTACAACATCGGCAACCCCGACTCGCACACGGTGCAGCCGGGCGAGACGCTGACCCCGCCGGACGAGAAGCTCGTCGCCGTCTATCCCGAGGAGGGCTCGCTCTGGAGCGACAACCCCGCGGTCGTGCTCGGGGCGGACTGGGTGACCCCGGAGCAGCGGGCGGCCTCGGAGGCCTTCGTCGCGTTCCTGCACACGCAGGCGGCCCAGGAGACGCTGCCGGAGTACGGCTTCCGACCCCTCGACGACGAGATCGACGTCAGCGCGACGCTGAACGAGGATGTCGGCATCGATCCCGCGCAGCCGGCGACCTCGCTGCCGCAGCCGGATCCGGCGGTCGTCTCCGCCGCGATCGACCAGTGGGCGACGATCCGCAAGCCCTCGGCGGTGCTGCAGCTCATCGACATCTCGGGCTCCATGGACGAGAGCATCGGCGAGGGCCGGAGCCGCCTCGACGGCGCGATCGAGGGGTCGACGACGACGCTCGGCCAGGTGCGCTCGACCGATGAGATCGGCGTCTGGGCGTTCACGACCGGGATCTCCTCCGAGATCGACGGCGCCGAGACGCCGGGCATCGGCGTGGTCCGCGAGTTCTCGACCCTCGGCGGCGACAAGGAGGGGCTCCGCATGAGCATCGAGGACCTCGCGAACAGCCAGCGCGCCGGCACTCCGATGTACGACGCCATCGCGACCGCGTACGACTACATGCAGGGCCACGCCGAGCCGGGGCGCATCAACGCGATCGTGGTGCTCTCGGACGGCGAGGACACCGACTCGACGACGCGGCTCGACACCCTGATCCAGCGGATCAACGCGGATCAGCAGGAGGGCGGCAACGACCAGCCGGTGCGCATCTTCGCGATCGCCTACTCGAACAACGCCGACGTCGACTCCCTGCAGCGCCTCGCCACGGCCTCGGGCGGCCAGGTCTTCGATGCGACCGATCCGCAGAAGATCACGGAGACCTTCCAGTCCGTGATGAACAACTTCTAGGCTGGCAGCGTGGGATGCTTCAGGAGGGCGCGGAGCGCGGGGCTCGCCGGCCTCGCGCTCGCCGGCGCGCTGCTGGCGGCCGGCGCCCCCGGCGCGCTCGCCTCGCCGGCCCACGCGGCCTCGAAGGCGGGGCGGATCGCCCAGAGCTGCGGCGAGCAGCCGGTCTGCCTGGTCGACGGGGCCTCCGTCGAGAACGCGGCGGAGCTGGGCTCCGCCCTCCCCGAGGGCGTGCGTGTCGTCGTCATCCCGCAGCCGGACCAGGCGCAGAGCGTGCCCTCGAGCACGATCGCCGCGGAGCTCCGGAGCGCGACCGGCGCCGAGACCGTGATCGTGATCGAGGACCGGGCGACGGATCGCTTCGCCGTCTCCTCCGCGGGCGATGCCGCCGCGATCACGGAGGCGCTCTACTCCCAGGGCGCGAGCGACGGCGGCACGGCCGTCGCCGCGATCCGGGACGAGCTCGTCCCCGCGGCCGGAGCGGACGCCCCCGATGCCGCGATCGGCGCGGGCGCCGGCATCATCGCGGGCGCCGCGCTCGCGGTCGCGGCCGTCGCTGCGGGCGCCGTCTGGCTGATCCTGCGGCGCCGTCGCCGGCGCGAGCGGACGGCGTTCGCCATCTCGGCGAAGCTCGAGAAAGAGCTCGCCGCGGCGCTCGACGGCGAGGACGGCGCCTACGTCTCGGAGGCCGTCGACGCGCTCGAGGAACTGACCGGGGCCTACCCCGACCTCGGCGAACGGATCGCGGCGCTCGCCCAGCACGTCTCGGAGCTCTTCGTGCGGGTGCGCCGCCGCGGCACGGATCAGCAGATCCGCCTGCTGCAGTCGCAGTACAAGGACACGCTGTCGAAACTGCTCAAGGCGCTGCACGAGGACTACTACGGCGACATCCTGCGCAATCCCCAGTACTGGAGCAACCCGGAGGCGCGTCTCGCCGAGGTGCGGCGTGCCGTCGAGTCCGTCGATCAGCAGGCCGTCGAGAACATCCGCCAGGTGAACGAGTCGCGCGACCTCGAGTTCAAGGTCGCGCTCGACTCCCTGATCAAGACCGTCGCCGAGGCCAAGCTCTCCGACGTCTACCCCGACCGCGAGTCCTGAGATTCCCACCCCACCCCGAAGGAGCCGAACGATGTCCGAAGAGCAGGAGACCGTCGCCATCGACTTCGCCGCGCTGATCGAGCCGGGCGACACACCGAGCGCGGAGGTGCCGGGCACCCCGCTGGAGGCCGCCATCGCCGAGGCCCCGGACGACGGGGTCGAGGTGCGGCGGCCCGAGGACGCCGCGTTCAAGTTCCGCAGCCTGCTCACGGCGCAGCAGCGCGCCGACCTCGAGCGGGGCGCACCCGTGCTCGCCAGGAAGTTCGCCGACGACGTCAATCAGATCGTCACCTTCGGCGGGCCGATCATGGAGAAGATGAACAGCGCCTCCGTGCAGCTGCTCGAGGCGCAGCGCCAGATCAAGGTGCCCGAGGCCGACGCCATCGTCAACGACATGCTGCGCACCATGGACGGCTTCGAGAAGAAGTGGCGGTCGCAGAAGCTCGAGGACGCCGTGAACACCGTCGTCGGCTGGTTCAAGAAGGGCCGCTACACGCTGACGACGATGGTGCGAGAGTCGAAGCCGATCTCCGACAAGATCGACCTCGCCGAGGTGAAGCTGCAGGAGATGGAGACCTCCCTCGCCGACAACATCGCCCGCGGCCAGCTGCTGCACCGGCAGACCCTCGAGCACATGGACGACGTCGTCGCCGTGCTCGCGGCGCTCGAGCAGGTCATCGAGGTGCTGCGCGGCGACTTCGACGAGGCCGACGCGGCGCTGCGCGGCGCCGAGGCCGCGGGGGCCGAGTCCGTCGCGTACCGCGGTGAGACCATCGCGGTGAGCGAGCTGCGCGAGATCCATGCGAACCTGTCATTCGTGCTCTCCGAGACCGAGAAGTCGTGGGCCGACTGGCGCTCGCAGTTCTTCCTCGGCTTCGCGCACGCCCCGGCGACGCGCAACCTCATCGTCACGACCTTCGCGCTCCGCCGGCGCCTCGCGACCTTCCGCACCATGGGCCTGCCCTCCGCCCGTCGCTCGCTCGCCATGTGGCAGCAGGCGGCCTTCGCACGGGAGGGCAGCGAGATCGGCGACGCGGTGCAGGACGGCACGAACAAGCTCATCCAGAGCGCCTTCGCGGAGACGGCGCAGTCCGTCGAGGCGATCGCGAACGCGGCTCAGGCGCCCGTCATCTCGGAGGACACGATCTGGGCCGTGATCGATTCCGTGAAGGCGCAGTGCTCGGCGATCGTCACGGCGGACAAGGCGGGGCGGGCCCTGCGCGCACGCAACCTGCAGGCGCTCGAGCGCGGCGAGCGCACGATCGAGGACGCGGTCGTGCTCGCGCAGCGCTCCCTGGCCGACGCGAGCCGGCCGGGCGGCGCACCGGCCCCCGCCGCGGCCGGTGCCGACCCGGGCGATGCGGGCGACGACCTCCTCAACCGCCTCACGAGCTGAGACCGGCTCCGAGGCCGGCTCAGAAGGCGAAGCCGACGCCGAGCAGGATGCCGTAGGCGAGGGCCGCGAAGCTCGTGAGCTGCAGCACGAGGATGAGCTCGCGCGGCGTCCTGCCCCAGAGCACGATGAGCACGGCGGGCACGACGAGCAGCAGCACGAACCACACCAGGACCATGCCGGGGTTCACGAAGCCGAAGAGCAGCGGCACCGCGAACGGCAGCAGCACGCAGAGGATGTAGAGCACGCGGGAGGCGGTCGCGCCGATCCGTACGGAGAGCGTCCGCTTCCCCGCGAGCCGATCGGTCGGGATGTCCCTGAGGTTGTTCACCACGAGCACGGCGACCGCGAAGAGCCCGACCCCGGCCCCCGCGAACCAGGCCTCCTGGGTCTGCACGTCGCTCTGGAGGTACACGGTGCCGACCGTCGCGACCAGGCCGAAGAAGATGAAGACCATTACCTCGCCGAGCCCCGCGTACCCGTAGGGGCGCTTCCCCCCGGTGTAGAACCACGCGGCGAGGATCGCGAGCACGCCGAGCGCGAGGAACCACCATCGCCCGCTGAGCACCACGGCCGCGAGGCCGCTGATCGCCGCGAGGGCGAAGAAGCCGAGCGCCAGCGCGAGCACGCGCTTCGGCTCGACGAGCCCCGAACCGGTGAGCCTGGCGGGGCCGACTCGGAAGTCGTCGGTGCCGCGGATGCCGTCGGAGTAGTCGTTCGCGTAGTTCACGCCGATCTGCAGGAACACGGCGACCGCGAGCGCGAGCAGCGAGAGCGGCCAGGAGAAGTCGCGCACCATGTGGGCGATGCCGGCGCCCGCGGCGACGGGCGCGACGGCGAGCGGCAGGGTGCGCAGTCGCGCGCCGCCGACCCAGTTCCGCCAGGTGATCCGCGGCTGCCCGCCCGCCGCGGTGATTCGTGCGGCGGCCGCCCGCACCGCGGGGTTGCCGGAGCGGCGGCGATCCTTGGCCTGATTCACGCGTTCTCCTCCTCGTTCGGGGACCGTCGGGTGGCGGGGTCGGCAGGGCCGCCGCCGCGCGCCTGGCGGAAGCTGTCGCGCACTCGGCCGATCCAGGCGGTGAGCGCCGCGAGATCGGGTTTGCCTCCCGCAAGGCGCGGGATCGCGTCGGTCTCGGTCGCCCACAGCGGCGCGGCCGCTGCGCCGAGGCGTTCGCGGAGCGCGGCGCGCACCTCGGCGAAGGGCAGCGCCCCCGGCTCGGTCTCGACGACGAGGCCGGCCCGCTCG